>SXNL01000258.1 GCA_005777185.1 Myxococcales bacterium
TGTCGCAACTCACCCGTACCGCGGTCCTCGCCTCCTCTTCAGCCCCCGCACGCGCCCTCCCACGAGTTAAGTGGGACAAAGTGTGGAATGGACGCACAGCGTTCGCGCTACAAAACCGCCGCTCGGATGGAGCCGCACCCGTCATCAAGGCCGGCGGCATGGGCGCCGTCTACCAGGTGCTCGATCACCGCACACGGCGGCGTCGCGCGCTCAAGCTGATGCTCCCGAGCATCGTGGCGGATCCCGAGATGCGGAGGCGCTTCAAACTCGAGGCCACGGTCACGAGCGACATCGAGAGCGAGCACATCGTGGAGACCTTCGACGCGGGGGTCGATCCGGGCACCGGAGCGCCGTTCCTGGTGATGGAGCTCCTCCGGGGCGACGACCTCGCCGGGCTGCTGGAGAAGCGCGGCCGCCTCGAGCCCGCGGAGGTCGTGCTGCTCCTCTACCAGGCCGCGCACGCGCTCGACCGGACGCACGCGGCGGGCGTCGTCCACCGCGATCTGAAGCCCGAGAACCTGTTCGTCACGAGCCGGGACGACGGCTCGCCGCGCCTCAAGGTGCTCGACTTCGGCATCGCCAAGGTCGTCGCGCAGAGCTCGGCCGCGAAGACGACGCGCTCCCTCGGCACGCCCCTCTACATGGCGCCGGAGCAGATCAAGGGCTCCCGCGGCATCGGACCTCGCGCGGACGTGTACGCGCTCGGGCACATCGCCTACACGCTGCTCACGGGCGACGCCTACTGGGCGCCCGAGGCCGGAGAGGCCGACGGCATCTTCGCGTTCTTCACGCGGGTGCTCGAGGGGCCGCGCGTCGCGCCCACGCAGCGCGCGGGGGCACGCTCGGTCGCGCTGCCGCCGGCATTCGACGCGTGGTTCGCGAGCGCCACGGCCGTCGATTCCGCCCGCCGCTTCGCCACCGCGCCCGAGCTCGTGGAGGCCTTGAGCCGCACGCTCGGCGTCCCGATGCCCACCCCGCTGTCGAACCCGTCTGCGCCGACGGGGGCGGCGTACCGCGCGACGCTCCCCTCGGATCCGCGCGGGGTCGCCGCTCCCGGATCCGGGCGGGCCCCGCAGGTGAGCCCCGTGGCGCTCGCGCCCACCATCGTCCACCACGGAGCGCCCCCCGCGCCGCCCGTCGCGCTCGGAGGGCACACCACGTCGCCCGTGTCGAGCACGCAGGGCTTTCCCGACGCGCCACCGCCGGCGAAGCCAGGGCGCACCGCGATCGCAGTCGTGGGGGCCGCCGCCCTGCTGCTCACGCTCGCCGGGACGGGCGGCGCGACCGTCTGGTACGTGTTCCACCACCGCGCAGACGTGGCGGCCCGCACGCCGGTCGAGGAGCCCGCGGCGGGCGCGGGCCTCGCGGATCCACCGAGGGAGGTCGCCTCCACGGCGCCTGCCTCCCCAGCGACCGCCTCGGCGAGCGCGGCGAGGCAGATCGCGCCGGGCGTGTCCGCCTCGATCCCCGCGCCGTCCACGACCACGAAGGCGAGCGCCGGCCCGGTGAGATCCTCGACGACGGGCGCGCCGACGCCTCCACCCGCCCGGCCGGCCGCCTCCGCAAAGCCGAGCTGCGATCCTCCCTTCTACTTCGACGACACCGGGCGCAAGATCTTCAAGCGAGAGTGCACGACGTGATGCGCCCCGCGCGTTCCACCCTCGCAGCGTCGATCGCCGTCCTCGCTCTCCTCGCGCCCGGGACCGCGCACGCCGACGAGAAGGAGGCCTGCTTCACCGCGCAGGAGAGCGGCCAGGCGGATCGCCAGCAGGGGCGGCTCGTGTCCGCGAGGCAGCAGTTCTCGCGGTGCACGCGGCCTGTCTGTCCGTCGATGATCCAGAAGGACTGCGCCGAGCGCATCGCCGAGCTGGATCGCGTGATGCCGTCGCTCCTCGTCGAGGTGCGCGATCCCGGCGGCGGGGACGTCGCGTCGTACAACCTGAAGCTGGACGGCGTGGCGGTCCCGCCGGCGACCGCCGCGCGCCCCCTGCCCGTCGATCCGGGCAAGCACACGGCCGTGATCGAGAGCCCGGGCATGCAGCCGGTGACGCGCGACCTCCTCGTACGGGAGGGCGAGCGAGGTCGCCGCGAGCGGATCGTGATGACCCGCGCCGGATCGCTCGCGGGCGGTCACGATGCGCTGGCCGAGGCCGGGAAGGGCCGCTCGCAGCGCCTGATCGGCTTCGGCCTCGGTGGCCTGGGGCTGGCGGGTCTCGGCGCGTCCGGCGTGCTCGCGCTGAGGCCCCGATCGCTCGTCGACGACTCGAACGCACACTGCAACCCGAGCAACCAGTGCACGCAGCAGGGCCTCGACATCCGCGCCGACGCATCGAAGGCCCAGACGGCGAGCCTCGTCCTCCTCGGCGTGGGCGCCGCCGCGCTCGGCGCCGGCATCGTGCTGTGGGCGACCGCCCCGTCGCCGGCGGCGCGCGGTGCCGGCGGCGCGACGTGGCAGCTCGCGATCGGCGGGGGCCCAGGTACCCTGCACGCGACGGGGATGTGGTGATGGAAGCGAGGACGGCTGGCGCGGCGCTGCTCCTCTCGACCTTGGCGCTCGCCCTCCCGGTTGCGTGCGTACCGGAGAGCACGCTCCTTCCGGCGGACGCGGCGGTGGACGGATCGGCGCAACCGAGCGGTGACGCCGCCGCTCCGGAGGCGGGCGACGATAGAGGAGACGCCGCCGCGGGGCCGGCGAGCCCGAGGCTCGCGGTCGCGAACGCGACAGGTGCAGGCGCGGTCCTCGCGTCGCTCCACCTCGGCAACGCATGGTTCATCGGCGGCGACTTCGAGCGCGTGGCCACGGTCATCACGCCGAACATGGTCGGCGTCGACGCGACGACCTCGGCCCCTGTCAAGTGCCCGCTCGACGGCGCGTTCAACGGCGAGGTCCAGGCGATCGCGGCGACCTCTTCCGCCGTGTACGTCGGCGGCGCGTTCACGTCGTACCGGGGCGCGCCTGCGAGCCGCCTCGCGAAGATCGATCCGGCCACGTGCGCCCTCGACGCTCCGTTCTCGTTCAGCGGTGGCTTCAACGACACCGTCAGCGCCCTCGCGGTCGACGGCAACGATCTCTACGTGGGCGGGGCGTTCACGTCGTACCGCGGCGTCGCGGGCAACGCGAACAGGATCGCGAAGCTCCACGCCACGACCGGCGTGCTGAGCCCCGCCTTCAACCCCACCGCGAACAACGGCTTCGACCTCGACGTCAGCGCCCTCGCGCTCACGGCGACCCACGTCTACGTCGGCGGCGCGTTCACGAGGTACAAGGGCATCGCCGGCTCGGCCAACCGGATCGCGAAGCTCGATCGCGCGGACGGGGGCATCGACGCCGTCTTCAGCCCCGCCACGGGCAACGGCTTCCAGGACGGGGTCGTGAGCGCGATCGCCGTCACCGGCGCGGACGTGTTCGCCGGCGGCTCGTTCACGCAGTACCGGGGCGCGGCGGGCTCGGCGAACCGGATCGCGAAGCTGAACCCGACGACCGGCGTGCTCGACGGCACCTTCAGCCCCGCGCCGAACGGCTTCGACGCGCCGGTGCGCGCGCTCGCCGTGGGCGGCGCGAGCCTCTACGTGGGCGGGACGTTCACCGCCTATCGCGGCATCGCAAGCTCCGCGCGCCGGATCGCGAAGCTCAGCCGATCGACGGGTTCGATCGATGTCGTCTTCAACAACGCGAACAACGGCTTCGACGACGCGGTGGACGCGATCGTCGCCACGGACAGCGCGCTCTGGGTGGGGGGGAGGTTCGGCGCGTACGGCGCGCTCCTCGCGCCGGCGGCCCGCGTCGCCAAGCTGACGCTCGATGGCACCCGGACGCCGTCGTTCACGCCGCCCGGCCAGAACGCTGGCGGCGTCGCGGGCACGACGGTGCGCGCCCTCGCGGTGTCGGGAGACACGGTCTGGCTCGGCGGATCGTTCACCTGCTACGGCGGCTTCGAGGCGAGGGGCCTCGCCAAGCTCGACGACGCGACCCTCGCCGTGGACACGCAGTTCAACGCCGCGGGCGCAGGCGGCTTCGACGCGCCCGTGTCCGCGATCGCCGGCGTGGGCGACGTCCTCTTCGTGGGAGGGAGGTTCGCCTTCTACAGGGGAGCCGCGGCGAACCACCTCGCGAAGCTCGACGCGAAGAACGGCGCCCTCGACACGCTCTTCAGCCCCCCGGCCTCGAACGGCTTCAGCGGGGGCGGCGGAGGCACCGGGGGCGGCGTACGCGCGCTCGCGCTCGCGAGCGACGTCCTCTACGTCGGCGGAGACTTCACGCAGTACAGGGGGATCGAGAGCTCCGCGAACAACATCGCCGTGCTGAACCCATCGTCGGGCGCGATCGGGACGATCTTCGGTGCCGCAGGTGGGAGCAACGGCTTCAGCGCGCCGGTGAACGCCTTCGCGTTCGACGCGACGAGCCTGTACGTGGGGGGTGAGTTCACGACCTACAAGGCGGGGCTCGAGGCCGCGCTCGGCGTGGCGAAGGTATCGCGCACGAGCGG
Source organism: Myxococcales bacterium (assembly GCA_005777185.1). GTDB lineage: Bacteria > Myxococcota_A > Polyangia > Polyangiales > Polyangiaceae > SXNL01. Next base: position 4,488 of record SXNL01000258.1, read on the forward strand.
GGACATCGACACGAAGTTCTCGCCGCCCGGCGCGAACGCGAACGGCTTCACCGGCGGGCCGGTGACGTCCCTCGCGCTCGGTCCTGGCGGCCTCCACGTCGGCGGCGCCTTCACCGCGTACCGAGGCGTCGCGGCGTCGGCCAACGGGATCGCGAAGCTCGATCCGGCGACCGGCGAGATCGACAAGGCCTTCGCGACGGTGAACGGCGGTTTCGACAAGCCGGTGCTCTCGCTCGCCGCCGCCGGCCCGGATCTCTGGGTCGGCGGCCGCTTCACCCAGTACCGCGGCCCGTCCAGCCCCGCGAACCTCGTCGCGAAGCTGAACGCGGCGTCGGGCGCGCTCGACACGACCTTCAGCCCAGGAGCGCCGCAGCCCAACGGGTTCGACGGAACGAGCGTCGACACGCTCGCGCTGGGGACCACGCGCTGCGACGCCGGCGCCTGCCCGCGTCTCCTCTCGGGCGGTGCCTTCGCCACATACCGCGGCGAGCTCGTCGGGCGCGGCGTCGTGATCCTGGATCCCGCCTCCGGCGGACGCCGCTGAGATCGCGGGCGAAGCGGCGGCCCGCTACCGGCAGGTCTTCCGGCCCGTCTTGCCGCGGCAGTCGTTGCTGCAGCACTGGCTGTTCGCGGTACAGGACGCGCCGGCGGTCGCGCACGCTACGCACGTCCCGCACCCGCACGGCGAGGTCGGGAGGTTGCACTTGAAGCCGGTGCCGCAGCTCGCGGAGCTCACGCAGCCGCCCGTGCACGTGGGGTAGGGGTCGAGGGCCGTGCTCGCGGCGGCGATGTCGAGCTTGCCATGGCCCCAGTCGGCGTCGGACTTGCCGGGGGCGTCCGTGTCCGTCCTCGCGCCGCCGCTCGCGTCGAACGTGTCGGTCGCGGCGTCGTGCCGCGCGGTCGCCCCGAGCACCTGCCTCAGGCAGGCAGCGTCGAGATCGCGCTCTCCGCGAGGGTACCACCGGCCGAAGGGGCGGATCGTCGACCACAAGCTGTGGACGGCATGGTGCGCGGCCGCGGGCATCATGCGCCGCGTGCGATGGCATGACCTGCGTCACACCTGCGCGACGTTGCTCCTCACCGGCGCGATGGGCGGTCGGCCCTGGGCCTACGAGGAGGTCAAGGAGACGCTCGGGCACTCGTCGGTCAAGTTCACCGAGCGGTACGCCGCGGCGACCGGCACGCGCGCGGACCAGGCCGTCGCGGCGATGCACGAGGGCGGCGATAGGGGCGGGCCATCAGTCCTCGCCGCATCCCCCACAGCTGCACAACCGTGTGAAAGTATTGACAGAACCGACGGGAGGCGCGGATGGGATTCGAACCCACGTATGACGGTTTTGCAA
>SXNL01000259.1 GCA_005777185.1 Myxococcales bacterium
CCGAAGCGCTGAACGAAGAACGACCCCGCGCCGCTCCAACGGCCGGGGCCATGACCGGAGAGTGAGGCTCCCCGATGGCGAAGAACGTAGCACTCAAGAGGACCGGCGGACGCCCGCGCGCGGGCATGCTCGAACCCGGGGGGTCGTGGCCCGATGGCTCGCCGCGCTTCCGCGCGCGCTTGCGCCTCGGGGACGGCACGAAGGGCGAGCGCTTCGACGTCCCGCAAGGGCTCACCGAGGCGCAAGCGCGGAGGTGGGTCGCGGGCGTCCAGGCGGAAGAGGACGCACAGGGGTTGCTCCTCGCGGACAAGCGCAACGCGGCCCGCGAGCTCGCCGCGAAGACGCGCGCGCCTCACGACGGCGAGACGTGCGACGCGTGGCACGCGCGCTTCCTGACCGCGCGCCGCATCCACCCCCAGGGGCCGCCGTGGTACCGCTGGAAGAAGTGGATCGCGCCGCTGATCGGGGAGATCCCGATCGCCGCCGTCACGCGCGCCGACGTCGAGCGCGTGCGGGACGCGCTCGATCGCGCGATCCGGGACTTCGTGGTGAACGGGCCGGCGAAGGGGCCGCGCGCGCGCCGCATCCGCGGCAAGACGGCGCTCAACATCTGGAGCATCCTCACCACGGCGTTCAAGGCCGCGCACAACGCCAAGGACGCCACGCTGCGCGTGAGGGCGGACAACCCGTGCAAGGACGTGCTCCCCCCGGACGTCACGGACTCGCGCAAGCGTCCATGGCTCTACCCGCGTGAGGTGACGATGCTCCTCGCGCACGAGGGCGTTCCCCTCGACGTGCGCGAGCTCTACGCGGTTGCAGCGTACACGTACCTTCGCCCGGGGGAGCTCTACGATCTTCGCGTCCGTGACGTGGACCTCGCAGCGAACCTGATCCACGTCACCCGGGCGTGGAAGTGGCTCGAGCGCGAGGCCGGGGCGCCGAAGACGCGGAACGGCGTGCGCGAGGTGAGGATCGAGCCGGCGTTGAAGCCGCTCCTCGCGAGGCTGATCGCCGGCAAGGATGGCGACGCGAAGATCGTCCCGGCGCTCGAGCGGAGCGGCAAGCGCGCGTCCACCAAGCTCCTCCGTGCGCACCTGCGCGCCGCGGGCGTCGAGCGCGCGAGGCTCTACGCGGACGACGCGACCGTGATGCCCGTCACGTTCCGCAGCTTCCGCGACACGGGGATCACCTGGCTCGCGCTCGCGGGCGTCGACGTCTTGAAGATGCAGCGGCGCGCGGGCCATGACAGCTTGCAGACCACGGCGGGCTACGTGAAGGCCGCCGACGACCACACCGCCGAGGGCGTGGGGCGTCCGTTCCCTGTGCTCCCCGAGGGCTTGGTTTGGCCCAAGCGGGGGGAGTTTGTCCCAGGCAACGTCCCAGCGGAACGGCGATCCCGCGAGAAAACCGGGGCGCGGTGGTGGGCGAACAGGGACTTGAACCCTGAGCCAACAGATTAAGAGTCTGCTGCTCTACCAATTGAGCTATTCGCCCGTGACGGCGTTCCGTTTATGCGGGCGTCTCCACGCTGTCAAGAGCGGACGGCCCGCTCGCGCTACCGGAAGACCTCCTCCGCCGCCCGCGCGATGTGCTCCGCGATGGCGAGCGACGCCGTCGCCGCGGGGGAGGGCGCGTTCAGGACGTGGAGCATCCCGGGGGCGCGGCGGATCTCGAAGTCGTCCACGAGCTTGCCGTCGGGTAGCACCGCCTGCGCGCGCACGCCGGCGCGGGCGGGGACGACGTCGGCCTCCGCGATCTCGGGGACGAGCGCCCCGAGCGCGCGCACGAAGGCCGCCTTGCTGAAGGCGCGGTGCATCTCGAACATGCCCATCCGCCAGTGCGTGGCCGCCATGTTCCAGAACCCGAGATAGGTGACCATGTCGGCGACGTCGTCGCCCTTGAAGCTCGTCCTGGCGTAGCCCTCGCGTTCGAGCGAGAGGACCGCGTTCGGTCCGCACTCGACGCTGCCGTCCGTCGATCGCGTGTAGTGTACACCCAGGAACGGGAAGCGTGGGTCCGGCACCGGGTAGATCAGGTTCCGGCAGAGGCCGCGTCGCGCCTCCACGAGATCGTAGTAGTCGCCGCGGAAAGGGATGATCTGGACGCCAGGCTCCACGCCGCACATGCGCGCCACGCGATCGCTCTGGAGGCCCGCGCAGTTCACGAGGTTCCTTGCGCGCAGCTCCCCGGTCGCGGTCGTGACGACGAGCTCGTCCGCGCGCACGTCGACGCGCTCGACGCGGGCGCCTCGTCGCACCTCGCAGCCGTCGACGCGTGCCACGTCGGCGGCCATCGCCTCGACCACGCGCGCGTACCTCACGATGCCCGTGTCCGCGACGAAGAGGCCGGCGATCCCGCGCACGTGGGGCTCGTGCTCGCGGAGCTGCTCCGGGCCGCACCGGACGAGGGTGATGCCGTTCGCCGCGCCGCGGCGCTCGAGCTCCGCGAGCGCGGGGAGCTCCTCGGCGCGGGTCGCGACCACCACCTTGCCGCAGCGCTCCGAGAGGATCTCGTGCTCGTCGCAGAAGCGGTACATCGCCTCGCGACCCGTGACGCACAGGGTGGCCTTCAGCGAGCCGGGCTTGTAGTACAGGCCTGAGTGGATGACGCCGCTGTTGCGCCCCGTCTGGTGGGCCGCGAGCGTGGTCTCCGCCTCGAGCACCACGAGCCGGCGCGGGCGGCGGAGGAGGAGCTCGCGCGCGGTCGCCATGCCCACGATGCCGCCGCCGACGACGGCCACATCGAAGGCGGGCGTGGATGCGGACATGGGCCGGGGATTGTAGGGCGAGCGCCGGTCAGAAGCGAGAGCCTGGCTGTTCCAGGAAGGCGAGCTCCTCCGCGGTCGACGCGCGTCCGAGCATCGCGTTGCGGTGGGGGAACCGGCCGAACCGCTCGACGATCACCGCGTGCTGCTTCGCGTAGTCGACGGCCCCGCGGAGGAGCTTCCGGGTCCCCTCGGGCGCGCCGCCGGCGTCGGCCTCGTCCGCGGCGCGCGTGAACAGCTCGATGCCGCGTGCCTGCGCGCCACGATCCTCGGCGTGCATGAACGGCATGTAGAGCGCGTAGCGTTCGAGCCACGGGAGCGCCCGGTCGAGCCCCTCGTCGACCGCGCGGACGGCGAGCGCCAGGGCGCGTGCGTCCTGGGAGAAGGCGCGGGGTGTGTCGCGGAAGACGTTGCGTGAGAGCTGATCGAGGAGGATGACCAGCGCGAGGAGGCCCCGCGCGGGGGCCTCCGCCGTGATCCATGCGTCGCGCTCGCCCCGAGCGGCGGCGTCGAGATCGTCGCCGAAGGCCGCGCGGAGCTCGGCGTCGAACGCTGGGTCCTTGCGAAACCAGCGCCCGACCGGCGGCTCCGATCCCAGGGGGCCGAACCAGACTTCGAGGAGGCGAGAGGCGGTGGGGTCCATGGGGAGGAGGACGACCCTACCCGGCCCGGGGCTCGCGGCCCAGCAGAAGCTGGCCGTGCTAGCCTCGCGCGAGGTGGCCCATGGCAGATTCCACGCTCGAGCGATGAAGCGGCGCGCGCTCTTCGAGTTCAACGACCTTCCCGGGGCGCCCGCCTTCGTGCGGGACACCGTGGTCGAGACGCTCAGCCGGACGCTCGAGTGGGGACGGGTCCTCGACGGCCTCGTCGAGCCCTTCGCGGCGTTCGTCCACGACGCGGGCGTGAAGGAGGTGCTCGACATCGGTTCCGGCGCGGGCGGTCCCGCCCGCATCCTGGCGCGGGCGATCGCGCGCACGTCGACGCCGCCCGTGTTCGTGCTGACGGATCTCCACCCTCACGTGACCGCGTGGGAGCGTGCGCGGGCCGAGCTCCCGGGCGCGATCGATTTCGTGAAGGACCCCGTGGATGCCACGCGCATCCCGGACGCGATCGGGCGCGGACGCGCGCGGACGATCATCAATGTGCTCCACCACCTGTCGCCCGTTCTCGCGCGTGGCGTCTTCGAGGACGCCGTGCGCGGCGGCCGGGGCGTGTTCGTGGCCGAGGCCTTCGAGCGCAACCCGGTCTCGTTCCTGAACTTCGCGTTCGCGGGCCTTCCCGCGCTCCTGGCGAACCCGCTGTTGTCGCCCGAGGATCGGGCGTGGAAGGCAGCCTTCACCTACCTCACGCCCGCCGCGCTCGGGATCTCCGTGTGGGACGGCGTCGTGAGCGCGCTCCGGATGTACACGGAGGAGGAGCTACGCGAGATGGTCGCGCCGTTCGGCGCCTCGTGGCGCTGGACCTACGGCACGTTCAGGTACTTCCCGCGGGGGCGAGGGTACTTCTTCCATGGCGTGCCGCGCCGATAGAGCCTCCGGGGCGCCGGGTCACTTCGACAGCACGTCCACGCTCACCGGCTTCGTCGGCTTTCCCGGCGAAGTGGAGCCACCCTTCATCATCGTGCGCGACCCGTAGCCCTGACCCGACTCCTGGTACTCGTTCACGTTGCCGCCCGCGGTGTTGCGCTTCTCGGCGACCGCCGCCGCCTCGACCGCCTTCACGAAGGCGTCCACCGCCGACGCCGGCGGCGCGGGCGTCGTCGAGAGCGGCCTGCCCGCGGCGCGGGCCTCCGCCCGGGCGGTGACCGCATCGAGCGCGATCCCGGCGATGATCTTCTTGCGGGCGAGCTCGAACACCTTGTTGTGCGAGAACCAGCGCGCGCCACGGACGCGGCCGTCGATCGCGTACGCGATGCCCACGAGATCGCCCTGCGGGTTCACGCGCGCGAGCGCCCCGTCGACCTGGGCCGCGATGGCGGTCCGCTCCCTGGCGATCTCCGCGTCGTCGATCGTGGCGAGGAGCGTGTCCGAGGCCGGGGCCTTGTTGTGCGCTGCGTTCGTGGAGGAGACGTTCGACCAGACCTCGCTCTGGCTCTTCTTGTACTGGCCCGCCGCGCGCACCTTCGACGTGGCCACGGCGTCCGACGCCTTGAACTGGGCGTTCGTCGCCTGGCCGTTCCGCTGGCCGTTCCATCGCCCGTGCTCCACGCAGAAGGCGTCGACGGGGGTTGTCTTCTGGCCCTCGATGATGAAGTCCTGCCCGATCTGCCGGTCCTGGTTGCCGCCCTTGACCACCGTGCCGGCGAGGACGAAGAGCGGCACCTTGCCCTTGTTCTCGATGATGAGCTGGTTCACGGAGCCTCCGCCCTCCCGCTCGCGCACCTCCGCGGCGCCGGCCTCCAGGGCCGCGTCGAGCGCGAGCAGGGGACCCACGTCGACCTGCGTGCGGGAGGTCACGGGGTAGACGGCGCGGTTGGCGATCTCGGTCGGCGCGCCGAACGACCGGTCGTCGACGGCCGACGTGGCCCATGCGGCCGCGTCGGGGCGCGCGGCGAGCGCGACCGAGGGCGGCTGCGCGCGCTGCGGCGCCTCGGTCGCCTCGTCGCCGCCGGCCACGGACACCGTGGGGGTCCTCTGCGCGGCGGGAGCGTTCTGGCCGGCGGGGGTCTTGTTCGAGCGGGTGCAGCCGCTCCCAGCGGCCACGAAGGCCGCGAGCACGAGCGTGGTGAAGATGCGCATGGGGGTCCTTCCTCGGGTTCGAAGGAGTGGTCGCCCGTCAGGCGCGAAGTGTGACCCGCCAGCGCGCAGGATCTTGGTGGGGGCGCCGTCAGGTAGGCGGTCCGACCGTCGCCAAGAACACCATGAAGAACTGGCCGTCCTCGGTGATGTAGAGCTCGTGGCAGATCACGTCACCCTGCGCCTCCGCGGCCCTCGTCATGGCCTGCTCGAGGCCCGCGAGGTCGTTCACGAGATCCATCTTGCCGAGCTTCACGCAGCTGACGCGGACGTCCTGCGCGGGCTGGTCGTCGCGGTAGCCGAGTGTCATGACGATCTTGCGCGCGCCCTCAAGATACTCCACGCCGATGCTCTTCGGCGAGACCTTCGCCTCGCGCACGAACCGCTCGATGTCGGCGGTGATCGATCCGAGCGCCTTGTCTTCGGCGAGCTCTCCGGTGAAGGCCTTGAACCTGGTGTGCCGCTGGGTCATGGGGATTGCCTCCGTTCGCCGGCGCGACGCGCGCCGCGCGGCGAGGGTAGCCGACGACGCAGGCGTAAACCATAGGCGCACCCGCGGCGCGCGTGGGCGCCAGCCACAGGATGCCGTGGGCCTCGTGGCAGCAGCGCATGCGCGCGCGCGTCCCGTGCGGGGGCACGAAGAACATGCGCCCTGGCCGCCTTGATCGCGCCCGAGATCGTCGCGATTCGACCGGTACGGCGCCTGCATGGGCCCGAGGCGGATGAGGATCCCGAGAGCGTCCTGGGCGGTCGCGTGCGGTCTGGCGAGCCTCTTCATCTGCCGCCGCGCGGGCGCGGACGAGACGACCCCGCCCACCCCCCCACCGCCTGCGCGGAGCGCGCCCTATTCCCTTCCGTGGCAGCTCCGGCCCATCATCGCGCCCCGCGTGGTGCGCGCCGAGACGTCGATCGCACGTTACGAGGACGCGGCCGGGAACGCCGGGACCACGGTGGCCTCGGTCCTGACGGCCAGCTACCGGCTCGGCGACGCGAAGGACCTGACCGGCGTCGCGCCCGTGGTCCGCCTGGCCTGGGTCACGGACGATCCTCCGCCCGGCGAGCGCACCCGCGGCGGCGCGACGTTCGTGAACCCGCTCGTCGGCGTCAGCTATGCGGCGAGGATCGATGAGCTGCGCCTCGGCGCCTTCCTGGGCGCCACCGTCCCCGTCGGCGGCGGGGGTGGAGACAGCCCCGATCGCGGCTCGGCCAACAGCCGCGCGAAGGGCGCGAACGCCCGAGCGCAGCTCGACAACGCGCTCTTCGCGGTCAACGACTTCACGCTCATCCCCGGCCTCGCCGCGGCGTGGGTCGGCGGCGGGCTCACCGTGCAGGTGGAGGCGACCGTCCTCCACCTGATCCGCGTCCGGGGTGAGGCGGTGCAGCAGGAGGCGACGAAGACGAACTTCACGACGGGCGCACACGTCGGCTACTTCTTCATCCCCGCGCTCTCCTTTGGCGCCGAGCTGCGGTACCAGCGCTGGCTCAATCCGCCGCTCGCGGTGGAGAAGGACGCCACCGGAGCGACACGCGACAACCTCACGATGGCGCTGGGGCCACGCGCGCACGTGAAGCTGGGTGGCGTGTGGCTGCGCCCCGGTGTGTCCTACCAGCGAGGGCTCGACAAGCCGCTCGCGGCGTCGACGCCGAACCACCACATCGTGCAGATCGACGTGCCGGTGTTGTTCTAGGTGCGCTTGCTCACTTCAGCAGGACGATCACGAGGAGGAGGATCAGGAACGCGACGCCTCCACCGATCGCGCCCTTGACCACGAGCTGCCCCTTCGTGACCGCCGCGCTGTCGTGCGTCGCGAGCGCCGCGCGGTAGAGCGCGACCTCCCGCCGGGCCGACTCGACGCCGCGCACGTTGCGGACGACCTCGTCGCGCAGGGGGTGGAACTCCTTGCCGAAGTTGATCTCGTCCTGGATGACGTGCTCGGAGAAGCGCGCGGCCACCTCGCAGAGCTCCCCCCACGCCTTCTCGGAGCCCGGTGTCTTCCCGGCAGGGGAGGACTGGGCCACCACGGCGTCGCGTTCGTCCTTCGCGGCCTGGAGCTTGGTGCGCGCCTCCTCGACGACGCGCTTGACCTCGGGCGAAGCGCGATCGCCCGCCTGGCGCTGATCCTCCCAAGCGGCGTCGTACTCGCGGCTGAACTCCGCGATGCGACGATCGATGCTCCTGAGCTTCTCGGCCCGCGCGGTCGACTCGGCCGCCTGGGCGCCCTGCGCGTCCGCGAGAGCCTCCTCGGCGGCTCGGAGGGTCTCGAGCGTGGCCATGTACGGTTGCTTCGCGACGCGCGACAGGGTCGGCACGACCTGCGCGGCCTTGCGCGCTATCTTCACGAGGGTCTCGGCGAGCGCCTCCTCGGCCTTCTTCAGCGCGACGTCCTTCGCCTCGATCGTCACCTCGATCTCCGCGATGCGGGCGCGCACCATGCTCGAGTACGCCGGGAGCTCCCAGAGCTTGTCGGGTGGCTTGCCGAAGCGGCCCGTGATCTTCGCCTCCGCGGCGTCGATGACGGGCGCCTTGACGTCGAGGATACTCCTGGTCTCCGGGACGGCGCCGACGCCGACGGCGGCCTTCGCGATGGCGGGCTCCTTCGTGGACACGGGAACTCCGCTCGCCGCATGGCCGCTCGACATCGGCTTGATCGCGAGCGAGCCCCCCGAAGCGGTCCCGCCCGCGGCAGCCACCCGCAAGGAGATCGGCTTCTCCGCCGCGAGGCCTCCGGAGGAGGGGACGCTCGCGCTGGAGAGGGCTGGGGCACCGAGGCCAGGGCGCAACTCGACCTCGAGCTGGAGGTCGAGATCGGGAGCGGCGGCCTGCGAGAGGCTCTCCAGGCGGTGATCGCCGTCGTAGCGATCCGGGCGCTTGTTCGTCGCCGCGTGGGGAGCGTGGTCGGACAGCGACTTGCCGCACGTGGGACAGACGGGAATCGCGGCACCGCAGTGAGGACAGGGATCCATCGCGGCGATGTTACCAAGAAACGGTGCGCATGAGCGCCCTTCCCGACCCTCCGGCGCGTGGGCTCGACGTTCTCGACCACCCGGAACACGTTCGGGTTAGAACGTCGAGACATGTCCCTCCGCCCGTCAGGTTGCGAGGGGGCCGAGAGGCCCCCGCTGGCTCCCCGTGACAGCCTCCCGGCGCGGAGCCCACGGTGACGGCTGCCGTGGAGGCCCACGCCCGCGCGTGGCGAGCGCGCATCTTCGCGACGGTGTGGATCACGTACTTCGCGTATTACCTCTGCCGCCTGAACATGACCGTGGCCGCGACCCCGCTGTCGCGCGCGTACGGGTGGAGCACGGAGGATTTCGGGAAGGTCCTCACGTCCCTCACGGTGTTCTACGCGATCGGCCAGTTCGTGAACGGCCAGCTCGGCGATCGCTTCGGCGCGCGCACCGTCACCTTCGTCGGTGTCGTGGGCTCGGTCTCCATGAATCTCGCCGTGTTCCTGCTCGTCCTCCTCACGGGCCGGGGCGACGCGCACGTGCTCGGGTGGCTGATCGCGTTCTGGGGGGTGAACGGGTTCTTCCAGGCGATGGGGTGGTCCCCGATGGTGCGGGTCATGGCGCACTGGTTCCCCCTCGCGCGGCGCGGGAAGACGATGGGGTGGCTGGGGACCTGCTACCAGCTCGGCGGCGCCGCCTCGCTCCTGCTCGCGTCGTTCCTCACCGGGTCGCGCACCGCGGAGGGAGGTGACTGGCGCATGGTGTTCCTCGTCCCGTCCGCGCTCTTCGCGGGCGTGGGCGTGCTCTTCGTCGCGTTGATCCGCAACCAGCCGGAGGACGTGGGCCTGCCACCGGTCGACGCCGCCGACGGCCACGCGGCCGGAGGCGGCGCGGTGCGGTCGATCGTGACGAACGTCCTCGACACGCTGCGGAACCCCTACCTGTGGTGCGTGGCGCTCACGTTCTTCATGCTGGACCTCAACCGCTACGGCTTCATGAACTGGATGCCCGACTACCTCGCGAAGCACGCGGCGCCGGGCTCCTCCGCGCGCATCGCGGAGCTGAAGCAGATGACCAAGCTCGCGATCCACCCCCTGTCGGGCGCCCTCGGTGTCGTGGCCGCGGGCTGGGCGACGGACCGCTTCTTCGGCGGGCGCCGCGCGCCCGTGATCGCCATCCTGCTCACGGTGCTCGGGCTCGCGTCGTGGGTCTTCGCCAGCCTCGATCCGAACGACACCGGGGTGGTCGTGGGGGTGGTGGCGCTCGTCGGTTTCTGCACGTATGGGCCGCACATCCTGATGGTCGGGCACGCCGCGCAGGACTTCGGGAAGAAGCGCGGCGCGGCCGGTGCGGCCGGGTTCATCGACGCCGTCGGCTACATCGGCGCGAGCCTCGCGGGGTGGGGCGCGGGGAGGTTGATCAAGACGTCGGGGTACGCGGTGACGTTCAGGATCTTCGGGGCGGCGGCGATCGTGGGGGCGCTGTCGACCGTCTTGATCTGGAGGCAGCGGGGGAGGGAGTGACCGTCCGCACTCACCCCCCCCTCAACCTCCGCGCCGCCTCCGCCTCGTTCTTCAGCTTCGCGTACACCTCGTCGATCGACACCGTGGCCCCCGAGCCAGGGGCGAACCCGCAGTCCGGGTTCAGCGTGATCCGCTCCCGCGCGACGTGCTCGCACGCGCGCTCCACCCGCGCCACGATGACCTCGGGCGAGTCCACCTCGCCGGGCACGCAGCTCACGCAGCCGAGCCCGATCTCGAGGTCCTTCCGCAGCCTCCGCAGCACCGGGAATTCCCCCGCGCCGGGCGCGGTGAACTCCATCGTCAGGTGCTGCACCGCGAGCCGGTTCAGGTGCGCGAGGATCGGATCGTCGTCCCCGCGTGGTTCTTCTCGCCGCGCAGGCGCGCGCCTGCACGCCGGCACAGGTGCACCGCGAGCTTCAGCCCGGAGATCCCTCCACCACGGCGTTCGTCATGTCGACCGCGAAGTCCGCCGCGCGGTCCGGACCCTCGAACGTGCCGCGGACGTCTCGATCCACGAACAGGCACAGGTGGGGATCGTCGATCTGCACGATCGTCGCCCCCTCGTCGCGCAAGAGCTCGAGCTCGCGGCGGAGCACCGGGACGCAGTCGCGCACGAAGTCCTCGCGCGAGGGGTAGGCGCGCCGGGATCGCTCGGGATCCCACATGCGCTCCCCGAGGAGCGCGGGCGCCGGCAGCGTGGCCTTCACCATCCTCCCCGTGAGGCTCCGCAACAGCGAGACCTCCCGCGCGATGAACCCTGGCGTCTTCGGCGCGAGCCGGTCGACCACCACGGTCCAGGGCCGGCCGTCGGCGGGGTTCGTCGAGAGCGCGAACCCGTGCGCGAGCTCCGCGACGACGCCGATGTACGAGCGCCGTCACCACTCACCGTCGGACACCACGTCGAGGCCCGCGTTCTCCTGGAGCGCCACGACGTACCGCACCGCCGCCGCCATCCGCCGCCGGTAGTCCTGCGCGCTCGGCGTGGAGCCGTCCGAGATCAGGTCCAGCACGAACGCGGGCCGCGGCATCGAGCCCACGACGCTCGTCGGGAACAGCACGCCGTAGTCGTTCGGGCGGTCATCGCGCGAGCTCGGACAGCCACACGCGGTTCGCGTAGGCGAAGTCCTGCTCGGTGTCGACCTCGATGTACGCTCCGCTCGTCGTCGCGATGTGCATCGTGACGCCCTGCTCCAGCATCTCCTGGTACAGCAGGATCTTGTAGGCCTTCTCGAAGACGGCGGCCTCACGCCACGGCCTCCCGGCGTGCGCCTCGCGTACCCGGTGGTAGTGCTCGCGCAGCAGGCGGGCCCCGCGCGGCGTGAACTTCGCCACGCCGATGTACTCGCCGGTCGCGGCCTCGGGAGCGATGTCTCGGTGCACCTTCACGACGCGATCGCCCTCCGCGATCACCTTCTCGCCGTCCGACTCGGGGTGCTCCGTGCGGCCGACGTAGCGCCGCCTCCAGTCCGTGTCCACGCAGAGCACGATGTCGCCGGGGTGGGCGATGGCGCGCGCCACCACGTCACCGCGGTACAGCGTGTCCGAGTACGAGCAGACGAAGCCGTCTTCCATGTGCGCCTCCGCGCAGAAGAGGCTCGCGAGGATGTTGTTCGTCGCCCACGCCGCGTTCTCGATGAAGGTGAAGCCCGGATGGTCGCGTCGCACGCGGTCGATCAGGTACCCGCCCACGAAGACCGTCTCCGTAGCGCCGCCCTCGTGGAGGGCCCCGAGCGTCCAGTCGAGCATGCTCCGGCCCGCGACCTCGACGTAGCACTTCGGCCTGTCGTCGGTCATCGCGTTGAGGCGGCGCCCGCGGCCGGCGGCGATCAGGATCGCCTTCATCGCTTCTTCTCCATGCCCCGAGCATACTCCAGCGGGAGCCCCGGCCGGGTCGCCGCCTACCGCCCCGCTGCAGGAGATCCTCACTCCCGGCGCAATTTCTGATAACAGACGCCCCGTGAGAACCTCCGAGAACCCGGCGATGTCCGGGCGCGAGGCCGTCCAGGTGTCGAAGCGCGCGTTCGTTGCGACCGTGCTCACGCTCGTCGTGCCGTCCCTCCTGTCGGTCGCGTTCGCCGAGTCCGGCTTCTTCGGCGTGAAGAACGAGGCGGTGGCGGAGCAGGCCGTGTCTCGGACGAGCGAGTTCCTGTGGCGGGTCGGCGCGCACATGGGCCTCGTCATGCTCAGCGAGATGGCGCTCGTGTGGGCCGCGTCTTTCGGCGTCGCGACCCTGTTCTACTGGTTCCACGGGCGCGCCCGCGGCCCGTTCTTTCGCTGGATCGGCGAGATCGGCACGTGCGCCCTCGTGACGGCGAGCTACTGGGGCATGATCGCGAACCGCTCGCCCGGCCTCTTCCTCGAGACCCTCAGCGGCAGCCGCCTGCTCCAGGCCTGGATCCACGTCGCGTGGCTGGTGGCGCCGGTGCTCGCCGTCGCCGCCGTGGCGGGCTCGCTCCTCTGGGTGCTCAAGGGGACGCGCGGTCCCCGCGTCGCGCTCACCGTGGTCGCGGGGCTCATCGCCTTCGTGGTGGGGCTCAACACGTGGCGCGTGCGCACCCGCCTCGTGATCGCGCCGTATCTCTACCCCGACCGCACACTCCCGAAGCCCGTCGAAGCGCCCTCGGCGCACAAGCGCCCCAGCATCCTCTGGATCGCGGTCGACTCGCTCCGTCCCGACAAGATCGATCCGGTTCACACACCCACGCTCGCGGCCCTCGTCGCGCGCTCCGTCTACTACCCGAATTCCCTCGTGACGCAGCCGCGGACGGGGCCGTCGTGGATCGCCCAGATGACCTCGCTCGAGCCGATGTCGAACGGCGTCGAGACGATGTTCCCGACGGAGGCCGCCGGACGCCTGTCGCAGGTAGCGCTCCCCGCCCACCTCGGATCGCTCGGTTACCGCACGGTGGTCGCGTCCGAGTACGCAGGCGAGTTCTTCGGGCGGGTGAACCTCGGCTTCCAGATCCAGTGCGTGCCGAAGGTCGAGCTCGCCGAGATCATGGGGCAGATGCTCCTCTCACGCGCGCCGCTCGTCCTGGCCCACGCGGGGGCCATCTACCGGCTCGGGCCCGACGAGCGCTCCTGGCTGGGCGATCCCATCGGAAGTCTCATCCGGGGTATGGCCAACTTCTCCCACCCGAAGGTGATCGACGACGACCTCCTGGCCGTGCTCGACCAGGACACGCGCGACGGCGTCACCAGCCCCTTCTTCGCGCTGCTCTTCTACTCGCAGCCGCACTTCCCCTACACGTCGAACGCCCCGTTCTACGACCGGTACGCGGTCCCCGGAGCGAGCCACGAGATCCGCTACGGCCGCGACGTGTCGAACGAGGTCGTCATCGAGCGGGACGCGGACAGGCGGCAGCTCGAAGGGCTGTACCGCGGCGCGCTCGCGGAGACGGACGCCGCGATCGCGAGGCTGTTCGAGCGCCTCCAGAGACGCGGCAAGCTCGCTGACACCATCGTCGTGTTGACCTCCGACCACGGCGAGGGCCTCTACGAGTGCTCGACGTGCCTCGGCCACGGGGACAACCTGAGAGGCGTCGGTACGCTGCGCGTGCCCCTCGCGTTCGCCCTGCCCGCCGCGAGGTTCCCTGACGCGAAGCCTGGGACGGTCGAGGAGGCATGGGTCTCGCAGCTCGACATCTACCCGACGATCCTGAGGCTCCTCGGCGAGCCGCAGATCGTGACGCACGAGGGCGTCCCCCTCCTCGCGTCGACCGGACTCCAGCGGCCCCCCCTCCCGCGCACCTTCACCGCCGAGACCGGCGAGTGGCTCTGGACGACGAACGCCGTCCCGAAGAACCGCATGGAGTATCCGTTCATCACGGGACTCGCGCGACTGGAGAAGGGCCGGATCGAGATCGATCCCAAGTACGATCCGGTCATCCGTGCGAGCAAGCACCGCGCGGCGCTCCGCTGGCCGTACAAGCTCGACTACGAGCCGAGCTCGGATGGCGTCGCGTGGCGCCTGTTCAAGCTCGACGACGACCCCTTCCAGGATCGGGACGTCGCCGCCCAGTACCCGCGGGAGGCCGCCGATCTCAAGGCTGCGCTCCGCAAGGCGGTGCTCCGCCACCCGAACGTGCTCGCGGTGGGCGACTATTTCATCACCCGGCCGCCCATGCCCCCCGAGGAGGAATGGTGATGCCGCTCCCGCCCGACACCGCGGAGCACGCGTACGTGGTCGAATACCGCGCGCTCGATCGCTGCTTCGTCCCCGAGTGCGAGATCAAGAGCAAGGACGCCCTCGGGTGGCTGAACGACGTGCAGCCGGATGGCGACCTCGGCGGCTACGCGAGGTGGGGGAACCTGCTGACCGAGGCCTTCGTGCGCCGCGCCGCGCTCCTCGCTCCGGGTGAGGAGTACGCGTTCAACCTCCCCGAGGCACCGCAGGCGAGCGAGCTCGACGTGTACCTCGGAGCGCTCGAGGGGCCGTGGGCCGCCACCCTCGAGGTGCACGAGCTCACGGTCGCGGCGCCCCCGCGCAAGCTCGACAGCCGCGCGTGGTCAGGGACCACGCAGGGCGTCGGCCTCCAGCGCGCGCCGATCGTCGACATCGCGTCGCGATACTTCACGCACGTCCGCGTCCCGCTCCCGGAGCGGCGGGAGCGCAAGCTCAGGGTGTCGTTTCGCGCGAGCGGGTCGAGATCGCTGGTCCTCGGCAACCCCCTGGTGATGAAGCGGGTCGAGCGCGCCCCTCGCCAGGCCGTGTTCTGGATCGCCGACGCCATCATGCACCCGCTCATGCGGCAGGTGCTCAAGGAGGGCTCCGACGATCCACGAACGGCCTGGCTCGCGAAGGCGGTCGCCGATCAGGGCATCTACTTCTCCTTCGGGCACTCGCCCGGGATGAACACGTCGACGTACGTGAGGCGCTTCTTCCGGGACGACTTCTTCCGCACCGAGGGCGAACCCGTGCTCGCGGGGCTCGGGATCGACGAGACGCCGCCGAGGGCCGTCCCCACGTTCGTGGCGCGCATGGCCGCAGAGGGCTTCCAGACGGAGCTCTTCGTCAACAACATCATCGTCATGCCGCACTCGCAGCGGATGGGCTGGGACGGCGGTTACCAGACCGAGCTCGACCTTCACACGACCTCCATCCCGAAGCAGTTCGAGGCGTGGGTCGCCGATCATCCCCGGGACGACTCGCTCTCCCTCTTCTGGTACTCGAACACGCACGGGATCCCTGGCGATCCTGCCCGGCAAGCGGGGCGGCGTCCGCGCGTGCCCGCGGGCCTGGCGCCCCAGGATGCCATGATGTCCAAGCTCGAGTGGGTCTACGCCCCGTTCCTCGAGGACATCGAGCTCCTCTTGGCGTCGCGCGAGGCGTTCCGCAAGGTCGCGCCGGGCGCGAACCGCCTGTGGTACATCGGCTCGGACCACGGCTCGGGCTTCACCCGGGGCATGTACCCGCGCGCAGGTCGCCTCGTACGTTCGGGGATGAACACCGGCGCGGCGCACGGCATCTTCGGCTCCGGCGACGAGTCCGAGGTCCCCTTCGCCGTGCTGTACGATCGCGGCCGGAAGGCCCACCACCCCGCTTCATGGGATGCGCCGTCGTCCGCGCTCGTCGTGTGGCAAGCGCTCGAGGAGGCGTTCGACATCAAGCTCGGCATGCCCCCGACGTCGACGTACCGGGTGCCCTTCTTCGTGACGTCGCGAGATCCCTTCCCGGAGTGGGACGACGGGGGGATGGTCGCCTGGGGCAACGCGGGGGCGATCCGGCTCCTGCGCGGCGGGTGGGCGTACCGCTCGGCGAACCCGCGCCTCACGGTCACGCCGATCTGGACCGTCGACGCCGGGCACCAGAAGGTGATGCTCGGCACGGACAACGCCGCGAACGGGATCCCCGCCGAGGAGCTGTACGACGTCGCCAAGGACCGCTACGAGCTGCACAACGTCGCCGCCGAGAACCTCGATCGCCTCGTGGCGATGCGACAGCGGACGAACGACTGGATCTCGGCGCACCACGATCCTCCGTCGCACCCGCGCCGCAAGTACGTCCTCGCGCTCTCCCGGCCGACGGAGATATCGCTCGTCGCGCCGCACGCGTTCGAGGCCTTCGTCGACGGCGCGCGCGTGACGAGCAAGCCGGCGCGCGCGGTGTCCGTGCACGGCACCCGGATCGAGATCGTCGAGGGCAAGGACCCCGTCGGCATCGTCGAGGTCTCCGGGGCCGGGGCGGCCGCTCCGCTCGTCCTGCGCTGTGCGGCGAACCGCCTGCCCCTGCAGGTCCTGTCGCCGGAGCGGCCTCGCTTCGACCTCGCGACCGCGCACCACAACTGCGTGCTGCCCGCGCCGTCCCGGAGCCGGCCGCGCGACGGCGAGGTCCTCTTCTCGTCGGAGCCCGCCCCGCGGCTCGACGGCGCGGCCGCCGGCGCGCTCGAGGCGGGCCCGGGCGGCGTGACGACGGGGTTCGGAGATCTCCAGGCGGGGATGAAGCGGTGGGGCTACGTTCGCGACATGGAGAAGAAGCCGTGAGGCCCGCTCTCCTCAGAACGTGAGGTGCGCCAGGAGCAAGAGCTTCGTCCGGTAGGACGCCAGGTACCCCACGGTGTTGGGGATGTCGTCCGCGCCCGGCACGTTGCCCTTGGGGGTCGCGTACTCGAGGAAGAGGTTGTCGTCCGTGGACACGAAGTCCTGCTCGGGCATGTCGAGCTCGAGCGCGGAGTCGGCGATCATCGCCGCGAGGCGCTCCTCGTCGAGGACGATACCGCGCGCGTGATCGAGGAGGTGCTCGCCGCCGAGCGTGCCCTTGAGCCGCGGGTTCTTCTCGAGCTCGAAGAGGTGGGTGCGAGACACGGTGAGCGGGGTGTGGCTCGCGACGATGTGCCCCTGGTGGCCGTTGACGAAGACGAGGACGTGGGGGAACACTGAACGAACCGTGGCGAGGATCGTCGTCACGACGCGGCGGTTCGTGTGGTGGAGCTGGAGCCACTGCTGGAGGACGCCGCCCGCGGCGAGCCGCTTCGAGACGATGTCGTAGAACTCCTTGTTGTACAGGTTCGCGGCGCCCGCGAACCAGATGCTCGAGACCTCGACCGTGATGAGGTCGTACTGCGTCTTCTTCGTGGCGAGGACGTTGCGTCCGTCCTCGACGAGGACGTGCACCCGCGGATCGTCGAGGATGCCGTGGTTCACCCCGCGGAACGTCGTCTTCGCAGCGCGCACCATCGCCGGCGAGATCTCGGCGACGTCGATGTGGCGGAAGTCGTAGGCGCCGAGCGTCCCGGTCGTCGTGCCCGTGCCGAGCCCGATCACGAGCGCGGTGTCGCGGCCCTTCGTGAACATGGCGGGGAGGTGGGCGAGCCCGCGGTTCTGGCGCATCTCGTCGGAGTCGTTGCCCTGGAACTTGCCGTTCGTGAACAGGGTGCGCTGGCCGTCGTCGCCGAGGACGACGGTCGTGACCCCGCCGTGGATGTCCTCGTCGATCCACTCGAGCGTACCCTTCGGGACGACCCCCGCGTCGAAGTAGACGTTGGCACCGCTCGTGAGGCGAGAGAGATCCCAGCGCGGGAGCGCGAGCACGAGGAGGCCGACGCCCACGACGGGTGCCCACCGCGCCGGCGTGGCGAGGGTCCGTCGCGCGCCGCCGGCGACCAGGGAGAGCACGGCGTACGAGACCGCCACGAAGAGCAAGCTCCGTTGCGACCCGAGGTGCGGCAGCAGGACGAACCCGCCGAGGAGCGAGCCGACGATCGATCCGAGCGTGTTCGCCGCGGTGATGCGCCCGACGTCCGCCCCCGTCGACTCGGCCCGGGCCGCGCGCAGGACGAGGGGGAACGTCGTCCCCATGAGGACGACGGGGACGAAGAGCGAGACGAACGAGCAGACGATGCGCACGAGCTCGCGCGAACGCCACACGCGGACGGCCGGGCCGAGCGCCACGAACACCGCGGGGATCTTGTCCCAGAGGACGGAGGAGAGCGCGAGCGCGAGCGCCGTGCCGACGAGCCCGATCGCGAGGGCGTTCGGGCCGTACCGCCTGGCGAGCCACGTCGCGAGCGGCGTGCCGAGCGAGAGGCACACGAGGAAGACGAAGAGGATGAGGCCGAACGCGTACACGCTCGTTCCCACCACGACCGCGAGGATGTGGACGAACACGACCTCGGAGGCGAAGACGAGCAGGCCCGACCCCGCGCCGATGGCGAGCGCCCTTCGAAAGGCGGCCGCGTCGGGCGCGACGTGGGGATCGTCGCCTGAGCGCGACGACAGCTCTGCCGGCATGCGGAGGCTCCAGCCCAGCACGATCGCCAGGAGGCCGATGGAGAGGCTGATCGACGCCGCCCCGCGCATCGTCCACGCCAGGCCGACGGAGGGGATGACGACGTACGCCGAGAGCAGGGAGCCGAGCGCGCCGCCCGCGGTGTTCACGCCGTAGAGCCGCGCGAGGATCTGCCGACTGCGCACCGGGTCGTGCGATCCCGCGAAGCGCGCGAGGAGGGGGAGCGTCGCCCCCGCGCCGGCCATCGGGACGACGACGATCAGCATCGCCATGGCGCCGCGGACGAGCGTGAGCGAGGCCGTGGAGGTCGAATTCTCCGCAAACCGCACGTAGAGGACCTCGACGCCGGCGAAGAGGCGGGGCGCGAGCATGCAGAACGCCCCGATGAGGATCTCCGCGACGCCGTAGGCGAGGAGCGGCCGCACGAGGGCGTGCTCGATCTTCCCGGCGATGAAGGCCCCGAGCGCGAGCCCGCCCATGAACGCGACGAGGACCGCGCTCGACGCGTACGCCGTCGCGCCGAAGATGAACGCGAAGTACTTCGAGAAGGCGACCTCGTACACGAGCCCGACACCGCCTGAGAGCAGGTAGAAGACGACGAGGGCGCCGATGGGCGAGCGCCGCTGTTCCACCGGGTCCGCGTCCACCGTCACGGCCTGGCTTCTACCATGGTCCTGGGCTGCGTTTCACCCCAGAACGCCTCGTCGTGTCACCCCGCTTCGTCCGGGATCCGTCCCCGCGATCGCAAGAGCAGGTAGGGGAACACCCCGAGCACGCACGGCACGATCTGCCCGATGATGAACACGTTGAAGATCGTCGCGCCGCCGGAGAGGCCGATCGCCTGGTACAGCCGGTCGAACGCGACGTGGCCGACGCCCATCCCGGCCGGCGACACCGGCAGGACGAGCGTGAGGAGGCCGAGCGGGAACACCGTGGCGACGGCGCTGTAGTCGACGTCCTGGTTCGTGAGGGTCCGGGTCAGCAGCGTGAAGTAGCTCATGGCGACGCCGTGGTTCGCCATGGACAGGAGCAGCGTCCCGAGGAGGACGCGTGGCCTCGCCACGAGGAGGCGACCGCTCGTCACGAGCTTGTTCAGGAGACCGAGGAGCCGCGAGGGCTTCGAGGGATCGGACGTCGTGAGCCGCTGGAGTCGCCCCGAGGCACGGACGAAGATCCAGATCGCGAGCGGCGCGCCGAGGAGCGTGGCCGCGCCGAGCGCGCCGGTGATCGTCATCATCGGCCGCATCGTGGGGTTCGCCCACATGAAGGGGCCGCGCACGACGATCGCCAAGGTGGCCATCGCGATCAGCCCGATGAGCCCCATGACACGCTCGACGAACACGATGAGGAGGATGGTCGCTCGCTTCTCGGCGGTCTGCTCGCGCGCGACGTAGAGCGCCTTCACCACGTCGCCGCCGATGTTGCCCGGGATGACCACGTTGAAGAAGACGCCCACCATCTGGAGCTGTACGGCGCGCACGAACGGGATCGACGCGTCTGCGAGGCCGAGGAGGAGCCGCCACCGCGACGTGGTGATGACGAGGGAGCACGTGACGAACATGGCGGCGTTGGCGGCCATCAGCGTGGGGGAGCGGGCGAGCACGAGGAGCGCCCCGAAGTCGAGCGCCTTGCCGCGAACGAGCCACGTGAGCAGGCCGACCGCCACGATCAGCTTGACCGCGAGCAACAGCCAGGTCCGGTACCGCGAGCCTGCCGCCACGCTTCAGCCGTGCTTCTGCGCCCGGAGCTCGATGAAGAGACGGCCCATGTCCACCAGCGCGCGGCGGACGTTCTTCAGGTTGGCGGACGAGGGGACGCCGACCTCGCGGCGGTGGTACTCGACGTCCACCTCCACGACGTAGAGCCCCTGGTGGTGGGCGCGGATGATCTTCTCGGGCGTGATGAAGCTCGTCGCCTCGGAGAAGGTCGGGAGCGCGTCGAGGACGCTCTTCTTGTAGATCTGGATGAAGTTGTAGTCCTTGATGTTGGCGCCGAAGAGCAGGGTGAGGAGCGTGCGGTTGCCCCAGGACACGAACTGCCGCGGCGCGCTGATCCCCGGGTACGTCCGCCGCCCGGCCACGACGACGTCGGCACGGGGGAAGTGCTCGAGGAGGAGCGGCAGGTCGTCGAAGTCGAAGGGGTAGTCCATCGCGTTGTGCGTGACGTACGCGTAGCGCGCAAGCGGGAATCCCTTCTTGAGGGTGCCGCCCTGCCGGAGGTTCACCTCGTTGCGGATGACGCGGATCTCCGGGTGTTCCTTGGCGAGGGCGTCCGCGATCTCGGCCGTCCGGTCCTTGCTGCAGTCGTCGATCAGGAGGATCTCGAACGCGCCGACCTGCCGGCGGAGCGAGGCCACCGCGCGGGGGAGCGTCTTCTCGATGTTGCCCTCCTCGTTGTAGGCGGGCATCACCACGGACAGCGTGATCGCCGGGTAGCGCGGGGCCATGGGAAGGGTTCTCCTACCACATCGGGCGGACTTGTGCGCCCTCACGCCGCCAGGAGGCGGAGGCGGTCGTTCGCCGCGCGCACGTCGACGGTCTGCCCGTAGGGGAGGTCGAGGTGGTCCTCCTCGATGCCGTCGCCGAAGACGACGCCGCCCTCGTTCATCTCGGACGCGACGTGCAGCGCCGCGCCGTGGGCGACCGTGCCGTCGACGAGCGTGGTTCCGGTCTTGACGCTCGGGAAGGCCTCGCGCACGAAGAACACCAGGCTCTCGGCGGTGGGCGCGGGGAGCGGCGCCGAGGACCTCCGGCTGCCGTGGATCGAGCGCGCCCAGCCCGTGGCCCCCGTCCCCGTCGCGACGACGATGCCCGAGGACGAGTGCCGCTCGCTCGCCTCGCCGTAGGAGAGGACGTAGCGCGAGGACTGGTGGGTCCGGTGGCCCAGGTAGACCTCGTTGAGCGCGAGCAGGCGCTGCCCGTCGGGGAGGGCCGCCTCGACCATCGTGCGCTCCTCGATCCCACGGCGCGCGCCCGTCTCCCGCGTCGCCGCGCGCACGAGATCGGCCGTGTCGCGCGGCCGGTGCCGCGCGAGGACGCCGTCGTACATGGCGGGCGAGGGGTTGATGCCGATCACGATCTGGCCCTTCACGTACTTCGCGACGTTGGCGACCAGGCCGTCCTGCCCGACGGTGACCACCACGTCCTCGGGCTCGAAGAGGAAACGGTCGAGATCCGAGCGCGCCACCAGCGCCCGCCGCCACGCGAGCGGTATCGCGCCGAGCACGAGGTCGACCGCGCCGCGCACCACGCGGTGCGCCTCCTCCACGTCCTCGACGCGACGGCCGCGCGTGGAGAGAAAGAACGCGGCCATGGCGCGCGTGGCGTGGTGGTGGAGCAGCTCCTCGTACTCGGTTGGCCGCGTGACCACGACCGCGCGTGGGGGGAGGGTGCTGGTCACGAGCCGTTGCCCCCCTCGAGCCGGTCGGCGCCCGACTGCAGGAGGCGCGTCAGCATCGGGCCGATCGCGTCCGGCGCGAGCGACAGGTGCTGGATGCTCGGGAGGTTCCCGGCCAGCTCGCGCGCGGCGAGGCCCATGAGGGCCGCGGGCGGGAGGTGGCGGTAGATCTCCATGCGGTCGCGCTCCGCGGTGACGCGCGCCTCCTCGGTGACCTTGATCGCCCCGGCCTCCGCGACCGACTCGGTGCGCCGCCTCGCGGCTGCGGCGTCGCCCTCGATGCGGAGGGCCTCGGCCCTCTCCGCGGCGCGCCGCCGCTCGTTCTGGCCCTGCTGCTCGATGAGGCGCTCCTCCTGGTGGGCGAGCTCGATCTTGCTCTCTAGCTCGTTCTCCGCGATGGCCCGCTCCTTCTCGACGGCGAGCGCGCGGCGGGCGAACGTGGCCTCGTCGGCCTGCTGCTGGATCGCCTCGCGCGCGGGCATCTGCAACGCGCGCTCCATCTCGGCGGTGGGCTTGAGGCTCGTGACGCGCGTGGCGCCGATCTCGACGCCCATCTCGCCGAACCCCGCGTCTCCCACGAGGCCCGCGTGGATGGCGTCCCGGAGGCGCGCCGTGCCCGCGTCGAGGAGGGCGCGCAGGGGCGCGCGCGCGAGCTCGCCGATCGCCAGCTCCTGGGCGCGCTGCGTGAGCGCACCCGCGAGCTTGTCGAGCGGCTGTCGCTGGTGGAGGCCCGTCCGGGTGTCGAGGGTGAAGTCGATCCTGTGCGCGAGGACGGCGGGCGCGGCGATGCGGTACGTGAGGACGCCCTGCACCGTCACGTCCTGGAAGTCGCTCGACCGCCCGTGGAAGAGGAACGGCAGCTCGCGGTCGTCGAGCGGCACCTCGACGAGGCTCGCCCCGAGCGGCAGGAACCAGAACGCGAGGCCGACGCCGCTCCGACGGACCTTCCCGTCCCGGAAGAAGATGAGGTGAGCGGTGGGCTCGCCCCGCACGTGGCGAAGGAAGAGGACGTTGGTGAGGGTGGCCATGGGTGCTTCCTTTCTCAGACGGAGGATCGCTTCACGAACCGGTAGAGCTCGGCGGGGCGGTGGTACGTGGCGGGCTCGCGCTCGCCGGTCGCCTCGAGCATTCCGCCCGCGAGCATGCGCCGGCGGAACGAGTCCTTGTTCACGGTCTCGCCGCGGACGGCTTCGTGGACGTCCTGCAGGGCGCGCAGCGTGAACTCGGCGGGCAGCAGCTGGAACCCGACCGGCGTGTAGTCGAGCTTGCCGCGCAGGCGCTTCACCGCCATCCCCAGGATGTCGGCGTGGTCGAACGCGAGCGGGAGCGGCTCCCCGGGGCCGGCGAGGAGATCGACGGGCCCGCCCGTCTCGCCCGCCCAGGGGACGTCGACGAGGTGGACACGGGCGCTCGATCGAAGCGCGAGATCGGCGAGCCGCTCGGGGCCGACGAGGGCGTAGTACGCCACCGTGAGGACGCGCCCGCGCGGATCGCGCTGCGGCGCCCCGAACGTGTACAGCTGCTCGACGAACAGACCCTCGAGCCCCGCCTTGTCGCGGAGGATGCGCGCGGCGGCCTGATCGAGCGACTCGTCGAGCCGCACGAACCCGCCGGGGAGCGCGTGCTTGTGGCGGTCGGGGTGCTCGGTGCGCTCGTACGCCACCGCGTGGAGGCGGGGCGCCGAGGTGGGGACCGTCCTGTCGACGGTGAGGAGGACGACGTCGACGGTCACGCTGGGGCGAGGGAACGCCGCGAGGTCGTAGCCGGCGAGGAAGGCCTCCTCGGTGTCCCTCGAGCGGCCGGAGGGAGGCTTGCCGGGAGGCCTCGGGGGCCTCCGTCGGGGTCGGGCTGGGGGCGGGGGAGGGCGGTGTGCCATATATACATCATGCATATATGCTGAGTGCATAGAAGTCAAGGGCAGGCCCCGCTCCCGCTCCCGCTCGCGTCCCCGCTCGGCGCCGCCACACCCTGCGTCGGCCGCCGCGACCGGCCCCCGTGTGCGGCGTCTCCGCCGCGAGGGGTCTCTCGCCGCCCGCGGGGAACTTCGCTAGGGTGCGCCCATGAGAACCCTTCGCCTCGCCTGCCTCCTCTCCGCGCTCTCCCTTGCCGCGTGCGGGGGCTCTCCCCCTCCGGCCGCGCACGGAGCAGAAACCTCCACCAGCGCGCACGCCCACGAGGGCGGCCACAAGGATCACGCCCACGGGCACGCGCTCCCCCCCGCGCTGAAGGACCTCCACGGGGTGCTCGCGCCGCTGTGGCACGCCGAGAAGGGCCCGGGCCGGGTGGACGCGACGTGCGCCAAGGCCGACGTCCTCCGTGAGAGGTCCGAGGCCACGAAGGACGCCGACCTCGTCCGGGACGCGGTCGCGCTCGGAGAGGCCTGCAAGAAGGAGGGGCGGCCGGAGTTCGAGGCGCGTTTCCACGCGTTCCACGAGCGATTCCACGTCGTGATGGAGGCGAGCAAGCCCCCGTCGAAGTAGCGCCCGCGCAGGTGTTCGCGCTTCAGTGCCCGGAGCGCGTCGGTCGGATCGATCCCCGGCCCGATCGGCGTCGTCGCCCGGCGCGCCGCCGAACACCATGCGGAGGAGATCCTTCGGCTTCATGCCGACCGCGGGGAGGGAGCGGCGGAGCGTGTCCGCGACCTCGGGCGGGAAACCACTGCTCCGTCGTCGCGATCCCGGGTGGTGCTTCTTCACCGCGTACGCCACGCGCGCGACCTACGTACGGAGCGGCGTCTCGTTCATGCCCGCCGCCGCGCTCACAGCACCTTCCGGAAGTCCTCCCGCGACGCGGCCCGCACCTTCCGCGCCGGGGCGCCGTGCGCGACGACGTCGTCCCCGACCGCGCCCACGACGACCGCCCCCGCGCCCACGATGGTTCCCTTCCCGACGCTCGCGCGGGCCGCGAGCGTGACCCCGGTGGAGACGAACGTGCCCCTCCCGATGACGACACGCCCCCCCATCACCGCGCCGGGTGACACCGAGACGCCGTCCTCGAGCACGCAGTCGTGCTCCACGATCACACCGGTGTTCACGATCACGAAGTTCCCGAGCCGCGCCTGCGTGTTCACGATCGCGCCGGCGAACACGACGCTCCCGGCCCCGATCTCCGCGGTGGGGGACACGATCGCGGTCGGATGAACGGCCCGCCCGAACGTGACGCCCTTGGCGCTCCAGGCCGCGCCGAGCTGGAGCCGCAGCGGGTTGTCCCCGAGCGCGAGCAGCGCCTCGCCGTCCCGCCTGGCGAGGAGCGCCACGCCGCCCTCGACGCGTGCTCCGAGGATGTGCCTCCCGTGGATCGAGGCGTTGTCGTCGAGGAACACGAAGTCGTCGTCCGGGTGCTGCGCGCGCCACACCTCGAGCACCACGCGCCCCTGCCCCCCCGCGCCGACGATGATGCGCCGCTCGCCCATCCTGGACCTACGCCGCCAGCGACAGCTTCAACGCGTCCATGACCTGCCGCTGCTCCTCCTCGAGGAGCCCCGGGAAGATCGGCAGGAACAGCGTGCGCCTCGCCGCGTCCTCGGTGACGGGCAAGGCGAGCCCCCTCATGTGCTCCTCGAAGTACGGCTCGCGGTACAGCGGCTGTATCCCCCGCCGGCACGACACGTTGCGCGCCGCCATGCGGTGCACGACGTCGTCCGCCGCCACCTTCGCCTTCTCGGTCAACGTGATGCAGTACGACGAGTACGCGTGCGTCGCGTAGTCCGGGACGAACGGCTGCAGCACCTCGCCGCCGAGCTCCGCGGCGATCCACGCGTCGTAGCGCCGCGCCTGCTCGGTGCGCTGGCGCAGCATCTCCGGGAGCTTGCCGAGCTGCACGAGGCCCATGGCCGCCTGCATGTCGGTCATGCGGTAGTTGTACCCGGACACGAAGTACTGCTGGAACAGGGCCCCCTTCGCCGCGTGCCGCACGAGGTCCGACACGCTCGCGCCCGTCGAGCGCAGCACCTTCGCCCGATCGGCCTGCTCCACCGAGTCGGTCACCAGCATGCCCCCCTCGCCGGTGGTGATCATCTTGCGCGGATGGAAGCTGAAGCACGTGGTGACGCCGTGGCTACCCAGGTAGCCCCCCTTGTACTTGCCACCGAACGTCGTCGCGGCGTCGTCCACGAGGATGAGCCCGTGCTTCGCCGAGAGCGCCTTGAACCGGTCGAGATCCGCGGGCAGGCCGATCTGATCCACCATCATGATCGCCCGCGTCTTCGGCGTGATCCTGCGCTCCACGTCGTCCGGATCCAGGTTGAACGTGCGCGGCTCGATGTCCGCGAAGCGGCACTCGCCGCCCGCGATGATCACGGCGTTCGCGTTCGCCATGCACGTGAACGCGGGGAGGATGACCTCGTCGCCACGCCGGAGGCCGAGCGTCTCGAGCGACAGGTGGAGCGCCGTCGTCGCGCACGTCGTGGCCACGGCGTGCTTCGCGCCGAGCATCGTGGCCACCGCGTGCTCGAACTCCGCCACCCTGGGTCCGAGGCTCACCCACCCGCTCAGGATGACCTCGCGGACGGCGGCGGCCTCCTCCTCGCCCGTCCACGGGCGCATGAGGGGGATGTGCTTGTCGAAGAGGCTCACGTCCGGTCCTTCACGGTGCGACGCCAGGCCACGAGCTCCTCGAGGCCCTCGCGGAGGCCGGTCGTCGTCTCGAAGCCGAGCAGCCGCTTCGCCTTGGCCGTGCCCCCGCGTCGGTTCTTGACCGGGTTCACGGCGCGCTCCTCGCGGAACTCGGGCGAGAGCCCCGGCTTGCCCATGATCTCGAGCATCATGTGGCAGAGATCGAGGAGCGACGTCTCGACGCCGGTCGCCACGTTGAACACGTCGTCGGAGACGTCGCTCTCGAGCGCGAGGAGGTTGGCGCGCGCCACGTCGGTGACGTACGTGAAGTCCATCGCGGTGTCCCCCTTGCCGAAGACCAGCGGGGGCTCGCCCTTGTCGATGCGGTCCATCCAGCGGACCATGACCTCTGTGTACACGCCGGTCATGTCCATACGCGGGCCGTAGAGGTTGAAGTACCGGAGCGCCACGTAGGGCAGCTTGTACATCTCGTTGAACGAGCGGAAGTAGTGCTCCAGCGCGATCTTGGCGGCACCGTACAGCGTGCGGTTGTTGTAGGCGGCCGTCTCGTCGATGGGCTGCAGATCCGGCTCGCCGTAGACCGACGCGCTCGAGGCCGCGACCACCTTCTTCACGCCGTGCCTCGCGCAGGCCTCCAGGATGTTGAAGGTGCCGTCCAGCATCACCTCGTGGCCCTCGCGCGGGTTCGCCGCGCAGGCCGTGATGCGGAGCGCCGCCTGGTGGAAGACGTAGTCCGAGCCCGCGACGAGCCGGTCGCAGAGCTCGCGATCGCGGATGTCGCCCTCCACCAGCTCGAAGCGGCCGGTGGCCGTGGCCTCGGCGACGTTGCTCCTCGACCCGCGCACGAGGTTGTCGATCGCGACGACCTTGCGCGCGCCCTTGGCGAGGCACAGATCCGCGATGTGCGAGCCGACGAAGCCCGCCCCGCCGGTGATGAGCACGCTCGCGTCCTTGACGTTCATGGTCCTACCTCGATCTCAGCCTCGCGGGATCACACGCGCGGGCACGCCGGCGACCGTCGCGCCCGCGGGGACGTTCTTGGTGACGACGGCGCCGGCGCCCACGAGCGCGCCCTCGCCGATCTCGATCCCGCACATGATCACCGCGCCCGAGCCGATGTTCGCGCGCTTCCGCACGACGGTGCTCTCGCACGTCCAGTCGTCCTTGCCCTTCAGCGAGCCGTCCGGGTTCACGGCCGCGGGGTGGCGATCGTTGATGAACATGACACCGTGCCCGACGAAGCACTCGTCCTCGATCGTGACCCCCTCGCAGATGAACGTGTGGCTGGAGATCTTGCACCGCTTGCCGATCACGGCGCCGCGCTGGATCTCGACGAACGCGCCGATCTGGGCGCCGTCGTCGATCTTGCAGCCGTACGCGTTCACGAAGCTGAAGATGCGCACGCCGTCGCCGAGCTCGACGTCGGGCGACAACCGGATGAAGCTCCTCTGATCGGCGTCCTTGTCTCTCATGACGCGTTCGCTCGCTTCCCCAGAAGGTCGAGGGCGGAGACGACCGCGCCGATCTCGTCGTCCGTCATCCCGTGGAACAGGGGCAGCACGACCGTTCGGTCGCGGGCCTGCTCGCTCCGCGCGAGCGAGCCCGGCGCGAGGTAGCTCCCCGGTCGCGCGTAGGCGGGCTCCTGGTGGGAGTTCATGATGCCGCGCTTGGCCGCGAGCCCGGCGTCCATGAGGAACTGGAGGATCTCGACCTGCGACATCCGCGCTTCGGGCCGGATGTGGGACGGGAAGCTCTGCCAGTTGGTGCGCGCGTTCGGCCGCTCGCGCGGCGGGGCGAGGATCGGGTTCCGCTCCAGCGCTTCGATCAGGATCTGGCCGAGGCGGCGGCGCTCCTTCACGATGGCGTCGAGGCGGGCGAGCTGGGGGCGCCCCACCGAGGCCTGGAGGTCGGTGAGGCGGTAGTTGTACGCCGGCTCGGCGTAGTGCTCGAAGAGCACCTTGTCCGAGTGGTGGCGCACCGTGTCGGGCACGCTCATCGCGTGCTGGCGGAGGAGCTTGAGGCGCTTCGCGAAGGCCTCGTCGTTCGTCGTGAGCATGCCGCCATCGCCGGTGGTCACGATCTTGCGCGGGTGAAGGGAGAAGCACGCGATGCGCCCGTGGGGCTTGCCGATGCGCTCCCAGCGCCCGGCGACCTCGACCTCGCTGCCGATCGCGCAGGCGGCGTCCTCGACGACCGGGATGCCGTGGCGGTTCGCCACCTCGAGGATCCCCACGATGTCGCAGGGGATCCCGATCTGGTGGACGGCCATGATGGCCTTCGTCGTCGGGGTGACGCACGCCTCGACGGCCACGGGGTCCATCCCGTAGGTGTCGGCCTCCACGTCGCAGAACACCGGGCGGGCGCCCACGCTCACGATCGAGTTGGCCGTCGCGATGAAGCTGTGGCTCGCGGTGATCACGTCGTCGCCCGGTCCCACGCCGAGGACGCGCATCGCCAGCTCGAGCGCCACGGTGCAGTTCGAGACGGCGACCGCGTGGCGCGCGCCGACCGTCGCCGCGAACTCGCCCTCGAAGGCGGCGACCTGCGGGCCCTGCGTGAGCCAGCCGCTCTTCACGACGCCGACGACGGCGTTCACCTCCTCGTCGCCGAGAGCAGGCCGCGTGATCGGGACCTTGATCCCCATGAGCTTACGCCAGCTCCTTCGCCACCTCGGTCACGGCCTTCACCACGACGTCCGCCTCCGCGTCCGTCAGCTCGGGGAACATCGGGAGCGAGATCTCCTGCGCGGCCAGCCGCTCGGCCACCGGCAGGGAGCCCTGCTTCACGCCGAGGTGCGCGTAGGCGGGCTGCAGGTGCACCGGCTTCGGGTAGTGCACGCCGCTCTGGACGCCCATCTTCTCGAGCGCCGCCCGGAAGTCGTCACGCCGCGCGTGGAACACGGGGAAGATGTGCCAGATCGGGTCGGCCCAGGCGTGCTGGCCGAGCATCGACAGGCCCGGCAAGCCCTGGAACGCGGCGATGTACTTCTT
This sequence comes from Myxococcales bacterium, assembly GCA_005777185.1. GTDB lineage: Bacteria > Myxococcota_A > Polyangia > Polyangiales > Polyangiaceae > SXNL01. Next base: position 29,159 of record SXNL01000259.1, read on the forward strand.
CGCGATCTCCTTGCGGCGGCCGTTCCACGCGTCGAGGTGGCGGAGCTTGATCGAGAGGACGGCGCCCTGGAACCCGTCGAGGCGCCAGTTGTAGCCGATCTCGACGTGGTTGTGCCGGCCGCTCTGGGCGTGGTCGCGGAGGCGCCGGACGCGCGCCGCGATCTCGCCGTCGTTCGTCATGATCGCGCCGCCCTCGCCATACGCGCCGAGGTTCTTGCCGGGGTAGAAGCTCGTCGCGTTGACGAGGCCGGACGAACCGGTCTGCTTGCCCTCGTATCTTGCCCCGATCGACTGCGCCGCGTCCTCGATCACGGGGATGCCGCGCTTCTTCGCGATCTCGAGGATGGGGTCGAGATCCACCGGGTGACCGTAGAGGTGCACCGGCAGGATGGCCCGCGTCTTCGGGGTGATCGCGGCCTCGAGCTTTGCCGGGTCCATGCCGGCGGTGGAGGCGTCGACGTCGCAGAACACCGGGGTCGCGCCCGCGTAGCTCACCGCCCAGCACGTGCTGATCCAGGTGTGCGAGACGGTGACCACGTCGTCGCCGGGCTTCACGCCCGCGCACACCAGGGCGGCGTGCAGCGACGTCGTCCCGGTGTTGACGCACACGACGTCCGACACGCCGAGGTACGCCGCGAACTCCTTCTCGAAGGCGTCGACGGCGGGGCCGTTGGCGAAGCCCTGGGAGTCGACGACCTTCTCGAGGGCGGCCATCACCTCGGCCTTCAGGGAAGCGGTCTGCTGCTTGAGGGAGAGAAACGGGATCATGGGCGTCCTGTAGGAAGAGCGGGCTCGGGCTCGGGCCCGGGCTCGCGGGGAGCGATCACGTGGAGACTTTGGCGCCGTCCTTGGCGAGAGACTTCTGCGAGGCCTCGAGCACCCGCACGATCTCGAGCCCGTCGGCCCCTAGCGCGGCGGCCTTCCCGGTGCCCCGGATGTGGGCGGCGATCTCGGCGAGCTCGGTGCCGAGGGCCTCCTTGTTGTCGAGCGCCGGGGCCCGCATGTCGCCGCGCCGGTAGTTCACGAGAACCTGGCGGCGCTTCTCGACGTCGGAGACGTCGAACGAGACACCGTGGTCGTAGATCTTGAGCTTCTCGCTCATCTCGAGGTCGTCGAAGATCACCGACGACTTCGACCCCGTGAAGATCATGCGCCGGACCTTGACCGGCGAGAGCCACGACAGGTGGAGGTGCGCGGTGAGGCCGTTCTCGTACTCGAGGTCGAGGTAGGCCACGTCGTTGAAATTGCGCGGGTTGTGGGAGGTGCCCATCGCGCGGACGCCGGTCACGCGCTTGCCCACGACGTACGACAGGATCGACAGATCGTGCGGCGCGAGGTCCCAGATCACGTCCACGTCCGGCTGGAAGAGGCCGAGGTTGATGCGCACGGAGTCGATGTAGAAGAGGTCCCCCAGGGTGCCCTTCTCCACGAGCCCCTGGATGGCGCGCACCGCGCCCGTGTACGTGAACGTGTGGTCCACGAACAGGTTGCGACCCCGCTTCTCGGCCAGCTCCACGAGCTCCTCGGCCTCCTTGACGGTCGACGCGAGGGGCTTCTCGCACAGGACGTGGCAGCCCGCCTCGAGCGCGGCCTTCGCGATCGCGTGGTGCGTGGCGACGGGCGTGGCGACGGCCACGATCTCGGGCTTGGCCGTCTGGAAGAGGTCGGCCAGCGCGGTGAAGCGCTGGGCGCCCGGGTAGCTCGCGCCCACCTTCTCGACGCGCCTGGTGTCGAGATCGCAGAGCCCGACGAGGTCGAAGTCCGGGCTGGCCTGGAAGTTTCGCGCGAGGTTGGGCCCCCAGTAGCCGAGGCCGACGACGGCCGCCTTGAGCTTGCTCATGATGGCGCGCTCGATACCACGCGATCCCCAGGTTCGCAACGATCGACGGGAAACTCGGCCACCCCGGGCCCGGGGCCGCGGCCCGGCGCGCCCGGGCCTACTTCGCGAACCGGATCTCCCGGATCGCCACGCACATCTCGGGCGCCCGGAGCTCGACCACGTTCACGCCGCTCCGCGTGGTCCCCGCCGCGAGCTCGATCACGGTGTCCGCCCACCCGCCCGCGCCCGCGACGCCGTGGCGCGCGCCGTTCCACGCGAGCTCCCACGTGAGCTCCCGCTCCACGCGGCGGAACGCCCAGGTGACCGTGATGGACCGGATGTTCCCGCGGAAGAGCGGCACGAGGAGCCGCCCCTGGTTGCAGAATACACGCGCGTTCTTCCCCTGGACGAGCTCGTTCGCCTTCCCGAAGCCGCGCTCGAAGAAGAGCGCGTGCTCGGGCAGGTCCGCGGTCATCGACGCGCGCTGCAGCTCGGGGCCCTCCGGCGCTTCGTACGTCACGATGAACGGCACCATCGCGTCGTAACGCCGCGGGTGGGTCCCGTAGCGAAGCGCGAACAGGAGCGCGCCCGGGTACGAGAACGGGTTGCCCACCTGGTCGTGCATCGCCTTCGACGCGGAGCCCACCCACACGGCGTGGAGCTCGTTCGCGGGGTGCGGCCCGTACTCGGCGATGGGGAACGTCTTGCTCCAGAGGCCCCCGACGAGCGCCGCGACCACCAGCGCCGCGCCCGTGACGCGGCCGGGGCGGCGCCGCACGTACCCCTCGATGGCGCGGATCCCGATCGCGCCGCCGAGCACGAACCCGAAGGTGTCCTCGCAGAAGCGGCGCCCGGGGTATCCCGCCGCCCCCCACCAGTCCCACGCGCTGCCGATGACGTAGAGCGTGCCCAGGAAGCAGAAGAGGGAGCCGAGGGAGATCGCGCGCGTCCGCGCCGAGAAGACTCCGCCGATCATCCCGAGGACCGAGATCCAGAGGAGCGGATTGTTCGAGAGGAGCCCGGAGTACGGGAAGAACAAGGGTCCCCCGAGCTCCGGCGAGCCCCAGCTCATGTACGCGCCGATGTGGTTCTCGCCGATCCAGCGCCCGGTCGTGACGTGCCACGCCCAGAGCTGCGGGAAGGTCGCCGCGAGGAAGAAGCCGGCGAAGAGGACCCCGCAGCCGACGTGCCCGAGGAGCGCCCGCCACGCCCGCGCGCGGCCGCGCCCGACAGCCGTCACGCACCACTCGGCGAACGGGAGCGCGACGAGGATACCGCTCTGCGCGCGCGTGCACACGACGAGGCCGCCGATCACGCCGAGCAGGATCCATCCGTACCAGGGCCGCGCCCCGCGGTGCCGGTCCCACCGCTCCACGAACAGCGCGCAGACGAACGCGGACGAGGCGTGGCTGAGGGACGGGAAGAACGTCGCGTAGAAGAACAGGGGCGAGGCGAGGGCGACCATCAGCATCGCGATCCACGCGGCCCGGTCGCCGGTGTACCGCCGCGCGAGGCGGAACCCGAGCCACACCGAGGCCGCCGCGAACACCGCCGAGCCGAACATGGCCGTGTGCGCGATCGGCCCGAAGCAGCCGGCCTTCCACGAGGCCGTCGCGCTGTCGGGCAGGCGGTGCACGAGCTTCCCGATCCACAGGAACGGCACGCGCAGGATCCCGTCGCCGACGCCCCAGTAGTTGAGCAGGCGTGGCCCCCTGCCGAGGTTCCAGAAGTCGCCGCACAGCTGGTAGTCGTTGTGCAGATCGAAGTCGCGGTCGAAGGCGAAGCTCCGGCCCCACAGGTACGTGTAGTGCCCGTCGCCCGTGATCATGTGGTCGCCGATGGGCCGCTGCGTCTGCCCGAACAGGATCGTCAGGCCGAGGAACGTGAGCAGCCCCGGCGCGGCCTTCACGAGCCGCACGAGAAAGCCGGGGCCCCGCGCGAGCCCGCGGAGCAGCCACGCGAGCCGGTCCACGGGTCACCCCTACCGGAGTAGCCGGGGATGGTAAATGCGTATAAACAGCGGGCTCCGGCATGACGACGCTGTGGGCCTCCTTCGCGCCGCACCTCGAGAAGGCGCTCTATGCGTGCGTCGCCGTCCTCGCGGCCGTGTTGCTGCACCGCCTGCTCTCGCGGCGCTTCGCCTGGCTGGCGACGGCGTCCTTCGACCGCCTCGCGATGGCGCTCCTGGCGGGTGGCTACGAGGTCGGCTACCGCCTGTGGGGCGAGAAGACGTCCATCGGGCAGGGCTTCGGGTGGGACGGCCAGGGGTTCCTGGTGTGGGCGCGTCACTGGTCGAAGACGATCTTCGAGACGAAGCTCGACCACTACAAGGTGCAGAAGTCGCTGCCGGCGGGTGTCATCCATTACGCGATGCGCGCGCTGCACGTGGAACGCACGGATCGGAACATCCTCCTCGCGTTCACCGTCGCGATGGGCGTCTGCTTCGTGGGGACGACGCTCCTGTGGGGCGCGATCGCGCGGGATCTCCGGCTCCGGCGGCCCGCCGCATGGCTCGGGTTCGCGCTGCTGTACGCGTCGTTCTCCGGCCTGCGTTTCTTCCACTACATCCCGCCGCTGCTCGATCCGTGGGGGATGCTGATCGGCGCGGCGATGTTCTGGCTGTACCTGCGGCGGTGGACGATCGCGCTCGCGCCGCTCGCGTTCGTCGGCGGGTTCGTCATACCGGGGTACCTCCCGCTCCTCGGGAGCGTGTTCATGTTCTTTCCGCGCGACGTCCCGCCGCGGCGCGCCACCTGGCCGTGGCTCGGGCTCGGTCTCGGGCTCGGTCTCGGGCTCGTCCTCGCGAAGCGCGCGTGGGACTTTCACGACGCCGGCGGGCACATCACCAACGACGCCGAGCAGGTCGTGCCGCAGCTCGTGCCGCTGAGCGCGGCGGCGCTCGCCCTCTACGTCGGGATGTCGCTCGGGCCGCTGCTCGCGCGGATCCCGACCCTGCGCGGGGCGTGGTCGAGCGTGCGGCTACGGTGGCTGCCCGTGATCGCGGGCATCGCGTGGGCGATCCCGAAGATCGTCGACCGCGTCGCCACGCCGGTGCTCGACGTCACGCCGGAGGCGCACCAGAGGGTCGTGCTGCTCACGGCGATCGCGAGGCCGCTCGCGTCGGTCGTGGCCAGCTTCGCCTTCTTCGGGCCGCTGATCCTCCTCATGTGGCTCCTCCGGAAGCCCATCGGTGAGCTCCTGTGGGATCTCGGGCCGGGCGCGGTGGCCGCGTACGCGGCGCTGATCGTCCTCGGCATCGACTCGGAGTCGCGGCACCTGATGCTGCTCCTGCCGGTCGGCATCACCGCGGTGTCGCTCGCCTTCGACCGGCGCGCGGGCGGTGGGCACGGGTGGTTCCCCGTCGTGGTGGCCTGCCTCGGGATCGTGGCGTCGCGCGCGTGGATCTCGCTCGAGTCCCCGCCTCTCGGGAAGCTCCCCGACGGGGCGAACGCGTGGCCGTACCCCCAGTGGACCTGGCAACGCTTCTTCATGAACCTCGGGCCATGGATGACGCTCGAGTCGTACGCGTACCTGGGCGCGATGGGGGTCGTGTGCCTCCTGGTCCTGCGGTGGGGCCTCCGGCGGGCGGGCGTGATCCGGGGCTAGGTGCAATGCCGTTCGGTTAGGGGCGATCCAGCGCAAGAGAAGGGGTGCCCCCACTCGCCGCGCTTCGCGGGTCGGTCTCCCCCAAATCGCGCGCTACGCGCGCTCAAGAGCTGTCCAACAATTGCCCGGGGCTGCCCTTCGTCAACGTCAACGGGAGAGGGCGCGCGCAATTTTGGACAGCTCTTCAGGCTCGTCGTCGAGATCGACGGCGCCGTCCACGACGACGCGGAGCGGGCCGAACGGGATGCGAGGCGCACGACGATCCTCGCGCCCCGTGGCGTCCGCGTCGTTCGCCTCGAGAACGCACGACTGAACCGGGAGACCCTGCGAGAGGCGATTCTCCCGTTCACATGCC
>SXNL01000260.1 GCA_005777185.1 Myxococcales bacterium
CCGTCGTTCAACTGGAAGAAGCACCTCGACGACGCGACGATCGCGCGCTTCCAGCGGGAGCTCGGCGCGATGGGCTACCGGTTCCAGTTCGTGACGCTGGCGGGGTTCCACGCGCTGAACCACTCGATGTACCGCCTCGCGCTGGACTACCGGGATCGCGGCATGTCCGCGTACTCGGATCTCCAGCAGGCCGAGTTCGCGGCCGAGCGGGACGGCTACACGGCGACGCGCCACCAGCGCGAGGTCGGGACCGGGTACTTCGATCAGGTCGCCGAGGTGATCTCGAGCGGCAAGTCGGCGACGCTCGCGCTGGAGGAGTCCACGGAGGCCCAGCAGTTCTGACGAAAACCCATGCAATCCTGGATGGTTGGCCGACTGCGCGTGCCGGGGGTTGCATTGAAAACGATTTTCATTATCCTTCCAGGGTCATGTTCGTGTGCGTGTGCATGGCCATCACGGAGAGCGAGGTGCGGACGGCCATCGCGGGTGGCGCGAGTACCCGCGAGGAGGTCACGCGCCTCTGCCGGGCGGGAGGCGACTGCGGCTCCTGTCACGGCATGATCGACGACATGCTCGAGGATCATCGCGAGCGCCGTGGTTGCGGCGGCGAACACGTGTTCCCTGCCCCGCACCTCGTGCGCCGCCCCGCCCGGGCGGCGTAGGCGCAGAAGAGTAGAGGCGCGCTCGAGAGCCGTCCGACCACGGCCGGACGTCCCGCGGGAAGCCGGCCGTGGGACCGCGCTTCAGTCGCGGATCTGCTGGGCCAGGTAGTGGGCCTCGCCCAGCTGCTTCAACAGCTCGAGCTGCGCCTCGAGCCAGTCCACGTGCTCCTCCTCCGAGCGCAGGATCGACGTCAACAGGTCCTCGGTTCCGTTGTCGCCGATATCGCGCGCGAGCTGGATGCTGCGGTTGAGCAGCGGGATCGCGAAGCACTCCACGGCGTAATCGTTGCGGAGCATCTCGGGCACCGTCTGGCCGACGGCGACCTTGCCGAGGCGCTGCACGTTCGGCAGCCCCTCGAGGTAGAGCACTCGCTCGATGAGCTGGTCCGCGTGCTTCATCTCGTCGATCGACTCCGTGCGGATCTTCGACGCCAGGCGGGCATAGCCCCAGTTCTGGCACATCTTCGCGTGCAGGAAGTACTGGTTCACCGCGGTCAGCTCGCCGGTGAGGATCTCGTTCAGCGCGTCGATGATCTTCGGGTCGCCCTTCATGTCGCTCACCTCCCCCCGAGCATCCCTCTCCAGGACCGCGCGCGCAAGCAAAATGCATGGAATGATTGAGTAATATTATCGACTTTCATGTTCAAATTCAGCGGACCGGGGGCCGATCAACGCGGGCGTTCGGGGCCCACCTGGATCGTGAGCCACACGTCGATGCCCTCGCGGCCGAGCCGCTTGCCGCCGCTGGCGGTGAGACCGAGACACTCGCAACGGTCGCGCAGCGTCAGGCTGCCGCGCGCGAAGAGCAACTCGGCGTTCGACACGTCGTGATCCACGTGTGCGGCGGTCACGACGAGCCGCGACCACGGGTACACGGCGCTCGCTCCCACCGACAGGCCCTCCGTCGCGAGGTAGCCGCTCGAGGGCTCCGTCGCGGGATCGACGAGCGCGCGCGCGAGGATCGGATCGGCCCCGCCGCGGAGGGCGCTCCTCAGGCCGAGCGAAGGTCCGTCGCGGCGCCCGACGCGCACGCGCCCGAGGACCACGGAGCCAGCCTCCCCGCCGGGGATCCCTCGCGGTCCGCCCGCCACGTGCGCGGCCTCGACGCCGAGCGAGAGCGCGTCGAGGCCCGCGTGTCCGCGCCCGCGCAGGACGGGGCGGGCCTGGTTGGCGCCTGCGATCGCGCCACCCCGCAGGTCCAGCTCGATCGTCTGTCGCGCGCCCCACCGCCCGATCGCCTGGGCGAGCCCGGCCTCCGCGAGCACCGCCGATCCGCGCAGCGACGCGCCGCGCGAGAACGCGGGCCCGAGCACGAGCGCCGTCTCCTCGTGGACGGAGATCGCGCCCAGCGCCACCTCCGGCTCGATCCTGTGGAGCCAGGGGTCGCGGTCGACGCCGTGCGCGCGCCCGACGGGCACCGAGGCGCGCACGCGGACATCCCCTGCGCGGTTGACGAGGTCAGCCGTGCGCGCTTCTCCCGCCGCCGCGACCCCGTCGAGGATCCCGCGACCCGCGACGGACAGGGACACCGGACCGGCGACGAACGCCGACTCGACGCGCGACGCCCCGCGCGCGAAGGTCACGCTGCTCGCGCCGGCCGTGCCCTGCCCGTGCGCCAGCGTGCCTCCCGTGAACGCGGCGTCGTAGGTCACGTGCTCCCCCACCGCGCCCGCCCGGGACAGCGACAGCGCGGGCCCGAGGGCCCACCCCTGGAACGGCGTCACGCCGCGCGGCGAGACGAAATCCACGCCGGACGCCACCGTGACGCCGCCGACGTCGGTGAACGCCTCGGCCCGGCCGTGATCGAAGGGCCTCGAAGCGGCTCCGAGATCGCTGGTGGCGACGAGCGCGCGGCGACCGAGGAGCGCATCCACGTCCCACGCGACGCGGGGGCCGGTCGCCTTGTCACCCGCGCGGCCTCGCGCGTCGATGGCGACGCCGCTCTCCCGCAGGTGGTCCCACGCGACGCGACCGAAGCTCCCCGGCGTGCGGTACGTCGCCTCCACGCGGGCACCGCCGAGCGCGTATCCCCCTGCGCGCAGCGTCGCCAGCCGATCCGGCGGGGTCTCCGGTACCGGCCACGGCGCCCTTGGACGGGGCACGCTGCTCCACGGCATGTGGACCCCGCCCCCGATGAAGAGCCCGTCCGCACCCCGGTACGCGAGCAGCGGCGGGAGCACCCCCACGCGTGACGGCGCGCGCAGCCAGAACCACGGCAGCCACAAGACGGGCGTCCCGTACATCTCGACGGTGGGGCTCTCGAGCAACAGGTCCCCCGGTGGCGCGACGGTCGCGCCGGTGACGTGCAGCGCGAGCGGCGTGCCCGCGCACGGGCAGAAGGCCACCCGCCCGTCTCCGCGGATCTCGAGCCCGCGGCCCGTCCGCTCGACCATGACGCCGTCGCTGCGGAAGTGGAACGGAGGCGCGTCCACGCGGACGTTCCCGGTCAGGGTGACGCCTCTGCCCCGCGCGTCGAAGCTGATCTCGTCCGCGGTCACGGTCGCGACGTCGGAGGCGCCGTCGTGCAGGGCCTCCACCGGTCGAGCCGTCGCCGTCGCCCCCACGAGGAGCACCGCGGCGACAGCGCGGATTCGGGGCGGATTCCGGCGTGTCGTGGGCATCCTCCGTGCGGTCTAACACCCCGTTTTCGACTTGCGTGGAGGTTGTCGCGCGAGTACTTAGGCCCCGCGCGACGGCGGCATCGCGCACGGGCGGGATCTCGATGCCCGTCAGCTTGTTGACATGACTGCGTGGTCAGTAATTTTTGCCAAATATCCTGAACAGTTACTCGATTTCGTTCAGGGCATGGACCTTGCTTGAGCACGCGGGCGCTTCACCTGAAGCCATGCATTGGGAGCAGTGACACGATGAAGAAGGCGACCTTCACCCTCGGGGTTTTCCTCGTTTCGACCGTTCTCGCGAGCCAGGCGCTCGCCCAGGACCCCCCGACGTCCCCGTCGACTCCGCCCGCCGCTCCGCAGGAGCCGGCGGCGACGCCGACCGCACCTGCCCAGCCGGAGCCGCCCGCCGCCGCGCCGACCACGCCCACGACGACCGCCGACACGCCGACTCCGGCGGCGCCGCCGCCGGAGAAGAAGAAGGCGCCCCGACCGTTCGCCGGTTCGGCCCTGTTCACGCAGGTCAGCATGTTCACGGGCACGGTGTTCCAGGGGCAGCAGCAGTCCACGAACCCCACGGGCGAGGTCAGCTTCTTCTTCTTGCCGCGCTACGCGATCAACAAGGACTTCCAGCTCCGTGGCCGTATCCCGTTCAACTACGAGTTCACCAACAGCGACTCCACGAAGACGCGCTACGAGCCCCGCTTCGGAGACGCGGTCACACAGCTGTTCTACCGCGGCATCCCGGCCGTGGCGGGCATCAAGCCCCTGGCCGGCGTGTCGCTGGCGTTCCCCGTCTCGCCGGAGTCCCGCGCGCGGACCATGTGGGTGACCCCGGGCGTCGTCGTCCAGCTTGCACGGGGCTTCGAGCACCTCCCCGGCGGCGGCGAGCTTCTCCTCCTCGCCGGCTCCACGTTCACGCACCCCCTCTACTCGTACACGACCCCGGAGACGCGCAACGATCACCCGTACGCGTTCTCGTGCTACGGCGGCGGCCAGGGCTGCGCCGGACAGCTCTCCGGCTTGACGAACGCCGCGAACACGCTCGGCTGGACCTTCCTGGCCAGCGCCGAGTGGGGGAAGTGGAACCCCGCGATCTTCGCCCTCGGATCGCATCAGTGGGCGTACCGGCCCAAGGATGTCCCCGGCCTCCCGACGCCCAACGAGCCGCGTCTCCGCCAGAGCGTCTACTTCGCGGCCTGGCTCGACTACAACGTGAACAGCTGGCTCACCCCCGAGGTGGGCTACTTCATGTTCCGGAACATCGTCCGGGACGACGGCACGTACGGGAATCCCTTCTTCGACCGCTTCCAGGACACGCGCGTCTACATCGGCGCGAACGTGAACCTCGACACGTTCGTCCAGAAGTACATCCAGCGCGAGGCCGATGGCGAGGCCGGCGTCGTCCGCGCCCGGAACAAGTCCCCGGTCATGGCGTTCTGATGGCCACGCACGACGCGCCCGTCCAGGCGACCGAGATCACCGCGCTCCTCGGGAAGGGTACGCGCTTCGAGGGCAAGCTGCACTTCGAGGGCCGCGTCCGCGTGGACGGCACGTTCAAGGGTGAGATCCGGAGCGACGACACGCTCATCGTCGGCGACGGGGCGGACGTCCACGCGGAGATCGACGTCGCTACCGTCATCGTCCGGGGAGGCGTCATCCACGGCAACATCCGCGCGAAGACGCAGCTCGAGATCCACGCCCCGGGAAAGGTGATCGGGAACATCCACTCCCCCTCCCTCTTCATCGATCGCGGCGTCGAGTTCCAGGGGAGCTGCCGCATGGATCCCATCGAGGAGAAGCCGCCGCGCCCCGCCTCGCAGGTCGCGGCGATCCCGCGAGCCTAGGAGCGCGCGGGCCCCTGGTCCGGTCGTCGGTCCTCGTCCCGCTCGGGGTGTGCGTCGTCGTCGCGGGAGCGTGCGCGCAGAAGCGCACGTCCACCGTCGGGACGTCGGCGGCGCCCGCGGCGAGCGAGGTGCGCACGACGGTGACCGACGCCGCGGTCGACCCCGATGGCGCGCGCCCGCAGCGGATCCCGCGACGCGAGGCGATCCCCGCACCCGCGGGCATGATCGCATTTCGGGACGAGACGGCTCTCGTGGCGGGGCGACACGAGATTTCCGTCGGGCCCTTCGACCGGGACACCTGCGTCCGCGTGGGCATCGACGCCTCCGCCAGGCTCGCCGTCGAGCTCGCCGAGGTCGGGGCCCCCTTCGCCGGGGCCGCCGTCGACCTCGGCGACTCGCCCGCGCTCGTCCCGACAGAGGGGCCGATGTGCTTCGCCCGCGGGCGCACCGCGCGGGTCACGCTTGGCGGGCAGGCGCGCGCGATCTTCGTCGTGTGGACGTCCGCGCGCTAGCGCCAATGCCGTTCGGTTAGGGGCGATCCAGCGCAAGAGAAGGGGTGCCCCCACTCGCCGCGCTGCGCGCGTCGGTCTCCCCCAAATCGCGCGCTACGCGCGCGAAGCGCGACGGGTGGGGGCACCCTCGCTCCAACGAATGCCTTATCCGATCGGCATTGGCGCTAGCGCCGGGAGAGGTCAGGGGCAAGCTGGTGCGCGGCCGGCCGGTGCGCTACAGGGACCCGCATGGATCTCACCGTTCTCCTCGATCCCCGCCCCGATCTCCCGCGCCTCGCCGCCGCGCTCGACACGCTCGGGCACGAGGGGCGCCGGCACTGCGTCCGCGGCTGGGGGAAGGCCCGACAGGCCGAGATCTACGAGGCCGCCAGGGGGTTCCGGCCGCTCTCGCTCGAGCACTTCGTGCCCGCCAGCGTCGCCGACCTCACCGAGGTCATCCACGACGGGCGGAACACACTCCCCGCCTTCAACGACTTCCAGAAGCGCTTCTGCCGCGGGCCGGACGCCGACGGCGTGCTGTGGGGCTACAACGAGGGCTCGACGCGCGGCTTCACGGGACCCGGGTACTTCACCGTGCACGCGGCGGAGGGCGAAGGGACGGAGGGGGAGATCGACATCGACTACCGGACGCTCCCGCCAGGAAGGTGTCCGAGCTGGCCGGAGATCCTGCCGAACAGCGCGCGGCTCGGGCGATTCGTCTGGGTGGGGATGGTCGATCGGATGCGCGGCATCTCGAACAACGTCTCGATCGGGCGTGCCTACAAGGGCGGCCGGGCCATGGACGCGTGGTTCGTGCTCGTGCGACGGGACGCGAGCTGATCCGGAGCCCACGGGTGACCGACCTGGTCCTCCGCAGCGATGGCCGAATCCGCGACATCCCGCGCGACGCCTGGGACGCGCTCGCCGGGGACGACGCTTCCCCCTTCGTGGAGTGGACATGGCTCGACTGCCTGGAGGAGGCAGGCTGCGTGGGCCCCGGCACCGGCTGGACGCCGTGCCACCTGACCCTGTGGGAGGGCGACACGCTCGTCGCGGGCGCGCCGGCGTACGTCAAGACGAACAGCGAGGGAGAGTTCATCTTCGACTGGGCGTGGGCCGACGCGTCCCACCAGCTCGGGATCCCGTACTACCCGAAGCTCGTCGTGGGCGTTCCGTTCACCCCGGTCACGGGGCAGCGGCTCCTGGTCGCGGCGGGCCGGGAGCGCGCCGCGATCACGGCGATCTTCGCCCAGGCGCTGCGCACGATCGCGCGCGACGCGGGCCTCTCGTCGGCCCACGTGCTCTTCCTCCCGGAGGCCGACGTCCCCGCGTGGGCCGAGGCGGGCCTCCTCCCGCGGAAGAGTCTTCAGTACCATTTCTCGAACCCGGGCTACGCCGACTTCGAGGACTTCCTCTGCACGCTGCCCTCCAAGAAGCGCACCCAGATCCGGCGGGAGCGCGCCCAGCCGGCGCGCGACGGGATCACGATCGAGACGGTCGAGGCGGGCGCCCTCACGGCCGACCTCGCGGGGACGATGTACGATCTCTACACGACGACGGTGGACAAGTTCAGCTGGGGCCGCCGCTACCTGAACCGCACCTTCTTCGAGCTCGTCGCGGACCGGTTCGCGGAGCGGCTCGCGTGGGTCGTCGCGCGCGAGCAGGGGGCGATCGTCGCCGGCGCGTTCAACGTCGAGAAGGGGCGGCGCCTGTACGGGCGCTACTGGGGTGCGTTCGTGGACCGCCCCTTCCTCCACTTCAACGTCTGCTACTACCACGGCATCGAGCGCGTCATCACGCGGCGCCTCGAGGCCTTCGAGCCTGGCGCCGGCGGCGAGCACAAGCGGGTTCGCGGGTTCGCGCCCACGGTCATGTCCTCCGTGCACCACCTGGAGAGCGCACGGCTCCGCCGCCTCGTCGAGCCGTTCCTCACGCGCGAGGCGCAGGCCATCGAGGCGCACGTCGCGCGCTGAGGACGTCCCTCACCGGGGCGCCGCGGCGTTCTTGTAAGCGCCGCCCAGGCAGCCGGGGCCGCACGCGTAGGGCTGCACCTCCTTGAGCCCCTTGATCACCTCCTGGTAGCGCCTGGAGAGCGCCTCGAATTCCTTGCCCGTGGTGATGGGGTACTTCTCCTCCGGATCCTGGTCGAGATCGTACAGCCGCAGGAAGGTGTCGCTGCCCGTGGCGATGATCTTCTTGTGGCCCACGATGAGCGCGCGGCGCTTCGTGCTGTCGCTGGTGGGAGGGAGATCGCACAGGACATCGCGTGGCGTAGCTGGGTCGCCGAGGAGCTCCGGGACGAGGCTCTTGCCCTCGAAGGCGGGATCGGGCGGCAGCCCCATGAGCTCGACGATGGTCGGGGCCAGATCGAGGGCGCTACGAGGCTCGTCGATGCGCCGCGGCCGGAGCCCCGGGACGTGGAGGAAGAGCGGAACCCGCACGAGGTTCTCCCAGATCTCGAACCCGTGCGAGAACATCCCGTGCTCGCCGAACGCCTCGCCGTGGTCCGCGGTGACGATGATCGCCGTGCGGGGGCCCCACGGCTGCCGGTCGACGAACGCGAGCAGCTTCTCGATCTGGCGATCGGTGAACAGCACCTCGGCGTCGTAGCGGTCGCGCAAGGAGGCGCCATACGGTGGGATGCCGTCGGTCTCGTGCGAGAGGTACTGATCGTGCGGATCGAGGAAGTGAAACCAGGCGAAGAATCGACCCCTCACCAGCCGATCGTCGGAGAGCATGCGCTCGGCGATGGCCTCGTGCTCCTTGCCGGTGACGTTCTCGTCGGTGGTGTTGTTCCACTTGAGGTTCGGGACGAGCTCCCAGCGATCGAAGCCGAGCTCGAAGCCCGCTCCCTTGAAGTAGCCGTGCGCGTGCGCGCCGAGCGTCACGATCCCGGCCTTCTGCAAGGTCCTCGGGAAGAACGCGCTCTCCTTCGGGAACGTCCCGAAGAAGAAGCCGTCACGGGGGAGCTCGCTCGGGTACCTCCCCGCGAGCAGGCCCCCGAGCGACATCGACGTGTACGAGCTCACCGAGTAGGCGCGCGTGTAGCTCACGCTGTCCCGCTCGAGGGCCGTCAGCCGCGGGCAGATGGGCCTCGGGTAGCCGTTCCACGGCATGTCGGCGCGAAGGCTGTCGACGGAGACGAGGAGGACGTTCAGATCCTTCGGGATCCCCGCGACCCGCTTGATGGGCGCGATGGTGATCGCGGCCCCTCTGGAGGCGGACGCCGACCCGGCCGGCGCGTCGCGGGGTGGGTCCCTCGAGCACGACAGCGCGGAGGCGCGCGCTCCCACGAGGAGGAGCGCCGCGGCGACGACCATTCTCACCCTACGAGTCTATGGTGATGGAGAGCTTGTCCCGCAAGGCGAAGTACTCCTCGCTGATCGAGAAGAGCACGGCCTCCTTGAGGCGCTCCTTGGCCGGGACGCTCGCGCCCTCCTCCGTCGCCCGGATGACCTCCGTCGCCGTGTGCAGGTCGCTGCTCAGGATGAAGCCGGCGCGATCGGCCGTGAGGTCGATGCTCGCGACCCACTTCTTCAGGTCGAGCGCGCCGCCGCCCTGGAGGAGCTTCGAGACGAGGCTCGCGAGGATCTCCCTGTCCGCCCCCTTGAAGTCGAGGCTCATCGCGCCCATGGCCTCCGTGACCGGGCCCATCAGCTCCTGCGCGATCGGGAAGTTCGGCACGTTCATCTTGATGGCCGCGAAGAGCCACGCCTTGAGCCCCGTGCCCGTCGGGATGAGGTGCCGCACGTAGAAGCCCGGGCGGAAGTAGGTGAGATGCCGGCCGGCGACGAACGCGAGGGACTGCGGTGGGACTGTGCCCTCGAACGCGGCGCGCCCGAGGACGATCGCCGGGGTCGTCGCGTGGAGGAAGCCCAACCCTGCGGGATCGTTCGGGTTCTGGAAGACGATCGGGGCCGGCATGCCGAGCACGCCCTGCGCGTAGTACAGGGTCTGCGACACGGGGTACGGGTGCAGCGAGGTGTCGATCGCGTACCGGGGATCGTAGCCAAGCTGCTCGAGCGTCTGGGCGCGGACGCGGATGATCGTCGGCTGGATCTGCGCGAAGATCCGGGTGAGGAGGGGATCCTGATCGGTGTGCGCGATCTTCTGCCAGTCGGCTTCGTCGAGGGCGGCCTGCGCAGCGGCGGCCGTCTCCTGCCGGTGCTTCATGTAGAAGCGCTCCTCGTCGGGCTCGGCCAGCTTGAGGATGGCGAGCGCCTGGCAGAGGCACCACGCCGGGTCGGCCCTCTTGGCCTCGGTGTAGAGCTTCCGGAGGAGCTTGTAGCTCTCGACCTTGTACGGGTTCCGCCGGAGGATCTGCGACTGCGCGCGAACCGCCTTCTCGAGGTACTGGGCAGGGTCGCTCGCGTACAGCTCGCCGAGCTTCTCGGCGCGGGGGCGGTCCTCCGGATCGAAGGCCTGCGCCGCCTCGTAGGCGTCGATCGCCATCTCGGGCTCCTTGAGGAACCTCTCGTAGAGCTCGCCGAGGGCGTCGAGCACCTTGATGATCTTCGTGCGGTCGGCGGTCTCCTTGGCGTGCTCGAGCTGGAGGTTCAGGATGCGCTTGGCGTTCTGGTGGTCCTGCTTCTGCCGGTAGATCTCGAGGAGCTCGTCGGTCGGCTTGATCAGGCTCGGATCGAAGAAGAGCGCGCGCTCCCAGAAGTCCATCGCCTGATCGGTCTCGTGAAGCTGACGCGAAGCGATGGTGGCCGCCGTCTGCATGTACTTCGCGCGCTGCTTCTTGTCCTCGACGAAGTCTGCGAGGCGGAGGACGACGTCGATGAGCTTGGTCCAGTCCTTCTCCTCCGAGTAGAGCTGCATGAGCTTCGTCAGGAGCTTGCGATCGTCGGGGCGCTCCTCGAGCGCGGCGACGTAGGTCTTCTGGGCGCGCGTGCGATCGGCGAGCTTGTTGAACTCGAGGTCGCCGATCTCGAGGAGGAGTTCGAAGCGCTCCGTGCCCTGCGCGAGCTCGAGCCGGCGTCGCCGGACCCTGATGGACTGCTCGAAGTCCCCTCGCTCCTCGTGGACCTTGATGAGGGCGCGGAGCGGGCGTGGGTTCGACGGATCGAGATCCGCCGACTCGGAGAGGGGCGCGATGGCCTGCTGGAGCTCACCGGACCGGCGCGCGCTCTCGCCGAGGTGGTAGAGGGCCTCGGCGCGATCCGCGCCGGCCAGCTCGTCCCCGTGCTTCTGGAAGAGCTCCTCGTGGAGCCGCAGGGCCGTCCGCGGGTCCCCGTACTCGAAGAGCGCGTTCGCCGCGCGCGCGAGGGCATCCACGTCCTTCGACGCGAGCTGGCCGAGCGCCTCGATCGCGCCGAGGAGGCGCGGGTTCGTCATCGAAGGCGGCGCGAGGGACATGCGACCGACGCTCGACGGCGGGGCAAGGCTGTCGGGGGCGAGGGACCCGGGCGCCAGGCTCTGAGGCCCGCCGGGCGTCGCCACCGGCGGCGACGGACGGTTCGACTTGCCGAAGGCCTCCACGAAGCGCACCAGGATGCGCACGGCGTCGTCCTTCTGCAGGATCCCGACGCGGCCGACGAGGGACTCGAAGTGGCGGGCTGCCTCGAGCATGCGCCCTGCGTCGTGCGCGAGATCGCCGAGGACGATGAGGCCGTCCGCGCAGGATGGGTCGAGCTCGATCGCCTTGCGCGCGGCGGCCTCGGCCTGGTCCTTGTCGTCCAGGTTCGTCGCGTACAGACGCGCGATCTCTCCGTAGCAGCGCGCCTTCGCCAGGTCCCCCTCCGCGTTCGCGAGATCGCGCTCCACGAGGGACAGGACATGGGTCCAGTCGGCACGCGCGGCGTAGGCCCTGCGGAGGGCCGCGGCGGCCGTCGCGTCCTTCGGGGAAACGTCGAGCGCCAGCTTGTAGCGCTCGATCGCGCCGTCCTTGTCGCCCCTCGACTCCAGGAGCCGCGCGGCGCGGAGCCACTGCTCGGCCTTCGCCTCCGGCGTCGCGGCCTTGACGGCGAGGGCCTCGATCGCCGTGAGCGCCGCGTTCGCGTCGCCGGAGGACTCGCGCAGCGCGGCGAGCGCCTCGAGCGCGCCGGGATGGCCCGGCTGCAAGCGCAGGGCCTCCTCGTAGGCCTTGGTGGCACGGTCCGGCGAGCCGACCTGCTCCGCGAGGGTGCGCGCGCGTGCGATCGTGAGCTCGACCTTGCGCCCCTCGTCGTGGGTCACCGTGGCGTGGGTCTCGAGGAGCTGCACGACGCGATCCCACTTCGTGAGCACGCGGTAGTGGCGGACGAGGCCCGACAGGGCGTTGTCGTTGGTCGCGTCGATCGCCAGGACGGCCTCGAGGGCCTCCGCGGCCTTCGTGTGGTCGAGGAACTCCTCGTCCTGCAGCGCCGCGACGCGCTCGTGGAGGGTGATCTTCTGCCGCGGGGTCGCGGCCACCGCGATCTGTCGCTCGAGCACGTCGAGGAGCTCGCGGTAGCGTCCGGTGCGGTTGTAGATGCGATCCAGGCCCTTGAGCGCGTTGAGGCTCTTGGGATCGATCGCGAGGACGGCCTCGTAGCGTCGCGTCGCCTCGCCGAGATCGTTCAGGCGATCCTCGTAGACCTCGGCGACCTTGGCGATGGCCTCGGCCTTCTCCAGGCCGCGGCGAGACTCCGCGCGCTGCTCGAGGAGCTTCACGAGCGTCCGGAAGTCGCCCAGGCGCTCGGCGAGGCGCGCCATGGCCTCCGTCGCCCTGACGTGACCTGGATCCTCGGCGAGGACGCTCATGTACAGGTCCGCGGCGCGCTTCGAGTCGTTGAGCTTGCCGTCGAGTAGCTCGGCCGCCTCCGTGCGCAGATCGCGGCCCCGGGGTGTGCTCCCCGCCGCGTCCGCGCGGGAAACCAGGAGGCTCACGAGCTCGGGCCACTGCTGGGCCCTGCGGTAGATGATCGTCAGGCCCTCGCTCGCGGCCTCGTGGGCGGGCTCGCCCGTGAGGATCTGCTGGAACGCCATGAGCGCGAGGTCGGCCTGGTTCAGCCGCGCGTCGTACCAGTGCCCCGCGCGCGCGAGCAGCGCGTTGCGGTCGCCCGGCGAGAGGGCGCCGCTCTTGATGGCCTCGGTGATCGTTCCGAGCGCCTCCCGCCAGCGCTCCTGGCGTGACCCGCAGATGGCCTCGAGCTCCGACGCGTATCCGTCGTCCGACGGTAACTCGCAGAGCGCCTGGGTGAACGCGATGATCGCCTGCTCCGGATCCGCGAGCTCGCTCGCGTAGAGGCGACCGATCTCGGCGAGGGCGCGGGCGCGGGCCACCCCCGGGGGGGCGCTCCCGCTGCGCTCGAGGAGCATCTCGACGATTTCCTCGTACTTGCCGAGCGCCTTCCGTACGTCCTCGAGCGCGCTGTACGCGATCTCGTCCTCCGGGTCGACGGCGAGCAGCGCGACGTAGATCCCCTCGGCCTTGGCCTTCTCCTTGGCCGTCTCGAAGATGCGGGCGGCGCGGTAGAGCAGGCCCTTCTTCGTCTCCTTGTCCTCGTCGGTCTCGGACGCGATCGTCTCGGCCGCCATCGCGAACGCCTCGGCGACCTTCTGCGGCGGCGCGCCGTCGTCCACGCCCTTCTCGAGCGCGATCGCCGCCTCCGCGTCCTTTGCGTTCGCGACGAGGGCGTCGATCAGCTCGTCCACCCGCTCCGGGTTGATGCTCGGGGCGCGGGCGACGGTGGGCCTGCCGAGCGTCTCGATCGCGTCGAGCACCGCCTGGGCGTCCTTCGGGCGGCGCGCCGCGTCCTTCGCGAGGAGGCCGAGCACGAAGTCGTCGACCTCCTTCGTGATCCACCCGCGCGGCGCCTTGGCGCTCGGCGGCTCGGGCTCTTTCGCCAGGTGGAGGAAGACCGCGTCGGTCGCGTTGTCCGCCGGGAAGACGGGCTTGCCGGAGAGGAGCTCGTACATCATGGAGCCGAACGCGTAGAGGTCACTCCGGGCATCGGCGGGCTTCCCACGGACGAGCTCGGGGGCGATCGTCTTCGGCGAGCCGAACACGGCGAGCAGGCCGCTCGTGCCGCCGCCGTTCGCGGCCGCACCCTTCTGACGCAGCTTGTCGGTGCCGAAGTCGATCAGCGTGACGCGGAGCTCCGCGCCCGCCTTGCCGACGAGCAGGTTCTCGAGCTTCAGGTTGCCGTGGACGAGGTGGGCGCGGTGGAGTGCGGACAGCGCCTCCAGCGCGGAGCGGAGGAGGGCCTTCGCCTCGTTGACGTGCTGAGGTCCCGTGCGGAGGAAGCGCGCGGCGAGCGTCTGCCCCTCGACGAACTCGTACGCCGCGTAGAAGCGGCCGCCCTCGAACTCCCCCGCTTCGATGCCGCGCGGAAGACCCGGGTGCTCGACGCCTGCGACGAGCCTCGTGGCGGTGAGGAAGCGGTGCACGCTGCGGAGATCGCGCGCGGCCTCGCGCCGGAGGATCTTCAGCGCGTAGTTCTTCTTCTGGCGCACGGCCTGGTAGACGAGGCCTATCTCGCTCTCGCCGAGCTTCTTCTGGATGGTGAACTCGCCCACCTGCCGGCCGGCGGTGAGCTCCTCGGCGCCGAGCAGCGCGGCGACCTCGAACAGCCGCGGGTCGACCTCGCGCTTCTGCACGCGGATCACGTCGATGAGGGCGTCGAGGCGCTCGCCGTCGACGCAGCGCTCGGTGAGCGCTCGGGCGAACGTCGCCTTGGCGCCCGTGCCGCCGACGTCCTCGGGGTTCAGCCCGAGCAGGTTCGCGCTCACACCCGTCAGCTCCTCCAGGGAGAAGAGGCGCTCGAGCTCACCGCGTAGAATGTCGATCGTCGTGTTCATGAACGCTCCGCCATGCAGGAAACGCGCGCCGGCGTGCAGACCGGCGGCGGCGGAGCTTACCCCGAATCCACGGGGATCTTCCGCCCATTTCGCGCGATTCGGCGGGGCGCCGCCCCCGACCAGCTTACAGTCTCACGGTAGCGCCGCCGGGATGCTCGGCGGTTCCCGAGGGGTCAATGCCCGCGGAGCCGATCGAGCCCGGGGTGCGACGGATCGCCTGGCTCGTGCCTCGGGTTCTCGGTCTCGCGCTCGCCGGTCGTCGACGTGAACGACAGGAGGAGGTCCTTGGCATAGATGAACTGGTCGCGGGAGTCGTAGGGCACGGCGTGGATGCCCGTGTCCATGCGGATGGCGTCGCACGGACACGCCTCCACGCAGTAGCCACAGAAGATGCAGCGCAGCTCGTCGATGACGAAGCGCACCGGGTAGCGCTCGTACCCGCGGCGCTTGTCGCCCTCCGGATACTCGCCCGGCTCGATGAAGATGCACTGCGCCGGGCACGCGGTCGAGCAGCACAGGCACGCCACGCAGCGCACGCTCTCGTCGGCGCGGGTGGTGAGGCGGTGGAGACCGCGAAAGCGCTCCGGGTACGGCCGCTTCTGCTCGGGGTACGAGAGCGTGCTGATGCCCTCCGCGAGGCGCTCCGTCACGGGATCGGGCCGCTTGCCGAGGACCATCTCCTTCGTGTTCTTGAAGAAGTGGGCCATCGACACGCCAAGGCCGGCGACGATGGCCGGCAGGTACGCCTGCGTGGTGGGCGTCTTCTCGGTGTAAGCGACCGCGACGGCGTTCGCGGAGCTGGCGGGCTTCTTGGGAAAGGCGCGCGGCATGGGGTCTCCGTTCTCAGGCCTGCATCGGGGTGGTGGCGGTGCCGCCCTTGCGATCCGCCTGTTCGGCAGAGCTCCCCACGATGAACCGCGGGTGCTTCGTCGGACCGAAGAAGCCCACGACGGCCCATACGAGGAGCCCGTTCAGGACGAGGAACACGACCCCCTGCGACAGATCGTAGAACAGCCGGACAGCGCCGTTCGCCGACGGCCCCGCCTTGTCGATCGCGAGCCACAAGACCCCGGTGACGAGGATGTTGGCGAGGGAGGCGGGCAGGAGGACCTTCCAGCCGAGCCGCATGAGCTGGTCGTAGCGGAAGCGGGGGAGGCTCCAGCGCACGAAGGCCTGAAAGAGGCAGACGGCGAGCGTCTTGCCGAAGAACGCGACCACGCCGAAGATGACCGCCCAGATGTGGGGGACCTTCGACTGCGCAAGCGTGAGCTCGCCGATGGCGATGGTGAGACCGTCGCGGTGCAAGAACGGGAGCTGCCAGCCTCCGAGGAAGATGGTGACGAGCAGCATCGAGCTCGTGACGACCTCCATGTACTCGGCGAAGTAGAACATGCCGAACTTCATCCCCGAGTACTCGGTGAAGTAGCCCGACACGAGCTCGCTCTCCGCTTCCGGGAGGTCGAACGGGATGCGCTTCGACTCGGCGACGGCCGCCACGAAGAACAGGATGAACGCGACCGGCTGGACGAAGATGCCCCAGGTGTTCTCGCCCTGCCAACGCACCATGTCGTCGAGCCGGACGGTGCCGTAGACCATCATGGCGCCGATGAGCGTGAGGCCCATCGCGACCTCGTAGCTGACCATCTGGCTCGCGGCCCGGAGGGCACCCATGAGCGAGAACTTGTTGTCGCTCGACCAGCCGGCGATCGCCGCCCCGACGATGCCCTGCCCGGCCATGGCGAAGACGTACAGGACGCCGACGTTGAGCGGGGCGATCGTGAGGTCGATGAGCCCCTTGTTGGAGTTCACGCCGAGGCGGAGCGCCGCGGGCCACACGCCCGTCGCGATCCCCTTCGCGCAGTTCCCGAGGTCGTCGGCGCGCGCTATCCCCACCCCGTTCTCCACGCAGATCGTGCGGTGGATGTCGCCGAGGGAGAGGGTGTCGCCCATCGGGATCACCGCGGCGAGCGCGAGCACCGGGATCATCGCGAGCATCGGGGCCAGGCTGAAGAGCAGCTTGTCGGCCTTCGGCGGCATGAAGTCCTTCTTCGTGAAGAACTTCAGCCCGTCCGCCGCCGTGTGGAGGAGCCCCAGGATGCGGAAGTTGAAGCCGCCGATCTTGAAGCCCGCGCGGTTCGGGCCGATGCGGTCCTGGATCATCGAGGACAGTCGGCGATCGACCCACGTGAGCAGGCCGCCGACGTTGAAGAGGAAGCCGACCATCACGGCGATCTTCACGATCGTCGCGATCAGGTCCGTCAAGCTGGGCATCGCATCTCCGTTCGCATTCCCGTTCGCATTCCCGTTCCCGTCACTCCGCCGGCGACGCGGCGGCCGAGGTCGTGGTGTCCGGAGCCGGCGCCATCCTCGCGCGCACCTCGCGGAGCCGCTTCACCCCCAGGTCGACACCCAGCGCCCCCGCGACGTCGACCACGTGCTGCCAGCCCGGGCGCGACATGCCGAGCGGCTCGATCGCCTTCTCGGCGCGCTGGTGGATCCCGGTCCGGTTGACCCACGTGCCAGAGGCCTCCGCCCAGGAACAGGCCGGCAGCACCACGTGCGCCAGCTCGGTCAGCGCGCCGTCGTGGTGGGCGCCGATCGCCACGAGCGCTCGCAGCATCGCGAGGGTCGTCGCATCGTCGGCACCCTGCGACGGGGTCGCGGACCCGAGCGCGAGCACGTGCGTGACCCTCGACTCGCGAACCGCATCGAGGAGCGCGCGGAACGGCTTCGCCTCCGGGGCGAGCTCCTGCACGCCGCGGGTGTTCGGGTTCTTGTCGACGTCCATGAGGATGTCGTCGCCGGCGCCCGGCGCCGCGCCCGACCAGAACACGCCGCGCGCCTCGAGCTTCCGCCCGAGCTCGCGGAGGGCCCAGTTGTCCTCGAGGGAGTGCTGCGCCGACAGCACGATCGCGACGTGGTCGCGCGCGACGTCGCCGAGGAGCCTCCTGGCCTCGTCCAGCGCGCTCTCGATCGTGGCGGACTTCTTCCCGACGCGGGCGCTCGTGATGCGGTCGTCGTGGGCCCGCCGGTAGGAGAGCATGCCCGGATCGCACATCCAGTACTTGTTGACCGCCTCGTTGTCCCGGGGCCGGTAGCGATAGACCTTGTTGTGCCGGACGTCGTAGTCGAGGTGCGTGTTGCAGCCGGTCGCGCAGCCCTGGCAGACGCTCTCCTTCGACTTCAGGAACCAGACGCGCGCCTTGAAGCGGAAATCCTTCGTGGTGAGCGCGCCGACGGGACACACGTGCTCGACCATGAAGGTGTAGTTCCCCGTGAGCTCGCGGCCCGGCGCGACGAAGATCTCGTTCAGATTCCCGCGCTCGCGCATGTCGAGGACGGGATCGTGGGCGACCTCGTCCATGAAGCGAATGCAGCGCGTGCACATGACGCAGCGCTCGCCGTCGTACACGATCGTCGGCCCGAAGCTCTGGGCCTTGACCTTGTGCACGGGCTCGTCGTGCATGCGCTTCGCCTTCGCCTGGTGCTCGAGCCAGTAGTCCTGGAGCTTGCACTCTCCCGCCTGGTCGCAGATGGGGCAGTCGACCGGGTGGTTCAAGAGGAGGAGCTCCTGGACCGCGGAGCGCGCCTCCTTCACGTGCGCGCTGCTGTCGGCGAGCACCTCCTGGCCCTCGGTCGCCGGGTACTGGCAGGCGGGCTGGAGTTTCGGCTTCTGCGCCGGCACGTACTCGCCGGTCTTCCGGTCGAGGTGCAGGATGTCGAGCATGATGGGTCGCTGGTTCGGCGGCGGCTTGATCTCGACGAGACACATGCGGCAGTTCGCCGGAGCCGAGAGGCCCGGGTGCCAGCAGTAGTGCGGGATCTCGACGCCGGCCTTGTGGGCCGCCTTGATGATGCTCTCACCGGGCTCGAAGGGGATGTCCCGGCCGTCCAGCTTGAAGGTGCCCATATACGGCGGCAGTCATAGGAGAAACATGCCGCCGTATCCAGGCTTATTTCGGGCGGGAGGGTTCGGGCGGGGGGCGCCTACTTGCCCGGGACGCAGGCCGTGTGGGGAGAGAGGTTGCACACCCACCCGGTCTCGGGGCAGTCCGACGACTTCGTGCACGTGCGCGAGCAGAAGCCGCGGGTCTGGCCGCTGTTGTCCTTGAAGGTGACGCACTTGTCGGTCTTGCACTCCGACTTCTGAGTGCAGTCCTCCCCGAAGCTCCGCGTGCCCCCGCCCCCCTGTCCGGGGCCCTCGCTCGTGGAGCTGGACGAGCTCGACGAGCTGGACGACGAGCCGCTCGAGGTCTGCGAGGACCCGGTCGGGGTGCTCGACGTGCCGCCGCTGCTGGTCGAGGAGCCACCTCCATCGGAGCTGCAGCCAGAAACGGCGAGCGCGGACGTGGCGAGCGTAACCGACAAGTACTTGAAATGATTCATGGTAGGACTCCTGATCGGGGTAGGGGTGCGGGAAGCACCTCCTTGTACGTCAGAGTCCTACCTTTTTCCCCTACAATTCTGTCATCACGGAATTATCATGCCGCGTCATCGCGTCCACGAGGGGCGCCCGCCGCCCGCCCCCACGCCGAGCGGGTGCGGCGGATCCGTGTCGCGAAGAGGCCGAGCATCACGAGGGTGGGCCCTCGAGACCGGTCAGTGGTCGCACTCTCCGCCGATCATGTTCAGCGCTCCGAACGTCGGCACGATGTCGCTCAGCATCCGGCCCATGATGATCTTCGACAGGCCCCCGGTGATCGAGAAGCACGGCGGCCGGATCCGCACGCGGTGGGGCGTGCCCGACCCGTCCGACACCAGGTAGAAGCCGAGCTCGCCGTTGCCGCCCTCGGTGTACGAGTAGCACTCGCCCGCGGGGACCTTCGCGCCCTCCATCACCAGCTTGAAGTGCTGGATCGTCCCTTCGATCGTCGTGTAGACGGCGTCCTTCTCCGGGAGCATCACGCGCGGGTCGTCGGCGCTCACGGGCCCCTCGTCGGCCATCCGGTCGCAGACCTGGTCGAGGATGCGGACGCTCTGGCGTATCTCGTCGAGGCGAACCAGGAAGCGATCGAGGCTGTCCCCGCGCGTGCCGACGGGCACCGTGAAGTCGACCTCGTCGTACTTGAGGTACGGGTGCGCCTTGCGCACGTCGTAGCTGCACCCCGTCGAGCGGAGGCACGGGCCCGTCCACGAGAGCGAGATCGCGTCGGCCTGGCTGATGTTGCCCACGTTCTCGAGGCGGTCGATGAAGATGCGGTTCTTGAGGAGCATCTTCTCGCCCTGCTCGAGCAGGCTCAGGATCTCCTTCGTGGACCCTCGCACCAGCTCCTTGAAGGCGGGCGTGGGCGGCCGCGCCATGCCGCCGATCCGGCCGAAGGAGTGCGTGAGGCGGGCGCCCGTCTCTTCCTCCAGGATGTCCCACACCATCTCGCGAGCCTTCACGAACCACAGGAACGGCGTGAAGGCGCCGAGCTCCATCGCCATCGCGCCCGTGCACGTGAGGTGGTCGGAGATGCGCGCGAGCTCGCCGAGGGCCATGCGGTACCACTGGCACCGGTCGGGGACCTCGATGTCGCACAGCTTCTCGACCGCGAGCGCGTAGCCCACGTTGTTGAGCATCGGGGACACGTAGTTGAGGCGGTCCGCGTACGGGAAGACCTGCGCCCAGGTGCCGCGCTCGCACATCTTCTCGAAGCCGCGGTGCAGGTAGCCGATCTGCACGTCGGCCTTCTCGATCGTCTCGCCGGACAGCTCGAGCACGATGCGCACGGTGCCGTGCATCGCCGGGTGGGCGGGGCCCAGGTTGAGGTGCATCGGCTCGGCGGGCAGCTCGAGCGCGGACTCCTCGAGGTCCAGATCCACGGGCTCCATGTCAGGCTTCTCCGTTCGTGGCGTCGCCCGTGGCGTCGCCGTTCTTCCTACCGAAGCTCATGCCCTCGTCGTCGCCGAAGGGCGCGAGCTTCTCGAGCGGGACCCCGGCCTCCTCCTCGGTGCGGTACGCGACGAGGGGCTGCGTCTTGTTCGCGGGGTAGGTCTTGAGGAGCGGGTGGCCCTCGAACTCGGGGTACATCAGGATGCGGCGGAGATCCGGGTGGCCGCGGAACTTCACGCCGAACATGTCGTACGTCTCACGCTCGAACCAGTTCGCACCCTGCCAGAGGTCGACGACCGAGTCGATCTCGGCGCCCTCCGCGTCCTCGTCCCCCACGCGCGCCTTGAGGCGCAGGCGGTGACGGCGCGCGATCGAGTAGAGGTGGAGCACCACCTCGAGGCGCGGCGTGCGGTCGGGGTAGTCGGCGCCGCACAGGTCGACGAGCATCTGCATGTCGCACGCGGGGTCGTCCCGAAGGAACGCGCAGATCTCCTTCCACCGCGCGGGGTCGACCACGGCGGTGTCGTCACCGAGGTGGCTATGCGTCTCGAGGACGGACGCGCCGAAGCGCTCCCTCAGCTTGGCGAGGAGGCGCTCGCTCACGACGTCCTCCCCGTGGGAGCGCCCTCGCGCTTCTTCCGCAGCGGCACGAGGTCCCGGGAAACCGGATCCTCGCGCGGCTTCACGACGCCGGGCGTGCGGTCGCCGCTCGCGATCTTGTCCTGCAGGAGGAGGAGGCCGTCGATCACCGCCTCCGGCCGCGGGGGACACCCGGGGATGTAAACGTCGGTGGGCACGAGCTTGTCGATGCCGGCGACCGTCGTGTAGTTGTCGTAGAAGCCTCCGGTGCTCGCGCACGTGCCGAACGCAAGGACCCACTTGGGCTCCATCATCTGCTCGTAGATGCGGCGCAGGACGGGCGCCTGGCGCTGGCTGATCGTCCCGACCACCCAGAGGAGGTCCGCCTGGCGCGGCGAGAAGCGCGGGGCCTCTGCGCCGAAGCGCGAGATGTCGAAGCGCGGGCTCGCGAGCGCCATGAACTCCATGCCGCAGCACGCGGTCACGAACGGGTAGGCGAAGAGCGAGTACTTGCGGGCCCAGCCCAAGAGATCGTTCACCCGCGTGGTGACGAACCCCTGCTCGCTTCCCTGCAGCGTGATCAGCTCTCCCATTCGAGGGCACCTTTCTTCCAGACGTACACGAGGGCGACGACGATGACGGCGAGGAACCCCATCATCGACGCGAGACCGGCCCACCCGAGGCTCTTGAACTGCACGGCCCACGGGTAGATGAACACCGCCTCGATGTCGAAGACGACGAAGAGGATCGCGGTCATGTAGAACTTGACCGAGAGCTTGAGGTGGTTTCCGCCGGAGCTCTCGGAGCCGCACTCGAACGGCTTCATCTTGTCGGGCGTCTTGTCGAGCTTCCCGCCGAGGAAGGAGGCGCCGGTGAAGAAGAGGCCCGCGAGCAGCGCCGCGACCGCGATCATCAGGAACATCGGTGCGTAGGTTGCAATCATGGTCTCGCGCTCCCTGGGGCTAAAGCCCAAGAATTCTCGATGCTTTAGGATCAGTCCGTGGCCGTGTCAATGCCGAGCCGACCCCTGGCGAGGGCGAGGGAAGCACGCCCCGAACCTCCAGCGGTAGGGCTCGTGCGGGTCGGGTCGAGTCGCACCCGTGGGGCCGGAGATCCGCCGGGCCGCACTAGGAGGCCGCACCGCTCGCGACCAGGCGGGCCTTCCATGCGGTCAGCGGCGGGCCGAGCTTCTCCTCGACGATGCGGAGATCGTCGGCGATGTCCTTCTCCGGCGTGCCCGCGGCGAGGGCCTCGCGAAGACACGAGAAGGCCGCGACGTAGCGGCCTCGCCGGAGGTAGGCCCGGGCCAGCGGCGGCATGACCTCCTGCGCGCGACCGCCGAACGCGAGGGCGCGGCGAAGGGGGCCGATCGCCTCGCCGGCGCGATCGTTGAGGAGGAGCGCCTCGCCGAGGCGACGGAACAGCTCGGCGGCGGCCATGCCCTCCTGCGCGTACTGGATGCCGATGCGGAACACCTCCTCCGCCTGCTCGATCTCCTTGAGGTGCACGCAGGCCGACCCGAGGAGCCCGAGCCCGCGCGCGATGAGGGCGCGCGCGTCGGTCGCGAGCATCTGACCCTCCGGCGTGCGGAGGAAGATCGCGAGCGGCGCGGGCCACGCGCCGAGGAGCGCGATGACCTTCGGCCACTCGCCCTTCTGCGCGGCGGTCTCCGCCTCGGCGACCTTGGTGAGGTCGATCGCGCTCCGCGCGCCGCTCGCGACGCGGTCGAGCTCCTCGCGGACGTGGTTCCGGATGCGGATCCGGAACGCCTCGAGGTCCATCTTCTCCTCGACGCCGTCGTGGCTCACCGTGAGGACGGGGTGGGTGCGGTTCTCGATCGTCAGAAAGAGCAACGAATACCCGTAGATGGGCGCCAGGAGCAGGTAGCGCACGCCGATGTAGAGCTGGATGGCCTCGACGTCGGTCTCGCGCGTGGGGACGGCCGTGGCGTTCTCCTCCTCGACCAGGAGCGCGCCCACGAGGCGCCGCCGGAAGTCCGCGAGCGAGAGGCGCTGCGGATCGAGCTCCTCGGTGTCGGTGCCGCCGACCACGAAGTCCACGAGCGTCTGGTCCGGGCTCCGTCGGTCGACCGTGAGGGCCGTGATCCGGGCGCCCACGATGATCGAGAAGGCGAAGAAGCGCTCTCCCACGATCTCGCACAGGGCCTGGAAGCTCCCGATGCCCTCGCCGATGCGCTCGAACCAGCCGTCCGTCCTGAGCGCGTCGAGCGCGAATTCTTTCACTTTGGGAGCCATGTACCGCCTGCCACCCGCCCTCATGAACGTGGCGACGAACGTCGCACGAACGCCGCCGTCGTGTCTACCCGCACGGGCGCCAATGCCTGCAGACGGGGCGCATGGCGCAGCTCTCGCACACCGGATCGCGCCGCTCCCTGCAGCGGGTCTGCATCCCGAGGTGGCACAGGGCGAAGTCGTAACCCGCCGGATCTCGGGGTGCGTACCGGCGGAGGCCCGCGGTGATCTCGCGCGCGGCCTTCCACGTGGCGGTCTTCTCCCGGGTGAAGCCGAGGTTCCGGCCGATGCGCTCGATGTGGACGTCGACGGGGATGAGCAGGTGCTCCGGGGACAGGGTCCAGAGCCCGAGGTCCACCCCGTCGGCCGGCCGGACCATCCAGCGGAGGAAGAGCACCAGGCGCTTCATGGCGCTCCTCCCCCGCGGATCGGGGAGGAGGTGGCGAGGGCCGCGGCGGGAGGGGTCGGAGGGGAAGCCGCCGAGCGCGCGGATCTCGTCGACGAACGTGATCAGGGCCGCGCGGAGAGGATCGTCGTCACCCGCGGCGGTCGCGCGGTCGAAGGCCCCCTGGAAGAGGCGGCCCAGGGTCCCGTGCCGGACCTGGGCGCGTCGTCCGCCGAGGACGAGGCACGCGATGTCCTCGCCGCGGAACACCCGATGGCGGAAGCCCCGCAGGCGTCGCTTCACGAGGGCCGGATCGTCGGACGTCCGCAGGGGGCTCGGTCCGAGTCGGTCCAGGATCTCGCCGAGCTTGACCTGGATGGCGCGGACGTTGCCGAAGGCGACCGAGGCCGCGACGACCGCGACGAGCTCTTGCTCGAGCGGATCCCGATAGCGGTGGACGAGGTCGACGGGGTCCTGCGCGCGGCGAGCACCGCGATCGCAGGCCGCTTCGACGCGCGCGAGGGCGACGCCGATGTCGCGGTCCCAGGTCGATCTCCTCGGGGTCGCCATCGATGTCCGACTCGTACCACGGTGGCCCTCCGGGCGGGCACGGCCGCAAAGTCGACCTGGGAACGGCGCGTTTGGTACCCTCCTGGGGTGCGCCCGACAGGCCGAAACTCCAGGCCCGCGCCCGCTCGAGCGCCCGGTGATCCCCGGCGCGCGGCAGGGCTGTCGTCGCGCGTTCAGCTCGTCCTCTCCATCGCACGGAGCGGGCTGGGCCTCGAGCTGGGCAAGCCGGCGAGCGTGGGCCCGGCGATCCTCACCGAGCTGTCGTGCTCGCTGCCCGACCTCCGGTTCCCGATCGACGTGACGGGTGGTGTGGCGCGCTTCCGGCACCGCCGCGGAGCGCTCGAGTCGCTCTCGATCGAGGTGCCGTTCGGCGCCCTCGAGGCGTGGATGACGCCGCGCCTCCGCGGTCTCCTGGCGCCGACGACGCCGGACGTCACCGTCGCGGCCCGAGGTGCCGGCGTCACGGTGACGTTGGCCGACCTCGCCCGGGAGAGCCCGCCGGTGCTCGCGTTCGACGTCGAGCTCGCGGCGGTCGCCGGTGGGCTCGCCATCCTCGTGCACCGCGCGCGCGGTGCCGACCTCCCGATGCCCGCGAGCGCGCTCGCCGTCCGCGCCGTCGAGGGGCTGGCCGGTGCTTTCACGGAGCGGAGCGGCGCGATCTTCACGGCGCGGGACCTTCCGAGGCGCGTCGTCCGCGATGTCTTCCCGGAGGCGGGCGCGAGGGCGCCCGACGTCGGCGGGATGACGACCCACGTCCTCTCCGTGGCGGGCGGCCGCGCGCTCGTGGTGTTCCGCCGCGGTCGGTCGACGGAGGCCGCTCCGTCGACGGAGGCCGCGCTCGCACGGGAGGCGTTGCTCCTCTGCGCGGAGATCGACGACGCGCTCTTCCGGGGCGACGTGGAGGACGCGAGGGCGCGCGCGCTCGAGGCGATGGAACGCGCGCCTCGCCACCCCGAGGTCGCGCGGCGCATCGTGGAGATCGACGCGCACAACGGCGGGCGCGCAGACGCCGCGTGGTCCCTGGCGCGATCGCTCCCCGTGGCGCTCGGCTCGCTCGGCGCGGAGACGGCGCGGGCCAGCGGGGATCCGGCGGGCGCGGTGTCCCGGCTCGTCGCGGACGCCGAGCGCGAGCCCTCCAACCTCCTGTCGGCGCGCCTGTTCGTCGACGCCGCGCGCGCGACGCGCGGTGACGACGAGGCCTTCGCCTGGCTCGGCGAGGCCATCGCGCGTGCGCCGCGCTGGGGAGGGGCACGCTGGGCGCGGGC
>SXNL01000035.1 GCA_005777185.1 Myxococcales bacterium
CGCCTTCAGCGGCAAGGACCCGTCCAAGGTCGATCGCTCCGCCTGCTACTACGCTCGCTTCGTCGCGAAGAACGTCGTCACGGCCGGCCTCGCGAAGCGCTGCGAGGTGCAGGTCGCGTACGCCATCGGCGTGGCGCGCCCCGTCGGCGTCCACGTGAACACGTTCGGCACGGGCAAGATCTCGGACGAGAAGCTCGCGAAGTACATCCTCGACCACTTCGACATGCGGCCCAAGGCGCTCATCGAGGAGCTGAACCTGCTGCACCCGCAGTACCGGGCGACCGCCGCGTACGGCCACTTCGGGCGCCCCGAGTTCTCGTGGGAGAAGACGCACCGGGCCGCGCGCATGGCCGACGATCTCCTCGGCGTGCGCGCGAAGGGCACGACCTCTGGTTCCAGGGCGCTCGGAGGCTCCGTGGAGCTCCCCGCCGCGACCAACGGGCACACGAACGGGCACGCCGGCAGGGGCGCCGCACCGAAGTCGAAGTCGAAGTCGAAGAAGAAGGGCAAGAAGGAGAAGAGGGCGAGCGTGTAGCCATGAGGACACTGGGTGTACTCGCGAGCGTCCTCCTCGCCGTCGCCGCCTGCAGCTCGTCGGGGCGCGACAGCGGCTTCGCCGACGGCACCGCCGGCGGCCCCGGCTCGAGCGGATCGAGCGGCTCGAACATCGGCGGCACGTCGGGCTCGGGGTCGACCGGGCCCACCGAGGAGTGCACGAAGATGGACCTCGTGTTCATCGTCGACGACTCCGGGTCGATGTCCGAGGAGCAGACGAACCTCGCGTCCAACTTCCCCGCCTTCATCAAGGTCCTCGACGACTTCCGCACCAAGAGCGGGTCGAAGATCGACTACCGCGTGGCGGTCACCACGACCGGGCGCGACGTCACGTACACGGTCTCCATCCCCGGCTTCCCGGTGACGATCCCGCCGACCACGGAGAAGGGCGACAACGGCGCCTTCCGCAACAACGCGAAGTGCGCCCCCAAGCGCCGATGGATCGAGCGCGCGGACGACAAGGTGGCGGAGACCTTCTCGTGCATCGCGCAGGTCGGCACGAGCGGTCCCGGGTACGAGATGCCGCTCGAGTCGCTGAAGCTCGCGCTCAACGACCGCATGAAGGACGGGACCAACGCGGGGTTCCTGCGCGAGGACGCCCTCCTCGCGATCATCATCCTCACCGACGAGGACGACTGCTCGCGCACCGACAACAACTTCAGCGTGGGCACGGCCGATTCGTGCGAGGCGGGGCCCACAGTCCAGCCGGTCGGCGCGTACAAGTCGATGCTCGACACGGTAGCCAAGGGCGCCGGTCGCTGGGCCGCCGGTGTCATCGCGGGCCCTGGCCCGGGCGAGTGCTCGAGCTCCTTCGGCAAGGCGGTCGAGGCCAAGCGCCTGAAGGACTTCGTCGCCGCGGTGGGCAAGAACGGGACCTTCAGCTCGATCTGCGACGGCAACCTCGGCACGGGTCTCAAGAAGGCCCTCGACACGTTCGACGGCGCCTGCCGCTCGCTCCCGCCCCCCAACGTCAAGTAGCTCCAGGGGGCTGGGAGGCCCGCGCGAGCTCCGCTCCGATCTCGAGGGCCGAGAGCCCCCCCCGAGGTTGCCCTCGTGTCAGTTGCGACGGCGGAGGCGCGTGACGACCAGCCCGAGGGCGCCGAGCGCGATCCACGCGGACCCGCCGCGGGGCACGCTTCCGGGAGACGTCGAGCAGCCATAGAAGCGCATGTCGTCGTCGACCATCATGTCGTTGCCCGCGAGCCTGCCGCGGCCGTTGATCGTCCCGTCGGGGAGCGAGCGCGGAACGCACGAGCCGATGGTGAGATCGGCGGACTGGCGTGGCGCGTTCGTGTCCTTCACCGAGAAGCTCCGGACGCTAGAGTCCGACACGGCGATGATCTCGCTTCCGCGGGCGAACGCGCGGCGCGGGTTCCCGTCCATCGGCAGGAGCGCCCGCTTCGTGAGCGTGTCCTGCGACCACTCGACGAGCTGAACGCCACCCCGCGCGTTCGGCTCGCTCGAGCATCCGTCGCCGCGCGCGCTCGTGTAGGGCACGACGACGAGCCCGTCGTCCAGGATCCGGAACGCCTTGTGGATGCGATCCTGATCCTCGGGGACCTCGTAGTTCAGGATGGCGTAGTCCTCGCTCACGGGGGGGCCGAACGGTGTACGCGCGAGAAGCCTTGGGTGGTCCATGTCCTTCACGTCGACGAGCGTGACGTTCAAGCTCCCCTTGCGATCGGTCCGGTCCACGCCGAGCCCGAGCAGGCGGTCGCCGCGCAGCTCGAGGTGGAAGAGGAAGCCCGGCAGCTTCAGCTCTCCGCGCTGGCGCGGCGCGGCAGGGTTCGACAGGTCGATCGCGAAGAGGGGATCGGACTGGTTGTACGTGATCGCAAAAGCGCGATCCTGATCGAAGCGCACCGTGCGGAGCCCCTCCTGGCGGGGCAGCGTGAGCTTCGCCGCGCCGAGCCGCGAGAACGTGTTCGAGCTCGCGATCCTGAACGTCTCGATCTCCGGCATGGCGAGCCCGTTCGCCGTGCGGCCGGCGCCGCGCTGGCTGACCACGCGGAGGACGCCGTCCTGCTCGTCCATCTGCCAGCGGCTCAGGATCGTGCCCGCCACCTCGAGGCGCGCGCCCGGGCGGAGGCGCCCCGTCGGATCGGAGATGTCGACGACGTCGATGATTCCCTCGCGGGCGAGCCCCCGCTGCAGGTCGGACGCGGTCGCCTTCGCGTGCCCGCCCACGTAGAGGCGCTGCGGTGTCGCGAGGACGCTGCGCTTCCAGTCCGACCCCCACGTGTAGGTGAAGCCGTTCGTGGGATCGCTGTCGAAGGCCACCTGATCGACCTCCACGATCGCCGTCGGATCGGCCACGTCGAACGACGTCACGATCGTGCTCGGGCGCGCCGCGCAGCGGAAGCACTTCGCGTTCTCGAAGGTCGCGAGGTAGAGCACGTTCCCCACCATGCGAGAGTCGGCCACCTCGCCCGCCACGGGGAAGGAGCCGACCTCCCGGATGTTCGCCGCGTCCGAGACGTCGAGCGCGGTGACGAGCGCGCCGCTCCCCTCCTCGACGGTCGGCCGGCGGGGGCTCGACGTCACGCGGACGCCGCTCGCGTCGCGCCCGTTGTTGGCCATCGTGACCAGGACGCCGCCCCTCAGATACATCTCGAACGGCTCGCCCGCGATCGTCGCCTGGCCCAGCATCGAGAGCTTTCCGGGGCGCGAGACGTCCACGATGGACACCGTCCCCGACTTCGACATGGCGTAGAGGCGATCGCCGTCGAGCTGGACGATGTCGGCCTCGGCGATCGCGCGATCCGGATCTGCGGGGACGGAGCCCTGATCCGGATCCGAGCCGGCGCTCTTGTCGCGTGAGCCCTCGGTGCTCGAGACGTGAGGACCCGATCCGCACGCCGTGGCGAGCGACGCGAGGGCGCATGCGCCGACGACGGCGGCGCGAGAGAGGATTCCGTGGAGACCGAAGCCGAGGACGTTTCGCATGGCGCCGAGGTTTGCAATGGCTGCGCCACGCAGGATCTCCTCGAAATTGCCCGAGGATCGCCCGCGTTCGTGGCCCTTCCCGCATGACAGCCGTGTCGTGCCGGCGTGGTCAGCCCTTCTCGAGGACCTTCGCGATCGCCTCCGGCACGAGGCCGTACGCCTCCGCCGCGGCG
The DNA here is from genome assembly GCA_005777185.1 of Myxococcales bacterium. Taxonomy (GTDB): domain Bacteria; phylum Myxococcota_A; class Polyangia; order Polyangiales; family Polyangiaceae; genus SXNL01. Next base: position 3,675 of record SXNL01000035.1, read on the forward strand.
ATCAGGCCCGCGTTCGGCGCGAGCTCGGTGAGGAACGCGCGCTTGTAGGGCGTGCGCGACAGGCCCTCGAGGCGGAGCACGAGGCGCGGCATGCCCCGCGCGATCGCGTCCTTCGCCTCGCGGAGCTGTCCGAGATCCACCCGCGCGTCGTGGAGGGCGAGGAACGCAGGGGCCTCGTTGAGGAGACTGGCCGACCCCTCCTCGAGCTGCTCGACCGCTTCCATCGCGAGCTCCGCGGCGCGCTCGGCGTTTCCGAGGCGGCGCTCCGACTCCGCCCAGAAGCCGAGGGCGACGGGGACGACGTCGAGCATCTTCGTCGCCCGGTATCCGTTCGCGGCCTTCTCGAGGAGGGTGCGCGCGTGCTCCACCTTCTCCCCCGTCTCCCGCAGCAGCTCGAGGCCGCGGTAGAAGAGGACTCCGAGGGTCGCGCGATCGTGGGGTACCCACCCCCCCGTGGCCGCGTCGTCCGCCGTCTGACGCGGCTCCTCGAGGAGCTTGTCGAGCTTGGGATCGGCCCCGAAGGTCGCCGTCCAGCACATCAGGTTCATCTGCCCGTGCCGCACGGTACCCGGCGAGCCGACCGCCTGGGCGAGCCCGATCCCACCCTCGATGGCGTCGCGGGCCTCCCTGCGCGCGCCGACGGTCGTCAGCGCGAAGCCCACGTTGATGGTCAGCGTCGCCTCGCGCGTGCGGAGACCCGCCTCCGCGGCCGCGCGCGCTGCGCTCCTTCGCGCGTCGAGGGCCGCGCCCACGTCGCCCCGCGCCTGTCCGACGACGGCCAGCGTCTGGAAGCCGTCCACCGCGGCCGACGCCATCCCGTGGCGCTGCGCGAGCGACAGCAGGGCGTACGCCACCTTCTCGGCCTCGTCGAGCTCCCCCGCGAACGCGTGCCGCGCCGCGAGGGCGGCGGCGCTGCGGGCCTCCTCGTCGTGCAGCCCCGCCGCCCGCGCCCGCGCCACGACCTCCTTCAGCCCACTGGTCGTGTCCGGGCCGCCGCCCCGCGCGTCCTCGTACCGCATCCGCGCCCCCCGGGCGCGCACCGCGCTCGGCTCGTCCGAGACCGCGTCCTCCATCGCGCGCACGGCCGTCTCGCGCTCGGCGGCGCGAGCGTCGAGGCGGTTCCAGGCCTCGTCGAGGAGCTGTGCGCGCGCGAACCGCGTCGGCGGATCGGTCGCGAAGTCGAGCGCGCGCTCGGCCAGGCGCACCGCCTCCCCGAGGGCATTCGCGGCGAGCGACCTCCGCGCGGCCTTCTCGACGTAGACGGACGCCTCCTCGAACTCACCGCCGAGATCGAGGTGCCTCGCCACGGTGGCGTCGTCCTCCGCCATGCGCGCGAGCCAGCGGCCCGCCCGCGCGTGGAGGGTCTTCAGGACCTCCTCGCCGATCTGCGCGTAAGCGACCTCGCGCGTGAGCGCGTGCTTGAACGCGAACTCGCGCGCGTCCTTGAAGCGCGACGTGGCCTGCTCCACGAGGATCTCCGAGGACGCCAGGGCGGCCAGGGGACCGGCGGGCTCGGCCACGCCGATCTCGGAGAGTCCTGCGTCCCACCCGACGAGGCCGAAGACGGAGAGCTTCTGCGCCGCGTCTCGCACGTCCTCGTCGAGGGCGTCGAGGTGCACCTGGATCGCCGCCTCGATGGTCGGCGCGGCGAGGGCCTCCTGGCCGCGGGCCGCGAGTCGCGCCAGCTCCTCCGCGAACAGGGGCGAGCCCCCGGCCTGCGCGGCGATGACCTCCGTGAGATCGGCGCCGGCGGCGCCCTCGGCACGTTCCCCGAGCATCGCCTTCGCGATCGCGCGGACCGTTCGCTTCGACAGCGGTCGGAGCTCCATCCGCACGTGATCGCGCCCCGCGAACCGCGTCGCCTCGTCGCGCCACAGCTCGGGGCGGGTCGTCGTGAGGACGCACACCGAGTGCGACACCGCGCGCGCGAGGAGGTGATCGAGCCAGGCGAGGCTCTCGATGTCGGCCCACTGCGCGTCCTCGATCGCGATCACGAGGGGCGAGCTCCGGGCGACGAAGAGGGTCATGTCGGTGAGCGCGATCCAGAGCGCGTCGCGGGCGGCCCGTGCGTCGCCCGTCTCGGGCAGCGGCTCGTTCGCGATGAGGCACGCCACGAGCTCGTGCGCGCCCTGAGCGAGGGGCCGGTCCCCGATGAGCGACTGCGTGGCCGCGAGCGCCTCGAGCACGGTCGCGCCCTTGGAGAGGCCCGCGAGGCCTCGCGCGACGTCCGCCATGACGCCGAGCGCGTGGGCCTTGGCAAACGACACGCAGCGCGCGAGCGCGATTCGCGGCTCCGAGGGGTGCGAGCCCACGCGTGACAGAGCCTCGCGCAAGAGGCGCGTCTTCCCGATCCCGGGCACGCCCGTGATGGTGACGACGATCGGCGTCTCGTCCTCCTCGCAGCGGTCGAACGCCGTCGTGATCTGCGCGAGCTCGGCCTCGCGCCCGACGAAAGGCGCCCCGCCGAGCGCCTCCTTCTTGCCTCGCACGGGCGCCCCCACGATCGCGGTGCCGTCCGGCCGGACCTGGAACTCGAAGCGCCCGCGCGCGAGATCCCCCGTCGTGGCGTCCACGAGGACCTGCCCCCGATCGGCGTCACGGGCGAGGGCGGCGGCGCGATCGACGACCTCGCCCGTCGGCCGCGTCTTGTCGATTCGCGTGCGCCCCGTGGAGATACCGACGGCGGCGCCGAGCCTCCCGAGGCGGCTGCCGAGATCGATCGCGCGCGCGGCCTCGTCCCCGAGCGCCTTCTTGACGCCGAGGTGCGCCACGATCGCGTCGCCGCCGAGCTCCGTCGCGTCGGCGCCGCGCGCGCGGAGCTGGGCGAGGAGGCGCACGCGCGCATGTCCCTTCGGGACGTGAACGGCGAGGATCGACGTCACGAGGCGTGTCCCACCGCGCGAGGACAGGACCACGGACCCCACGCTGGGGGGGGGGTAGTCGGACGGCAAGCCGCGCGTCACCACCACGCTGTGCACGCCAGAACGGACCTGGATCGCGAGCGCCCGGAGCTCGGCCGCGACGTCGGCTGCGCGCGCGGGGCGCTCGTCCGGCGAGGTGGCCAGGAGCCTGCCCATGAGCTCGTCGAGCTCGAGCGGCGCCTCGGTGAAGACCTCGAGGAGCCGGGGCGCCGGCGTGGTGACGAGCCGCGCGAGGATCGCGATCGGCGTGGGGCCCACGTGCGGAGGACGCCCCGTGATCATCTCGAACAGGGTGGCGCCTAGGCCGTACAGGTCGGCGCGCGCGTCCACGATCTGGTCCCCCCGGGCCTGCTCCGGCGCCATGTACGCCGGCGTCCCGACGATGGCGCCCGTCCGGGTGAGCTTCGCGTCCTCCGCGCTCGCGACGCCGAAGTCGACGAGCTTCGCCACCGGGGCCTGCATCTCCGACCCGGCGCCGCTCCCCGTGAGGAACACGTTCGACGGCTTCACGTCGCGGTGTACGATCCCGTTGTCGTGCGCGTACGCGAGCGCATCCGCGACCTGCGCGCCCACGTCGAGGGCGTCCACGAGCGCGAGCGGGGCGCGCTTCTGTCGCTGGGCGACGTCCTCGCCGTCGAGCCACTCCATCGCGATGTACGGGTGCCCCTCGTCGAGCTGCCCGAACGCGACCACCTTCACGATCCCCGGGTGTGACAGCCCCGCGAGCACGCGCCCCTCGCGGCCGAATCGCGCGTCCTCGTTCGTGTCGACCCCCGGGATGGCGATGACCTTGAGCGCGACCGTCGAGCCCGTGACCTGGTCGATGCCGCGGTACACGATGCCCACGCCACCGCGCCCGACCTCGCGCTCGATGAGGAAGCGCGATGCGACCAGCCCCGTGAAGGCTCCCTGGGTCACGCACCCTCCAGCGGCTCGGCCCGCTTGCCCATGCCGATGCAGAAGATCTCCTGGCTCACCGAGCGCGTGCCCTCCGGCCGGATGAGGCGCTCCTTCGCGAAGACACGCCGCACCGCCGCGCGCGCCTCGGGGAGATCGCCGCTCATGAAGATCTTCCCCACGAACGCGCCTCCGAGACGCGCGAGCCGGGCTGCGACGTCGAGGGCGCGCATGAACAGCTCGAAGCTCCTTGCCTGGTCGGTCATGCGGTTGCCGGTGGTCCGCGGGGCCATGTCCGACAGGACCACGTCGTACGGCGCGCCGACCGCGAGCGCGTCGCCGTCGAGGTCCAACGCATCGCCCTCCACGAACGTCACGTGCGGCGGGAACGCCGTGCGGGCGGGGTCGAGATCGATCGCGAGGACGCGTCCGCGCGCGCCGACCTTCTCGGCTGCGTAGAGGCTCCAGCTCCCCGGACACGCGCCCAGGTCCAGCACGGACATGCCGGGCGCGAGCAGCCCGACGCGACGGTCGATCTCCTCCAGCTTGAAGACGCTGCGCGCGGGGAAGCCGGCGGTCTTCGCCGCCCTCGTGAGCCGGTCGGGCCCCTTGTACGGATTGTTCCTCGGCACGGCTCCGGCGATTCTACCGGACGGTGGCGGGCCCGCTACTTCTTCTTCGGGCGAGCCTTCACGCCGTGGCGGATGGTCACGACGCTGTTCTTCGCGCCGGGGATGCCCCCCTCGATGAAGAGCAGGTGCTTCTCGACGTCCATGCGCACGAGCTCGAGGTTGAGCATCGAGACCGTCTCGTCGCCGTAGTGCCCACCCATCTTCAGGTTGGGCAGCGTGCGTCCCGGCGTCATGTTCGTGCCGATCGAGCCTCCGTGCCGGCGGTACTCGTGGGTGCCGTGTGTGTTGGAGCCCGCGCCGGCGAAGTTCCACCGTCGCATGACGCCTGTGAACCCGCGCCCGCGCGTCTTGCCCTTCGCGTCCACCTTCTGGCCGACCTCGAAGACCTCGTCGAGCTTCATGACCGCGCCGACCTCGAACTTGCCGGCGAACGTATCGTCGCAGCGAAGCTCGCGCACGGTGCGCTTCGGCGCGACGTTGGCCTTCTTGAAGGCCCCGAGGAGGGGCTTGGTGAGGTGCTTCTCCTTGGCGTCGTCCATGCCGAGGATGAGGGCGACGTAGCCGTCCTTCTCCTGGGTCCGCTTGCCCACGACGGTGACGGGGCCGGCGGCCACGACGGTGACGCGGTGCACGTCGCCGGAGGCGTCGAAGAACTGGGTGTTGCCGATCTTGCGGCCGATGATGCCGGGCTTCTGGTTCATGGGAGTCCTCCTTCGAAGGTCCTCGTCGACGAGACCGTCGGCGCGAGGGGTCGAAGATCGACCCGCGGATCGGGTCCGCGCGCGTTCAGGCTCGGTGGGGCCGTGACGACCCCGGGGGGGCGCAAAGTGCCCCGGGGCGGACCTCTTGTCAAGCGCGGAGGCTCGGAGCCGCTACGCCGACAGCTTCGCGATCAGATCCCGGACCCCGTCGGTGTGGTTCGACGCGACGAGCTCGCCCGTGAAGATCCCGGCGATCTTCCCCGACCGGTCGATCACGTACGTCACCCGTCGCACCTTGTTCATGAGCCCGCGGAGGACCCCCATCATGCCGTCGAACGCCCCGAACTTCGTGGACAGCGCGCGGCCCTCGTCCGACACGAGCGGGAAGGCCACGTCGTAACGCTTCGCGAACTTGCGGTGCGACTCGTCGGAGTCGAGCGACACGCCGATGACCTCCGTTTCCTTCCCGACCAGGTCGTCGTACATGTCCTGGAACCCGCACGTCTCCTTCGTGCAGACGGGCGTGAAATCACCGGGGTAGAAGTAGATGACGACGGTCTTCTTCCCGTAGAGCTCGGTCGAGGAGAGCCTGCGCCCGTTGCTCGCGACCACGTCGAAGTCCGGAGCGCGATCGCCGATGGAAAGGCTCATCGGGCGAAAGTATCCGAAGGAAGGGCCCTTTTCCACGCCCCCGTGACTCCGGAGGGGGGCCGGTCCGCGCGTTGACAGCGCGAATTTCACGTGCTTTAACCCGCCGCCCCATCGACGAGGAGCCCGCCGTGAACATCCCCAAGATCCAGGATTTCGAGAACGCCCTCCTGCGGAGCGACCTCCCCGATTTCCGCGTCGGTGACACGCTGCGGGTCCACTACAAGATCGTCGAGGGCGACAAGGATCGCATCCAGGTCTTCCAGGGCGTGGTGATCAAGCGCCACCGGGCCGGTGCGCGCAGCACGTTCACCGTGCGCAAGGTGAGCTTCAACGTCGGCGTCGAGCGCGTGTTCCTCCTTCACTCTCCTCGCATCGACAAGGTCGAGATCGTGTCGCGCGGCGTGGTGCGCCGGGCGCGGCTCTTCTACCTCCGCGATCTGCAAGGCAAGGCCGCCCGCGTCCGCGATCAGAAGGACAATTGAGCGCGTCGGCCTCGCCCGGCACGCTGCCGCCTGGCGGAGCGCCCGAGTCGAGGGTCCGACACTTCAAGGGCAAGTTGTACGCTCGGCCGCTGGCCGTGTGGGGTGTCTTCGCGGTCCTGGGCGCTGTCGGCTTCGCGGTCATCCCGAGCACCCTCTCGATCGCGGCGCTCGCCGTCGGCATCGGCCTGACCCTCGGCTTGTCGAGCGTCCGGCCCTGGATGCGTGCTCGCGGGACCGTCCACCTCCGGCTCTCGGACGCCGCCGTGGGTCTCGAGCGGAAGGTCCTGTTCCCCCGGGCGGACCTCGCGGGCGTCGTGTCCTCGCGCCACGACACCTGCTGGATGGTGACGCTCTTCGACGCGCGCGGGCGCGAGGTCACCATCCAGCTCGCCGAGCTCGAGCACGGGGTGCTGATGCGCGAGCTGGGCTTCCAAGGTCTGCCGACCGGGTCGTTCGAGCTCCGCACGCCCATGACGTGGTCCATGGGCGCCGCGCTCCTTGGCACGGCCGGCGGCGCGGCGGTGCTCCTGCGCCTCTTCGCCGGGGACCTCCTCTCCGGTGAGAAGGCGCCGCTCATCGTCCTCGGCCTCGTGATCGCCGCGCTCACGTTGGTCGTCGCGAACATCTTCAGGCGCGAGATCCGGCTGGGCGTCGACGGCATCCACGTCGTGACGCCCGTGCGGCATCGCGTCTTCCCCTTCGGTCGTACGTCGCTCAGGGCCACCAACCACTTCGTGCAGATCCTGGAGGGGGACGACGTCGTGGCGACGTTCGAGTGCGCGAGCGCCCGCCTCGCTGTTCAGATCGAGACCGCGTGTGCCCAGTGGATGGACCGCCGCCGCTCCATCGCCGCGAAGGCGACCGCGTAGGGCGCCGCGTCGGTAGCGCGCCTCGTCACCGCCGGCCGAGCCTCGGCCGCGCGGACACGCGTACTAGTCGACTGCCTTCGGGGGTGGCCCCATCTGGATGCGCTCGCCGATGTAGGACCCGATGAGGGTGAACATCACGCCGATGCCGCTCAGGATCACGTAGAGGAACGTCGGCAACGTGCGCACCGTCTGGCTCTGGACGAGCAGGAAGGTGGTGGGGAGCGCCACGAGGAACGCCGCGATCATCGGCTCGATGAACGTGCGGCCCGGCGAGATCATACCGACCAGGATGCCCCCGACGAACCACACGGGGACGCACACGATCATGCCGTTGCCGCCCTCGAAGTCGATGGCCGTGATGATCTTCGGCAGACCGAAGACCATCGCTGCGGTGAGCACCCCCTGGACGGCGAGCGCGATGAACATCCACTGCACGCTGATCCCGTCCTGCTGGTAGCGGCGCGCCTCCTCCTCTTCCTTCGTGCGAGCGGACTTGCCCAGGGCCTCGATCTTCGCGCCGCAGTGCCCGCAGCGCGTGGACCCCGGGGGGTTCTTCTGGAAACCGCAGGAAGGGCAGACGACGTTCTTGGCAGCCATGGCTTCGGTACGGGGAGGGTATCATGTTCCGGGTGGAGGCTCGCAAGATCGACGCTCCGCTTCGTCCGGCGAAAAATCGCTGGTGGCGAGAAAATTCGGGGAACCTTGGACGCTCCGCGCTGTCTCGTGCGAGGCTGAATCGCGGACCGGCCGCGCTCCCACCTCCTGATTCGAGGGGGTCGAGACGTCCCCCTCGAGCTCCCCGCATGGCCCCACCCCCATGTCAACCGTTGAGAATCAAAGGATAATGTCATGAGCGGCGAGAGCGCGACCCACGAGCCGATCCTGGGGCTGGGCACCGACGAGGTGGACCCGGAGCTCGTCGCGCTCCCGGCGCCGCCCCGGCGGGAGCGTACCCTGACGGTGGGGCTGCTCCTCGTCACGGCGGTCCTCTCGGCGGGGATGGTCGTCGGCCTCCGGCGGGACGCGGTGTACGCGTTCTCGCGTCCGGCCATCACGGATCTCGGGGATCTCTCCGTGGCGCCGCCCGCGGCGTTCGTCGAGAACAGCCACATCGAGGGGCGCGGCCTGGTCGGCGCGGCAGGCGCGATCCGCTACGAGCGCCCCTTCGCCAGCGAGACGTTCCGGGCGTTTCCGGTCCTCCATCCCTCCGGGCAGCCCAACGTGTGGGTCGAGGTGCGGCTCCCGGCGGGGGCCGAGGGGGAGCGCTACGTGCCCCCGTCGAGCTTCACGGGTCGGCTGGTGCGCTTCGACGACGTCGGGCCGCGGCATCGCGGGCTGAAGAGCGCGATCGAGTCCCGCGGGCAGCGTGTGCCGGCGGGCGCGTGGCTCCTGGTGAACGGCGAGGCCCCGGGAGACGCACGCTGGGCGGTGCTGCTCACGGCGCTGTTCGCGTGCTTCGCGGCGTGGAACCTGTACGCCGTCGCGAGGCTCCTGCGCCGCGTTCGGTGACGGTCTCGAGGGGTCAAGAGACGCGCCCGTCAGCGGAGGCGTAGCGCGTGGGCGTGGACGGGGAGTCGCTCGTTCGCGCAGCCCGGGACCCTGAGGTTGCACAGGTTGCGTATCCCCGGGGCGTTGTCCGGCGCCCGTCGTTCGATGAACGCGGCGTGGGCTTGCGGGATGACGTCCGGGGATCCGCCGACCTCGGGCAGCGCGAGCGCCTGTACGCGGAGCATGTCGGCGTCGCGTGGCTGGAGGAGCAGGCCCACCGCCGTGGCCTGGAGCGCGCCCGCCGGATCGCCAGAGCCCGCTCGCACGATCGCGAGGTCGGCCCACAGCGTGTCGTCCCTCGGGGCGCCCTTCACGGCCCGCGCGAGGTGGGGCGCCGCGAGATCCCACTGCCAGGTCGTCTTGTACGTCTCCGCGAGGATCCTCGCGGTCGCAGGGTGACCGGGCGCGAGCCGCTCGACCTCGCCCAGGCGGGTGCGTGTATCCTGCACCATTCCCTGCCGGGCCAGGATGTCGGCGAGAAGCCCGGTCGCGATCGCGCGTTCGCGCGGGGTCCGCGCCAGCAGGCGTGCGCGTTCGGTGACGGCGCTGGCCTCCTCGAGGCGCTCCTGCACCACGTGGGAAAGGCCGACCGCGTACGCGTGGACCCGGGCGAACGTGGCCGTCGCGCCACGCGCGTCGACGCGCGTCGACGTCGCGCCCACATCCGTGGACAGCCGGATCTGGCTCACCGCGAGATCGATCACGGGCTGCGGCCGGCAAGGATCCAGGGCGCGGGCGACCTTCCTCAGGCCCTCCCTTCCGAACGCGCGGCCGCGCTCGGTGAGCGTGGCGTCGCACGCGGCCTTCTGGAGATCGCGGTTCCTCGTGCGGTGGCGGAGCCGCGCCGTCACCTGGAGCGGGAAGGCGTCGGCGCCGAGCGTGCCGGGGAGATCCAGCGCGTACACCACGAGCGCCGTGTCGCGCGGCGGGATCGTGTGGTTGTAGACGTTGGCCGCGAACTCGTGCGTCTCGCGGACGGTTCGCATGAGGCCGTCCGTGCCGGCCATGTACGAGACGAACCGGTGCGCGGAGGGATCCCGTCCGCTCGCCTCGTGCTCGGTGCCCGCGTCCGCCACGCGCCGGGCACGCGCGTCCTCGACGACCACCTCGATCCAGACGTCCTGCGCGTCCATGACGCCACCGGGGAAGCGGTGCCCCGTCCGCTCGTTCTTGACGACGACCTCGAACGAGACGCGAGAGCCCGGCCGGGTGACGATGGGGGCGTCCTCGACGAGCACGCGGCCGCTCGGCAGCACGACGCCCGCCACGTCGATCGTGGCGGACCCTCGCAGGAACTCGGCGGCGCGCCGTTCCTGCTCCGGGTCCTTGATCATCGACGCGAGCCACGTGTGGGCCCCCGTGAAGCGGTGCGACGTGAACAGGCCGCCGCGCGCGGTCGGCTCGCCGAGCGACGTCGGCTCCTTCGTCATGTGGCAGCCGCGGCAGTCCTTCTCGTCGACGTCGTCGATGCGCGCGGCGTGCGTGCCGGCGTAGGCCGACCGCATCCACGGCGACGCGTCGTCCTGCCCGATGAGGTGGTTCGCGTTGCCGGTGGACGCGTCGAGGAACGCGCGGTGGCAGGTCACGCAGAGCTGAGCGGTCCGGAGCGGCGCACGCCCGACGACGGCCTTGTGGCGGAGCACGCTGTCGGGATCCTTGTCCCTCGGGAGCGGGACTTCGCTCGCGTCGAGGTCGAAGCTGCCGTTGCCGTCCGGTCGCGTCGCGCTGACGCCGTGGCATGTCCGGCAGGAGACGCCAGCGTACGCGCGCACATCCGCGGGATCGACGTCCTTCGCCATCTTGCCGTCGACCATGAGCGCGATGTCGTGGCAGCCCGCGCAGAAGAGGCTCCTGTCGTTTCCTCTGTCCTTGCGGAACCGCTCGACGACCGTGCGGTACACCGGGTTGTTGAACGAGGAGAACGCGTGCGCGCTCGCGCGCCACGTCGCGGCGATGTCGAGGTGGCAACCCTCGCACGTGTCCACGTCCGCGAGCCGCGTGCCGGCGCCTTCCTTGCCGCCGACGAGGCGCATCTGCGACGGGTGGAAGTCCGGGGTGGAGCGCGGGAGGACCGCGACCGCGCCCGCGCCCGCGGGAGGAGCCCCGGGGGACCCCGGCGCGGAGCCGCCGCGGACCGACGGTTCTTCACGGAGCGCCCCGGACGCGCACGCGGACGCGGCGACGAGGACCAGGGAGGAGAGACCGAGGTGCTTCAAAGGGGAGCTCAGGGCCGAACCCGGGACCGCCTGCGAAGGCCGAGCGCGAGGAGGCCGCCGAGGGTGGCGGCGACGGCTGCAAGGGGGCGGTCGGTGACGGGCCCGGTGCTGCAGCCCGACTTCTTCGGAGCCGGCTCGGTCGTCGGCGCTGTCTCGGTCGTGGCGGTCGCGGCGGTCGTGGCGGTCGAGGTGGGAGGAGGCGTCGCGCCCACGCCGGCGTGGCCGACGGGGCCGACCCCGCTGTTGGGCGGCGCGGCACCCTTCAGTCCGATCTCGGGCACGTCCTTCTGCACGAACGACGCGAGCTCGAGCTTCCCGCGCGGAGCGAACGCCAGGTTCAGCGCGGGCTTCGGCCGCGCGTCGCCGACGACGCTCGGCGGCGGACCCCCCCAGATCCCGCGGCGCGGGTTCTCGCACGTGACGGGGCCCGTCCAGGGGTGGCGCATCGCGTAGCGGCCCTGGAAGTTGTTGGTGCCCGCCCCCTTCACGGCGCCCTCCTCGAGCTTCCCGTTCTGGCCCATGAACTCGCGTCCACCCGCGATCGGCTCGGCCGCCTTGAACACGAGATCCTCGCCGAGCGAGTCTTTCGTGTATCTCGCATGCAATCGCGTGAGCACGAACCCGGTGGAGAACCATCCGCGACGCCCGATGGGCATGGGCCGGACCGGAGCTCCCGGCGCGACCGGCTTCCCGAGGGTGGGGGCGAGCGGCGCGGTCTTCGGCGTCACGCCCGGGGGCGACGGCGGGACGGCCGGCGGGCTCGGGTCCGGGTTCGCGGACGGCAGCGCGTCGGCGCCGAGCGTGGCGAGCTCGCCCGGGTTGAGGGCGGGCGAGGGGCACGGATCGCAGGTGCCCGCGTCCCAGGCGTACTCCGTGATGACCGCCTTCGGGTTCCTCTCCATGGTGCGGTCGAAGAGCGCCGCGTAGAAGCTCCCGAACTCGCCACGCGCCTTCTCGGAGACGTCGAGGTTGGTGGGGATCGTCACGTTCGGGTAGTTCGCGACCTCGTAGCGCTGCTGCTTCGCGAGGATGTGCACGATGAGGTCCTGCGTACCGTTCGCGTTCATGAGGCCGAGGCGGACCGGCAGGTTGAACTTCTCGCTGTCGTAGTGGAAGCGGAGCGGCGAGAGCATGGCCATCCCGGTCTCGAATTTGACCTTCGACACGTCCACCTTCGCGACGAAGAACTTCGACCCCTGCTGGATGTACGGCTTGAAGTAGGGCTCGGCGCCCTCGGGGATCTTGTACTTCTCCTGCTTGAGCCAGGCGTCGAGGCCACCCGCGTCCTTCGCAGACAGGATGACCACCTCGTACTCGCCGACGGTGAACTGCGCCTCCACGGTCACGCCGAGGTCGTCGCCGGAGCGGCCGGAGGCCTTCGCAGGCCCGGCGGCCATCGGCGCCATGACGGCGCGCGCCTTCGTCTCGACGACCTGCTGGCAGGGATCCTGCTCCCAGTACTCGACGAGGCGCGGCGCCGCGAGCTGATCCACGCGCTCGAAGACGGCCTTCGGGAGCGTCTTCACGTTCTCCTTCTGGAGGATGACGGGGACCGGCACGACCATCGCGAAGTTCTCGGGCGGCCCCTGGTAGTTGTTCTGCATCGAGAGCACGGTGCGCTGCCCCTCGCGCATGAGCACGACCTGCGTCGCGTTGTTGAAGAGCTTGGCGTCGGCGCCGCTCACGTAGAACCCGCAGAAGGCGCTCGCGGCGCGCGGGGCGAGGGAAGCGACGAGGAGGGCGGCGGCTCCCGCCAGGATGGATCGACGCATGGGTTGCTTGTCTCCTTGGGTGGGACGCACACGGTCGCACGGAACGAACGAGCGCGGAAAGCCCCTACGGGCGTGGGCGAGGAACGACCTGTCCGCCTCCGCTGTCCGCTGTCTGTCGTCCGTGGTAGGGGCCACCCCATGCGGGTCCTGGTCATCGGCGGCGGCGTCATGGGGACCTCGTCGGCGTGGTCGCTCCGCGCGCGGGGGTGCGAGGTGACCCTGCTCGAACGCGCCATCCCCGGGGCGGAGGCGTCGAGCGCCGCGGCGGGGATCCTCGGCGCGCAGATCGAGGCGCACCCGCCCGTCGATCCGGCCTTCCGGCGGAGGCTCGTCGAGGCGCGCGAGGGCTACCCGGCCTGGGTCGAAGCGCTCCGCGAGGTGAGCGGTATCGACCCGGGGTTCAGGCGCTGCGGGGCCATGGCCGTGGCCTTCACGGCGGACGAGGCGGAGAGCCTGCGCGCGGTCGCCGCGTCGCAGCGCGAGATGGGCCTCGAGGCCGACTGGACGGCCGACGCCCGGCGGCTCGAGCCGTCGATCGCGCCCTCCGCCGTGGGAGCCGTCCACTTCGCGAGGGACGCGCAGGTCGAGCCGCCGCAGCTCCTCCGCGCGCTCCACGTGGCGATCGTGCGGCGTGGCGTGGACGTGCGGTCGGGGGTGACCGTGCGCCGTCTCGCGATGGATGGCGATCGGTGCGTGGGCGCGGACACCGACGACGGCCGCATCCTGGCGGACGCGGTCGTGCTCGCGGCCGGGAGCTGGACGTCGCACGTGGTCGGCGCTCCGGGCGCGCTTCCCGACGTGCGGCCGGTTCGCGGACAGATCGTCCTCCTGGAGGAGCGGCCGCCCACGCTCTCCACGATCGTGTTCGGGGGCGGCGGTTACCTCGTGCCGCGGGGCGACGGGCGGGTGCTGTGCGGGAGCACCACCGAGCACGTCGGGCACAAGCGTGAGGTCACCGCGGGCGGCGTGGCGCAGATCCTGGGCGTCGCGCTCGGGGTGGCGCCCGGGCTAAAAGATGCAGAGTACAAGGATGCATGGTGCAACTTCCGTCCGTGGGTCGGGGACGTGCCGCCCGTGGTGGGGGCGACGGCGGTTCCCGGGCTGTTCGCGGCGACGGGCCACTACCGCAACGGGATCCTCCTCGCGCACGAGACCGGCGAGCGGGTCGCGGAGGCGGTCCGCGGCGGCTGATCAGCTCGCGCCCAGACCGAGCAGCCGGCGCGCGTTCCCGTGCAGGATGGGCCCCCGGAGCTCCCGCCGCTCCTCGGTCGCGATGAGCACCTTCGCGATGCCGATCGCCTGGTGGTAGAACGGCCAGTCGCTCCCGAACAGGACGCGGTCGGTGTCCACCGTCTCCACGATCCGCCGGATCCCCGGGAGGCCCTGCGAGGACGTCTCCAGGTAGGCGTTCGGGTACCGCTTCACGAGCGCAAGGGCCTGCTCGAGCTGGAGCGCGCCCGCGTGCCCGAGGATGAACGTCGTCCGCGGGTTCTCCGCGAGCGGCTTCTCGTAGAAACGCACCTGCGACAGATACCTCCCGAGCGGCGGCTCGATGTTCACGGGACCGCAGTGCCACAGCACCGGGATGTTCCGCTCGCCGCACAGCCGGTAGAGCGCCATCGCGCGCGCGGCGTCGGGGCGGACGAGCTGCACGGCGGGGTGGACCTTCACGCCGCGCGCGCCCCGGGCGATCTGCCCATCGAGCTTGCCGCGCACGTCGGTCGCGTACGGGTGCACCGATCCGAAGGAGAGGAGGCGTTGCCTCGACGAGCGCTGGGCGTCGAGCGCGTACGTGGCGTTGTCGGAGAGCACGGGGAAGTCGATCGGCAGGAGGACCGAGTGCTCGACGCCGAGCTCGTCCATCTCGCGCACCAGGTTGGGCACGGTGTGCGTCTTTCGCATGCCGCCGGCGGTGAGGCTCCCTTTCGTGAGATCGCGCTTCATCGCCGCGAGATCCTGCGGCGAGAAGTTCCGGTTCACGTACACGTCGAGGTCGAGCCGGCAGCACGACGGCAGGTAGTGCTCCGTCCGCGGGGAGGCGCGCTCGAGATCGAGCTGCATCGGGCGCACGTACGCGAGGGCCACGTGCGTGTGGACGTCGATCACCGGCCCGATGGAACGGTCCGACACGACGACGCGATCGTCGTACGCCTCGAACCACGGGAGGCGCCCGACATCCGCGAGGTTGTCGAAACGGGTCGGGTGCGGCATCACTTCGCGGGCGGCTTCGGGATGTCCTTCGGGGCCTGCTCAGGTGTCAGCGAACGCCCGCGCGCCGTGCCCTTCGCGGAGCCGTTCAGCGGGTTGCCCGCGAGCAGGACCTTGTCGCCCGTCGCCCCGCCCGTCGCCCTGAGCACGCCGTCCGTCCCCTTCGTGAACGCGGCGATCATCGCGAGGCCCGTCACCGACACCGCCGGCTGTTGCACGACGACGTCCGCCGGGGCGGTGACGAACGCGCTCGACCCGTCGCCCTGGTCCTCGGCGCAGCCGGTGACCGAGAAGGAGTATCCCGTGGGCGGCGTGTTGTTGACGACGTAATCGGGGAACTCGTCGGGGCCACCCGCGCGCAGGGAGGGCGCCACGCACTCCTCCCGGGGCAGCGTGCGGCACGCGTCGACCGCCGCGCACGATACCGTCCTGCACCGCGAGCGATCGAGGCTCCGGTCGGCGTTCGTGAACTGGCCGCGGAAGAGGCCCGTCACCGGATCGACCTCGAGCGTCGTGAAGAGCTGGAGCTGCGTGCCGACCGGCGACTCGACGTCGAGGACGAAGAAGTAACTCCCGCTCGTGAGGACACCCGGCCCCTTGGTGCCCTTGCACTTGAAGTTGTACGCGAACGGGATGCGTCGCCGGGCGACGGTGGCCGCCGCGCCGTCGTCCGTCGCGAGGCCGGGCTCGACGATCAGCGCGAGCTTCGTCCCGATCGGGAAGCCGAGGCGTCGGATCTCGAGGGCCCTGTTGTCGTCGATGAAGGCGCTGGTGCCGAAGCGGTCGCCGCTGTCGTCGTGCGCGAAGAGGGGTGCGAGCTGGGGCGGGTTCGCGGGATCCGGGCCGGCCACCTCGTCGGCGAGATTGCCCTCGAGGTCGAGCTCGAGCTTCACGATCGAGACCTTGACGGTCTCCGGCTTGACGCGCTTGGAGAAGCGGAGGACGAGCGGGGCGCTCACGTCGGACAGGACGCCGTCCTGGAGGCCCGCGATGTCGACACGGGGCGGGGCGTCGTAGCGCCCGGCGCACGCCACCCCGAGGGCCGCGAGGGCGAGCAGGGAGAGGGTCTTTCTGGGGGAGAGGTGCATGGTCGCCTCAGAAAACGAAGGTCGTGCGGCCCTGGATCATCATGCTGCGCGCGGCCTTGCCGTCGATGTCCTGGAACACGTCGCCGGGGAAGAACAGCGCGCCCTCGAGATCGAAGATGAAGTGATCCATGAAGCGGTACTGGACGCGGCCGTCGAGCTCGACGCCGTAGAAGGTACCGGGCTTGCCGCCGGCGAAGTTGATGAGGTCGTCCTGGATCTGGACGCCGTCGCGGCGCTGCTGCGACTGCACGGGGTCGTAGACCCTCGCCGGCGCCCACGCGACCAGCATGCCGCCGCGGAGGAGCAGGTTGCGCACGGGCCGGAAGTCGGCCTGCGGGTAGACCGCGAGCGCGTTCGTGAACGCGCCGCGCGACGCGATGGCCTCCGCGGGGATGGTCGGCGCCTTGAGGCCCTTGAGGAGCTCGATCGCGGCGGCGCTGGCGCGCGCGGTCTGGTACGCGAGCGCGTGCTTGAACATGAGGAGCCCCACGTTCGTGTCGTCGGCGAAGCGGAACTGCGTGAGCGGCGTGGAGATCTGGGGATCGGAGTCGCCCGACGCGTAGTCGAACTCCAGGTAGGCCGTGTACTTCGGGCGGTCGTAGCGGGCCACCGCGCGCACGCCGAACTGCCGGATGGCCTGCTCGCGCACCGGATCGTTGGTGATGACGGCGAACGCCTCGGACACCTCGCGGGTCGTTCCCAGGAACGTGGCGGCGTCGAAGCCGACGAAGAAGTCCCGCATCACGCGGCCCACCAGGCGGCTCCCGAAGGCGTTCACCGCCGTGCCGTTCTGCCTGTCCCAGCGGTGACCGTGGAAGATGCGTCCCTCGAAGTCGCGCACCGCGCCGCCGCCCAGGTCGGGCTCGAGGACGCGGATGGCGGTGATCCAGGTGCGGAGGTCGTCGCCGAGGGCCTGCGGCTTGTCGAGGACGTTCTGATCGTAGGCGAGGATGAAGAACGTGCCGCGCGTGGTGGACGTGTCGGGCGAGCTCTTGAACGCCTCGAGCGGCTTCGTCGCGAAGAGGACGCGATCGGACGTGGTCCCGCGGTTCGCGAAGCCGAAGCGGTTCTTGCGCCCGTCGCCGTCGTTCAGCGCGATCGCGGCCCCCTCGGTGGTCGGCTGGCGGCCGATCCGGAAGAGGCCGATCGGCGTGACCACGTCGCCGTAGGCGCGGCGCATCGTGAAGCTGTCGCCGGGGCAGACCGCGTACGTGTAGCTGTTCGCGTCGACGGAGCTCGGGCCCGTCTGCTTCACGCAGAGCCTGGCGTTGTTCGTGTTCTGCGTGTTGACGTTGGCACCGCTCGTGGGCTCGGGGGTGGTGCCGAGGTCGCCGTTGTCGCCCCAGAGCGTGCCGTCGAGCACGTCCGCCGACATCGTGAGGCGGACCTTGTCCCGGTAGTCGAACGTCGTGTCGAGGCGCAGGCGGTGCTCGATCGTGGTGAACTTGCGGTAGTCCTCCGAGCTCAGATCGAGCGGGTTGATGTAGAGCATGTTCGCCCGGTACTCGGCGCCTCCGCGGAAGCCGTAGTCCGCGTACACGAGCCGCGTCGGCGGGCCGGCTGGATCCGAGTCGGACCAAGGCTCCGGCGCGCCGAGCGCAAGACGTGCGGGCCCGGAGCACGCGACGAGCGCGAGCGCGACGAGGCCGCGACGAGGGAGGAGGGCGCGACGCCAGCGGCGGGCGCGACGAGGGCGGGGCAGGGAGCCTTGCACGGTCGAGCGCACCACGTTACTCGAAAACGTTGGACGCCCAGCGACAAACGCGGTGCTACTCTGAACGTCATGACGAGGGGTAGGGTCCCTGTTGTGTTTGCTGCCGTCGCCTTCCTCCTGGCGGCGGGGTCCGCGGTCGCCACGGCGTGTTCGGACCCGGGCCCGATCAGCGAGTACCGGCCGCCGCTCGTCACCACGGACCTCGGCGACGCCTCGACCTCGACGGCTGACGCGCCGATCCTCCTTGGCAGCGACACCGAGCCGCCGTGCGTGAACCTCCAGTGCAAGCAGAAGAAGGACTGCCCCGCCGGCGGCACGACGTCCCTCTCCGGCAAGGTCCTCGATCCGAGCGGGAAGATCCCCCTCTACAACGCCCTCGTCTACGTCCCCAATGCCGCGGTGGACGTGTTCAAGCCGGGAATCGCCTGCGATCGGTGCGCGTCCGTCCCGAGCGGGCGGCCCATCGCGGTCACGCTCACGGACGCGAAGGGCGAGTTCGTCCTCAAGAACGTCCCGGTCGACGTGAACGTCCCCGTCGTCGTACAGATCGGGCGCTGGCGCCGGCAGGTCACCGTTCCGACCGTCGCGGCCTGCAAGGACACGCCGCTCGACGCGGAGGTCACGCGGCTCCCGCGCAGCAAGGCGGAGGGCGACATCCCCCAGATCGCCATCAGCACCGGCGGCGCCGACGCCATCGAGTGCTTCTTCCGCAAGCTCGGGATCGCCCCTGCCGAGTTCACGAACCCCTCGGGCCCCGGCCGCGTCCACCTCTACCAGGGCAAGCGCACCGACCCGTTCGGCACCGTGGTCGACGGCTCGAAGATCGACAACGCGACGCCGACGGGCAAGGCGCTCTGGGACAGCCTCGACGAGCTGAAGAAGCACGACATCGTCGTCCTCTCCTGCGAGGGGGACGAGAACGACGGGCCCACCGGCACGATGTCCGCCGCCGCGAAGCAGAACATCTTCGACTACGTGAACGCCGGCGGCCGCGTGTTCGCCTCGCACTACCATTACACGTGGATCAAGAAGGGCATCGCGCCGCTCCCCACGACGGCGAACTGGGTCCCGAACGTGGACGAGGGCGACAGGACGGTGACCGTCGACCAGTCGTTCCCCCGCGGTCAGGCCCTCGCCGAGTGGCTCCAGAACGTCGGCGCGACGGCGACGCCGGGGAAGATCGCCATGATCGATCTCCGAAAGAACGTCGCCAGCGTCAACCCGGCGGTCTCGCGGCAGTGGATCCACGATCCGGGCGTGTCGACCAAGTACTTCTCGTTCAACACGCCGATCGGCAAGCCCGTCGCGGAGCAGTGCGGGCGTACGGTCTACACGGACATCCACGTCTCCAGCGGCGACATCGCGGGCGGCACGTTCCCCGCGAACTGCGTCACCGGAGGTCTCTTCCCGCAGGAGAAGGCGCTCCTGTTCCTGATCATGGATCTGGCGTCCTGCATCGGCGACGACGGCAAGCCGCCGGAGCCGCCGCCCCTACCGAAGTGATCACTCGCACTGGCCGCTGACGCACGTGGTGTTTCCGGGGCATTGCCAGTCGGCGCGGCACCCGGCGACGCAGCGGCCGGCGGTGCAGATCTTCCCGGCGCCGTTGGAGCCCGGGTTGCACATGCCGTCGTTGGAGCATGCCGGGCCCTCGCCCGAGGGCGGCGCAGGAGCCGGCGTGCTCGTGGACGGGGGCGTGGGCGACGACGGCGACGCGGGGCCGCCGACCTGGATGTCCAGCGTCCGGTTGACGGACGGGTCGATCGAGGCGGAGTAGTTCTTCACGCAGATGTCGATGCGCGAGGTTCCGCGGCCGCGGAAGGCGCCGCCCGTGTCGACGACGCGGAACTCGATCGCGGTGCCGTACTTCGCGTCGAGCGACGGGATGCGCAGCTTGGTGCCGTAGGGGAACGCCGTCGAGTCCATGGCGACGGACACGTAGTCCGCGTCGCCGTCGAGGTACTGCTGCAGCGTGCGGAGGGGCTTGCCGAGCCGGTCCTTGAACCCGCCCTCGAGGGCCGAGTTCGACGGGTAGTAGGCGGTCGAGCGCGCCCGGAAGGCCCGCGCCCCGAGCTCACCGGTCGACGCTTCCGTGTCCTCGTCGTTCGCGCTCCCGCAGCCCGCGAGCGCCAGGGTGACCAGCGCGACGACCATGCTCGGCTTCCACATGGGCGGCACTCACTGCAGGGGCCGTGCCTGCGCGATCTCGCCGGGAAAACGTGGGTCTTGTCCCACACGAACCGCGGCCTCTGTACAGCGGAGGCGGATCGCCGGGGAACCAGGGATCGTCGGATGTCGGACGCGGACGGCGGACCTCCGATCGGTTAGATCTCCCCCCGTGTCCCCCCTCGAAGAGCTCCGCCTCCTCCTGCGCCCCGCCGGCGGTGGCCTCCACCTCGTGTCGACCGGCCTCGACGAGCAGCGCGCGCTCCAGCGAAGGTTGTACTCTGCACACGACGACGCCGCGGTGACCGCGCGCTGGGAGGCCGCCCTCGCGCGCATCCCGGCCGCGAGGGCCATCATCCTGGGCGTCCCCTCGGACGTCGGCGCGGGCTTCCGGCGTGGCGCGAACCTGGGGCCGATCGAGATCCGCAAGGCGCTGCTCGACGCGCGGCCGGACTGGCCCGCTCGCCTCGACGCGGCGCGGATCGTCGACATCGGTGACGTCCTTTGCGTCCCCCAGCTCCTTCACGACGAGATGCTCTCCGAGTCCCAGAAGGAGCGGAGCCGTGCCGCCCTCTACCCCGAGCTCCCGCCGGCGGTCCGCGCCGCGGTCCCCGTCTCCCCGCTCTCCATGGCCGAGCGCGCGCTCGATCTCGTGTTCGCGCTCAACCCCACCGTGAAGCCCTTCGTGCTCGGCGGCGATCACTCGGTCGCATGGCCGGTCGCGTCCGCGCTCGCTCGCGCGCACGCGGGCGCGCGATGGGGGATCGTGCAGCCGGACGCGCACACCGACCTGCTCGAGGAGCGGCTCGGCGTGAAATACTGCTTCGCCACGTGGTCCTTCCACGCCAACGAGCTCCTCGGGCGTGATGGCCGGCTCGTGCAGGTCGGGATCCGGGCGTCACGTCACGATCGCGCGCACTGGGAGGGGACGCTCGGTGTGCGGCAGTTCTGGGCGTCCGCGTGCCTGGAGGATCCGGATCGCGAGCTCGACGCGATCGTCGGGCACCTGCGCGCCGTCGGCGTGACGGGCGTCTACTTCTCGAACGACGTCGACGGCACCGACTCGGCGTGGGCATCCGCGACGGGCACACCCGAGGCGGGGGGCCTGACGCCCGATTTCGTGGAGCGGCTCGTCACGCGCCTGGGCGAGGAGATCGGCCTGCTGGCGGGTGATCTCGTCGAGGTCGCGCCTCCCCTCCAGGACACGCCGACCGCGCGCGCGGACACGCTCGCCCTCGCCGTCCGGTACGTGGGCGCCACGCTCTCGGCGATGGCGGGCTCGACGATCTGAGCCTCGTCAGCTCTCCGGCGGTACGGGAACCGGCGGCGGCTTGGCTTCGGCCTCGGCCAGGCTCGCGAGGGCGGCCTCCTTGCCGATGTCGTCCTCGCGCGGGACCCACCCGGTGACCCAGGTGATGATCGCCTCGAGCGTCTCGAAGAAGCGGATGTAGCGGAGCGGCTCGTTCATCCAGCCGACGGTGATGCAGTAGTTCCGGTCGTAGGGCGCCGCGTGGTGCTTCGCGTGGTGCTCGGCGCAGATGAGGAGCCGCGCGCGCTGCAGCAGGTGGATGAACCGCGGCGGCGTGTCCATGTGCGCCCACTTGTGGATCTGGCTGGTCGACGCGACGAAGATCCCGGTGCAGAGAGCCCACATCGCGCCGAAGGTGGCGAGGAGGCCTGGCGTCCCCATCAGGAACAGGAGCCCGAGGGTCGACATCACGCACGACAGCGCGATGTTGTGGCCGTTCGTCTCGATGAAGTCGTGGCGGGTGATCGCCTTCCGATCGACGTGGTGCTCGCGGAACGTGCGGATCGCGAGCCGCCCGAGCACCGGTGTGTCGACCGCGCCCCAGGTGTCGAAGGCCCAGTGCACGAACCCGGAGACGAAGTCGGCCGCGAGCATCCCGCAGAGGGCCGCGAGCGGCACGAACCAGCCCGAGAGCGGCGGCGTGAGGGCCAGCCGGACGCACAGCGCGACGAACAACCCGGCGCCCGCCAGGATGCCGAGCTTCTCGTAGAAGCGGTGCTTCGCGGAGTACCCGGCCGCGAGCTCGACCGCGTCTTTTCGGCGTGTTCCTGGCGACATGAGGAGGTACCGGAGCCTAGAATCCGGGGGAAGGCCCAGCAGATCAATCTATTTCGGCCCGTGCTTCTGTCACAAAACGCTCACGCGCACCACCCGGATCGCCCCTTTCGTCCGCCGCCCGCGGCGGCTATGAGGTCGGCCATGCGCTCCGCGATCTCGGCCCTCTCCCCTCTGCTCCCGCTCCTCGTTGCAGCGTGCGCGGCGACGCCGCCGGCGGAGAACGCCCCTCCGCCCCTCCGCCCTGTGACCACCGCGACGTCGACGGCGGTGGCGGCCGTGGACGCCGGCGCCTCGCCTGCTCGCGACGAGGCCGACGACGTCGCCATCGACAAGGCGCAGGCCGAGTACCTCGACCTCCTCGTGAAGGTCTCGCCCGAGGCGGCGACGGGCCTCGGCATCCACACGCGCGACACGGAGCTCGAGGAGCGCGAGTCACGCGCGTGGGACCGCCTGATCGAAGAGGAGGAGCGGTTCCTCAAGGGCCTCGAGGAGCGTTTCAAAGCTCCGCGCGCGAGCAAGCGCGCGCAGATCGACCTCCAGCTCATGCAGCACCAGCTCCGGGTCGACATCCGACGCAAGCGCGTCGAGCGGCCGCTCGAGCGCTCCCCGGCGATCTACGTGACCCCGCTGAACGCGATCTTCCTCATGACCGCGCGCGCGTACGCGCCCGAGGTGGAGCGGGCCAGGAACGTGCTCGCCCGCCTCGAGAGGATCCCCGCGGTGGTCGGCGAGGCCCGGAAGAACCTCCTCAACCCCCCGAAGGTCTGGACGCAGATCGGGATCGAGCGCTCTGGCGGCGCGAAGGCCTTCTTCGACGAGCAGAGGCCGTTCCTGCTCAAGGCGCTCCCCGAGGAGAAGGCGCGCGTCGAGGCGGCGTTGAAGGGCGCGACCAAGGCGTACGAGGAGTTCAAGGTTTACCTCCAGAAGGAGGTGATGCCCCGCTCGAACGGCAGCTTCGCCGCCGGGCGCGACCACTTCGACTTCCTGCTCCACGAGGACTACTTCCTCGACGAGGACGCCGACGGCGTGCTCGCGATCGGCAAGCGGGTCCTCGCCGAGACCGACGCGAAGATGGCCGAGACGGCCAGGCGCATCGACCCGAAGGCGAAGGGCTGGGACGAGGTCCTCAAGAAGGCGAAGGGCAACCACCCGACGGCGGAGGGGCTGCTCCCGGCGTACCGCCTGGAGGTCGAGCGCGCGCGGAACTTCCTGAAGGAGAAGGACATCGTCGAGTTCCCCGAGGGCGACGACCTCTCCGTGATCGACACGCCGGTGTTCCAGCGGAGCACCGTGACGGCCGCCTACGATCAGCCGCCGCCGTTCGACAAGGTGACGAAGGGGTTCTTCTTCGTCACGCCCGTCGACAAGACCCTGTCGAAGGCGAAGCAGGAGGAGATGCTGCGCGAGAACGACCACGGCGACATCGTGGACACGGCCGTGCACGAGGCGTATCCGGGTCACCACCTCCAGCTCTCGTTCGCCCGCCGCCACCCGTCGACGGCGCGCAAGGTCACCGACGCGGCGATCTTCTCGGAGGGGTGGGCGCTCTACGCCGAGGAGCTGATGGCGGAGCTCGGGTATTACACCGACGAGGAGCGGCTCCTGCAGCTCGAGTGGGCGCTCGTGCGAGCCGCGCGCATCCTGATCGACGTGGGTCTGCACACCCAGAACATGACGTTCGACGAGGCGGTGAAGATCCTGACGGACAGGGTACACCTCGAGCGCGAGCTCGCGCTCTCCGAGGTGAAGCGATACACGACCAACCCGACGCAGCCGCTGGCTTACCTGACGGGCCGTGAGATGATCTTCAAGCTGAGGGAGCGGTACAAGGCGCGGGAGGGGGAGCGGTTCACGCTCAAGCGGTTCCACACGGAGATCCTGTCGCACGGGACGATCGCGCCGGGGCTTATCGCGAAGGAGATGTTCTAGCCCTGTGCTAGATCCGCCGCGATGCTCTTCTCCCGCGCCCTCATCCCCACGGTCAAGGAAGCCCCCGCCGACGCGGTCAACGCGAGCCACACGCTCCTCGTGCGCGGTGGGTTCATCCGCAAGGTCGGCGCCGGCTTCTACGACTTCCTCCCGCTCGGGCTGCGCGTCATGCGCCGGGTCGAGGCCATCGTCCGTGAGGAGATGGATCGCGCCGGCGCGCTCGAGATCCTCATGCCGGCTGTCCTCCCCGCGGAGTACTTCAAGGAGACGGGCCGGTGGGACCGCTTCGGCGACACGCTCTTCCGTCTGAAGGACCGAAAGGGCGCCGAGTTCAACCTCGGACCCACGCACGAGGAGATCGTCACCGACATCGCGCGGCGCGAGATCCGGAGCTACCGGGATCTGCCCAAGAACCTGTACCAGATCCAGACCCAGGTCCGCGACGAGCCCCGGCCGCGGGGGGGCCTCCTCCGGTGCCGCGAGTTCATCATGAAGGACGCGTACTCGTTCGACGCGACCGAGGACGGGGCGAAGCGGAGCTACGAGGCGATGCGTGTAGCCTACACGCGCGCATTCGACCGGATGGGGCTCACGTACCGCCTCGTCGCGGCCGACTCCGGCGCGATGGGGGGTGTCCTCTCGGCCGAGTTCCAGGTACTCGCGGACTCGGGTGAGGACGCCATCGTGGCGTGCGGATCGTGCGACTACGCCGCGAACGTCGAGGTCGCGACGGTGAAGCCCTCCGCCGCGGCAGGCGAGGGCGAGGCGGCGCGCGAGAAGCGGCGGGTCCACACGCCGGGGAAGTCGTCCATCGACGAGGTCACCGCGCTCCTCGGCGTGCCGAAGGACCGCATGCTGAAGAGCCTGCTCTACACGGCGGGGTCCGAGACCGTCATGGCGGTCGTCCGCGGCGACCACGAGGTGAACGAGGTTCTCCTCGCGCGCGCGCTCGGCGCGGCCGACGTGTTCCTCGCGACCGAAGCGGACGTGAAGAAGGCGACGGGCGCCGACGTGGGCTTCGCGGGGCCGAGCGGGTTCGGCGGGCGGATCCTCGTCGATCGTGCCGCGGCGGCCGTCGCGAACGGCGTCACCGGCGCGAACGAGACGGGCTGGCACGTCGCGGACGTCAACCGAGGTCGCGACTGGAACGGCGAGATCCACGATCTCCGCCTGGCGGCGACGGGCGATCCCTGCCCGCGCTGCGAGGGGGGCAAGCTGCAGAGCTACCGTGGCATCGAGGGCGGACACATCTTCGTCCTGGGCACGCACTACAGCGCGCAGATGGGCGCCAGCTACCTCGACGAGAACCAGGAGAAGAAGCCGCTCGTCATGGGCTGCTACGGCATCGGGATCTCGCGCCTGGTGGCGACCGCGATCGAGCAGCACAGCGACGCCGACGGCATCGTGTGGCCGATGAGCCTCGCCCCCTACCACGTGCACCTCGTCACGATCGGCAAGGAGCCGGTGGTGGCCGAGGCGGCGAGGAGCCTCCACGACGACCTCCTCGCACGGGGCGTCGAGGTGCTGTGGGACGACCGCGACGAGCGGCCCGGCGTGAAGTTCAAGGACGCGGACCTGCTCGGTATCCCGCTGCGCGTGACCATCGGCGCGAAGTCGCTCGCGTCGGGAAACGTCGAGCTCAAGCCGCGCAGCGAGCGGGATCCGAAGAAGGCGGAGCTCGTCCCCCTCGCCGCGGCGGCCGAGAAGCTCCAGTCGCTCGTGCGCGCCGCGCCGGGCACGTAGTCGCGCATGGCGAGGCAGAGGGAGCTGCCCCCGGTCCCGGAGAAGCCGGTGGTGTCCCCGGCGGCGACGGTCGGCGGGGAGGAGGAGATCGAGATCGACTCGACGAGCGTCGCGCCGCGGCTCGAGGCGCGGGTCCGGGCTCCTCGTGGCGCGACGCGCGCCGTGTTGCTCTGCCACCCGCACCCGCTGTACGGCGGCACGATGCACTCCGCGGTGCTCGTCGCGGTGGCGCGCCTGCTCGCGGAGCGCGGAGGAGACGACGTCGCGCACCTCCGTTTCAACTACCGTGGCGTCGGCCGGAGCGAGGGCGCCTACGACGAGGGACGCGGCGAGATCCGCGACACCACGCGCGCGCTCGCCGAGCTGTCACGCCGCGCTCCGGGCGCGAGGATCACCGTGTGCGGCTACTCGTTCGGCACGTGGGTCGGGCTGCGCGCCGCGGCGGCCGGCGCGCCGGAGAACGGGGTCGACCGCGTGGTCCTCGTCGCTCCGGCCGTGCGCGTGTTCGACTTCCTCGAGGAAGACGGTCGTGCGTTCCCCGGGCGGATCGCGATCTTCGCGGGCGATCAGGACGACTTCTGCGAGGTCGAGGAGGCGAAGGGCCTCGCGACGAGGCTCGGCGCCACGCTCGAGGTGCTGCCCGGATCGGACCACTTCTTCCTGAGATCGCGGCGCGCGCTCGCGGAGGCTGCGTATCCGGCGATCGTGCCTCGTTGACGGGGGCGGGTGGCCGGGGGCGCGCCGCCCGCCGCGAGCATGCTCAGTGCGCGTCGACCGCGACCGCCTCGCGGCCGCGCGCGCGCCGGTCCCCGTCGAGCGTGGCCACGAGGCGGTGGCCGTCGCGGAAGCTGAGGAGCGAGTGCGCCCCGAAGAACAGGATCGCCGCGCCCGCCGCGATCCAGCCCACCGTCGCGGTGACGACGCCGCCCGTGAGGCGGTAGCCCCCGAGCACCGCGAAGGCGATGGTCATGAGCACGAGGGCGGTCTCCGACGAGGGCAGGGTGCCACGGAGCCGTTGCGTCAGGTGCCGCAGCCCCAGGAAGACGTACCCCGAGACGCCCACGACGAGCGCCGCCAGCGGCGTGAGCGCGCCGATCGCGCCGCACGCGAGGACGACGACGCCGAACGCGACGAGGGACACGTAGGGGAGGAGCGCCGCCTTCGGGCGCCGCCGTCCGCCCGCGCTCTGCATCACGCGCCAGAAGGGGATGAACGCGCTGTAGAGCGCGTTGACGAGAAGGAACACCTGGAGCGCCATGCGCGCGTCGAGGGGGCCCACACGGTACGAGAAGACGTCCGTGCCGAAGACGCCCCCCACGACCAGCACGCCCGTGAGCGCGAACACCGACTCGATCTGGTTCAGCGGCGCGAGGTGGAACGTGCCCGTCTCGGCCTGCTCCCAGTAGATCGCGGCCGCCGCGGCCGTCACGAGCATCACGTTGCTCGCCATCCACATCGGCGACATGTTCATCGCGACCCCGGCCATGGCGGCGCAGTACGTCGCGTTGAGGAGGTCGAGCCCGTGATCGAGGAACTCGCCGAGCGCCGAGCACTGGTTCGTGCGCCGCGCGTGCCCGCCGTCCGCGTTGTCGCACCAGAGGTAGAGGTGGGCCATCGCGATCGCGAAGAAGAAGGCCCACCCGCCGGACCTCGAGCCGAAGCCGACGAGCACCGCGAGGCCCGTGAGGCAGATGACCTGACCCGCGTGCGTGATGACGTTGGGGTCGAGCCGCTCCGGTATGAACCTCAGCGTGGGCTCGATGAAGAACCGCTTGTACAGCGGCAGCAAGATCGAGCGGTCGCGGACGTTGTAGGCAAGGGACGTCATGATGCGGATGCGCCCACGCTCGTCCCGGCGGGCACGTGGTCTCCATCCTGCGACGACGCGCGCCCGCGCGCAACAGGCTTCAGCGTCCGCCGTCCTCCGGCGAGCCGCGCAGACCCTTACGCGCGAGCCTCCGCAGGGGAAGGGCGAGGGCTGCGAAGAGGAGTACGCTCCTCGAGACGGGGCTCTTCTTCGCGCCGCGCTTCTGGGCATGCACTGTGTGCACGGCGAGCCTGACCGGCGGGCGACGTCGGGTGTAATGGCGTGCGTCCATCGCCGACGAGGCGGAGGAGGACGACCCGCACCCGTCGCCGGAGGACGAGCTCGAGCCGCCCGATCCACACCCGTCGTCGGAGGACGACGAGCTCGAGTCGGAGGACGAGCCGGCGCCGCCGCAGCCGTCGTCGGACGAGCTCGCGGACTCTCCCGTCGACGAGCCGTCCGAGGAGCAGCCGTCGCCGCCGCCGTCCGCCCCTTCGTCGGACGGCGTCGTGTCGTCGCTCGTGGTCGTGTCGCTCGCGCTGTCGTCCGAGCTGGACTCGCTCGCGGCCGTGCTCGAGTCGCCGCCGCAGCCGGAGGAGTCGTCGGCGTAGACGCCGCCCTGGCACGAGCCCCCCACGGAGCCGCCGGCACCGCCGCCGCCGCTCGTGTCGTCCTCCGCCGAGAAGAGGGGAGGGGGCGACGCACCACCCGCGGCCGTGGGCGGAGCGAGGGGCGCGCCCGAATCTGTGCATGTTACATCCAATCGCGACGCCTCCTGGTAGACCGAGCGCGCCCCGCCGCCGGAGCCGAGCTTCACCTCTCCCATCGCCTGCCCCATGGCGCGCGTGACGCCCATCGCGCCCGGCCGCTCGCGCGTGATCGCGAGGGCGAGGTCGTCCGAGAGCGCGCCGCACCGGATCTCCCGCGGATCGAGCTCGCCCGCGCCGACGGTCTCGGTGCACGGGAGATCGCCGATGCGGAGGAGCGCACCGCGCGGGCAGGCCATCCCCACGGTCTCGAACCGCGCGCCCCAGGAGCGCGCGTTCGCGCGGCACGCCGCCGTCTGGGGGATCGCGTCGCCGTACGTGGCGGCGCGCTCGAAGTACGTCTCGACGGCCGACACCGTGACGTCCCCGCCCGGGAGCGCCACGCCGTCGAAGATCGGCGCGTGCCCCGAGGACTCCGTGAGGAAGCCCGGGAAGGCGAGCAGCGACGCGCGGAGCTCGGCGTAGTTGCTCCCCGTTCGCTGCCACGCGAGCCTCGACGGATCGAGCTGGAGGGGCAGGCCCGCGCCGAACACCGACCGCGACGTCGCGAGCGAGAACGCGGTCACGACGGGGCCGGGAGAGGTCAGCGCGAGCGGCAGGGCCGGCTCCCGCGCCGGGCCCACGAGGCGCACGGTGGCGGTCTCGAGATCGCCGGCGGTCGTCGCCAGCGGGAGCGCCAGGAGCGCAGCCTTCGTGTCGAGCACGCCCGCGGCGAGCTTGGTGAACGATGCGTCCCTCACGAGCTGCCACGTGGTCGCGTACGCGTCCAGCTCCGCCGTCGTGGTGAGGACGCGGGCCTCGAGTGGCGGTCGCCTCGGGTGGGGCGGCCGGGGCGGGATCGTCTCGATGGCCGTCGCCACCTTGCACGAGGGGGTCGAGAGGGTCCGGGGTGGGCCGACCCGGGGTGCCGTGGCGAGATCGAGGCCCTCCAGCCAGGCCTCGGACGCGACGTCGACCGCCGCCGGGCCGTGCACGGGCACGAACCAGACGACCGTCCCGCCGGTGGAGGAGAAGCGCGCCTTGATCCACGTCGTCGTTCGCTCCGGCGTGGCCGCGATCGCCACGTCGACCGATCGCACGTCGACGCGCACGGACGTGCTGGGCACGACCGTGGTGGCTCGCGCATCCGCGCCGAAGAGGAGCGCGGCGCACGCGAGCGGTAGCGCGAGGGCGAGGACGGGAGCGCGCACGCGGGCGATCTCAGCAACCGGTGTGCCTCGGGCGGCGCGCTCCGCGCGAGCACGGATCCATCGAGAGACCGCGGCGTCGTGAACGCGGCCTCACACAACTGTCGTTCTCTCCCGCGAGCGTGGGTTCACGATCCGGGTAGGTGTCCATGGACACGTGAAGAACTGGCCGGGCCGGGGGGTGACCCGGCCAACCGCGCGAGATCGTTGCGAATCAATCCGGCACACGCCTGGCTAGGTCGCGGGCCGGAGGTTTCGCCATGAACAAGGTCATCGTCTCTCTCATCGTCTCGTCCGCCCTCGCCGCGCTCGCGTGCTCGTCCAGCGAGCGACCGCGCCTCGTCAGCAACGACGACTGGGGCGCGCACCACGCCAGCGACGCCGGCGCTCCCGACGCGGAGGTCGCCGACGTCGTCGAGATCGTGAAGGGCGTGCCCGATCACGGGCGCGATCCGGCGGTCGTGGCGCTCGATCTCGGCGGCGAGGGGCTGTGCACGGGCACGCTCGTCGCCGACCGCATCGTGCTCACCGCGCGCCACTGCGTCGCGGAGACGCGCGCGACCATCACCTGCCCCGCCGACGTCGTCCAGGTCACGCGCAACCGCGTGCCAGAGACGATCGGCATCCTGGCCGGCGAGGACGCGCACACGGCCAGGGTGGTGGCGTACGGAAAGGAGATCGTGGCGCCGGCCGGACCCACGCTGTGCGGGGCAGACATCGCGCTACTCGTCCTCGATCGGGCGGTCCCCAACATCCGGCCCCTCGGCGTGCGTCCGACGGGCGTGCGGGCTGGAGAGTACGTGCGGGCCGTCGGCTACGGGCGGCGGAGCGATGGCGATCCCGCGGGGACCAAGATGCTCCGCGACCACGTGCGCGTGCTCTCCGTGTCGCCGGCGGAGTTCACGGTCGGGGAGGCCACGTGCCACGGCGACTCGGGCGGCCCGGCGCTCGACGTCGGGACGAGCGAGGTGATCGGCGTCGTCTCGCGCGGCGGCCCGCGCTGCGACGGCCCCGGCGTCCACAACATCTACACGCGGGTCGACGCGTTCTACTGGCTCGTCGAGGACGCGTTCCGGCGCGCAGCGGCGTCGGTCCCCGGAGCGGACGCCGGTGTGGCGACCCCGCCGAAGTCCGGTACGAAGGCCACGCCCGTCACGGACGTGGGCGCGGCCTGTACGAAGGGCGAGGACTGCGCGGCGGGCATCTGCATCGCGGCGACCTACTGCTCCCGACCGTGCGGTCCTGGCGCCACGCGCTGCCCTGCCGGCTACCACTGCGCCACCGTCAAGGGCGCGCAGGCGTGCACCAAGGCCAAGTAGAACGTGCGCAGGGCGTTGACCGGCTCCGCCCGGCCCTCTATGGAGGGGCATGGACTTCGCTTTCGCCGAGCACCACGATCTGTTGCGGAAGACGGTGCGCGACTTCGCCCGGGCCGAGGTCGCGCCCCACGCCCGCGCGTGGGATCACGAGGAGCGCTTCCCGCACGAGATCGTGCCGAAGCTCGCGGCGCTCGGGCTCCTCGGGATCCGCATCCCGGAGGAGCTCGGAGGCGCGGGGATGGACACCGTCTCCTACGCGATCTGCGTCGAGGAGATCGCCCGGGTCGACGGGTCGCTCGCGCTCACGGTGGCCTCGCACAACGGCCTCGGCACGGGCCACATCCTCGCGTTCGGGAGCGACGAGCTCAAGCGCAGGTACCTGCCGAAGGCGGCCTCGGGCGAACAGCTCGCGGCCTGGGCGCTCACGGAGCCGGGGAGCGGGAGCGACTCGGCGGGGCTCCGGACGACGGCGCGCCGCGAGGGCGGTGACTGGATCCTGAACGGCACCAAGATGTTCATCACGCAGGGCAGCGTTGGCGGCTTCTGCGTCGTCCTGGCGCGCACCAACCCGGAGGTCGCAAGGCACAAGGGGATCACGGCGTTCGTCGTGGACCACGGCACGCCCGGCTTCACGGCGTCGAAGCACCTCGAGAAGCTCGGCTGTCGCTCGAGCGACACCGTGGAGCTCACGCTCGAGGACGTGCGCATCCCCGACAGCCAGCGCGTGGGAGAGGTCGACCACGGCTTCACCGATACGATGCGCATCCTCGATCGCGGCCGGGTGTCGATCGCGGCGATGGCGCTCGGCCTCGGGAACGGCGCGCTCGAGATGGCGCTCGCGTACGCGAAGGACCGCAAGCAGTTCCAGAAGCCGATCGCCGATTTCCAGGCGATCCAGTGGATGCTCGCCGACATGAAGACGCAGCTCGACGCCGCGAGCCTCCTCACGTACCGCGCCGCGTGGCTCGCCGACCAGGGCCGGCCGTACAGCCAGGAGGCGTCGATGGCCAAGCTCTTCGCGAGCGAGGCCGCGAGCCGCGCCTGCAACCGGTCGCTGCAGATCCACGGCGGGTACGGTTACACGCGCGAGTTCGCCGTCGAGCGGCACCTCCGCGACGCGAAGATCTGCGAGATAGGCGAGGGCACGAGCGAGGTGCAGCGGATCATCATCGCGAAGCACCTCCTCACCCGGTAGGCCGTCGAGCGCTCGCCCGCCCGCCGGTCGTCGGCGCGGTTGCGCTGGTCGTCGTCGCTTGCGCTCGTCGTCGGCGCGCTGCCTGTCTCCGGCGCGCTGCCCGTCGTCGCTCGCCGCCATTTTGCCGTCCCCGGCGCCATGCCCTACACTGTCGCCGGATGTAGCTTCTCGATCATTTATTGACTTTACGGAACGCACTTTCATAACCTGCGACCAAGTAGTGGGAGAAAGTGGCAAGAAGTACCAAACCCGGCCATCTGGGCCCGGCCGGGGGGTTCGTCGTGCCGCTCCTCCTCGCGAGGGTCGATGTTCCGCGGTCGGTACGAGCACACGATGGACGCGAAGGGGCGTACGAGCCTCCCGGCGCGATACCGCGACGTGCTCGCCTCGATCGCCGAGCGCCGCGTCATCCTCACGAGCGCGCTCGATCCGTGCCTCGTCGCCTACACGTCCGACGAGTGGCGCGCGTTCGAGGAGCGCCTCGCCAAGCTGCCGCAGTTCGATCGCGCGGTGCAGAAGCTGAAGCGCATCTACGTGTCGGGCGCGGTCGAGGTCGACGTCGACGAGTCGGGCCGCATCCTGGTTCCGCCGACGCTGCGCGACTACGCCCAGCTCCAGAAGGACGTGCTCTGGGCGGGGAACGGGCGGTACGCGGAGCTCTGGGACAAGGGCCTGTGGAAGCAGCACTTCGAGACCTCGGAAGAGGAGCGCGGCGACATCGCCCGGCGCCTCGCGGAGCTGGGGCTGTGAGCCGTCCTGACGGGAAGCCCCTCTCCGCGCCGGAGCGCCGGACCCGGGTCTGGGATCCGCCCGGGGACGCGACCGAGAGCGCCGCCCAGCTCGCGCTCCCCGGCATGGCCGAAGAGGTCTCGGGCGAGTGGACGTGGACGGACGATGGAGGCGAGATGGAACCCGCGGACTACGTTCACGCCACGGTCATGCGGGGGGAGGTCGTGCAGGCGCTCGCGCCGCGGACCGGGGGCGTGTACGTCGACGCCACCGTGGGGGGCGGCGGCCACAGCGAGGCGCTGCTCGAGGCCGACCCCTCCGTCCGCGTGATCGCGCTCGACCGGGATGAGGACGCGCTCGAGGCCTCGCGCGCGCGCCTCGCGCGGTTCGCGCCGCGCGTGGCCTTCGTGCACGCGACCTTCGGGAGCGTCGCGGACGTGCTGCGCGAGCTCGGCGTGGCGACGGTCGCGGGCCTGTGTGCGGATCTCGGGGTCAGCTCGCCGCAGCTCGACCTCCCCGAGCGTGGCATGAGCTTCCGGCGGGAGGGGCCGATCGACATGCGGATGGACCGGAGCTCGGGCGAGACGGCGCTCGAGCTCGTGGGTCGTCTCGACGAGCGCGATCTCGCGAACGTGATCTTCCGGTACGGCGACGAGCGGCGATCGAGGCGCATCGCGCGCAGCCTCAAGCGCGCCTACGGCGAGCACGACCTCCACACGACGCTCGACCTGCGGCGGGCCATCGTGCGCGGCGTCGGCCCGGTGCGGGTCGGCGGCGTGGATCCCGCCACGCGGACCTTCCAGGCGCTGCGGATCGCCGTGAACCAGGAGCTCGACGAGCTCGAGGCGCTCCTTCGGGCGCTTCCCGGGATCGTCGAGGAGGGCGGCACTGCGGCCGTCGTGAGCTTCCACTCGCTCGAGGATCGGCTCGTGAAGCATGCCTTCCTCCGTGGCGAGGCCTGGGCGCCTCTGTCCAAGAAGCCCCTCGTCGCCACCGAAGAGGAGACGGCCCAGAACGTCCGCGCGCGCTCCGCCAAGCTGCGCGCGGCGCGCCGCCTGCCAGAGGGCCCCGGGAGGCCCGCGCGGTGAGCGACAAGGCCCGCGCGCGCACCTTCCTCGTCACCTGGACGCTCGCCGTCGTCGCGAGCGTGTTCGCGTTCGTGGTGCACCTCGCCCTCCGCGGGAGGACCGTGGCGCTCGGCTACGAGCTCGGCAAGGCGCGGAGCGAGCAGGCGCGGCTCCGTGAGGTGCGGCGCGTGTTCGAGCTCGAGGCCGCGAGCTACAAGACGCCGGAGCGCGTCGAGATCGTCGCCCGCACCCTGCTCGGCATGGAGCCAGCCGGTCCCGACCGCATCATCGTCGTCTCGCCGGCGGGCGCGGACGACAAGGAAAGGGAGACCAAGGTCGGAGCGCTCGCGCCGTGAAGAACCTCGACCCCGCCCGCGCGAAGTGGATCAAGGTCCGCATGGGGATCCTCTCGGGCCTCATGGCGCTGGGCCTCGGCGGGTTCGTCTCGAGCGCGTACAGGGTGCAGATCGAGGATCATGCGGCATGGAAGGAGACCGCCGAGAACCAGCGCCAGCGGCGCCTCCACATCGAGCCGAAGCGGGGCACGATCTTCGACCGGAACGGCACCCAGCTCGCCGTGAGCGTGGAGGTCCCGAGCGTATCGTGCGACGTCGCCGAGATGGTGCGCTCCGCCGACGGAAACGCGGACGCGCAGGCCGCGATCCTCGACGACGCGGCGGCGCGGCTCGGTGCGATCCTCTCGATCGACAAGGCCGAG
This sequence comes from Myxococcales bacterium, assembly GCA_005777185.1. Taxonomy (GTDB): domain Bacteria; phylum Myxococcota_A; class Polyangia; order Polyangiales; family Polyangiaceae; genus SXNL01. The sequence goes on from SXNL01000035.1 coordinate 38,087, forward strand.
CTCCGGAAGCGCCTCGGCCAGAAGCGGCGCTTCGTCTGGCTCAAGCGCCGCATCGGCGCGGAGGAGGCGGCCGCCATCAAGGACATCGGCGACCCCAAGAAGACGAAGCCGGCGATCCGCGGCCTGTCGGTCGACGGCGAGGGTCACCGCTACTACCCGGGGCGCGAGATCGCCTCCACGGTGCTCGGCTTCGTCGCGCCCGACGGGCTCGGGAAGGACGGGCTCGAGCTCTCGCTGGACGACGATCTCCGCGGCCGTGTCGAGGAGGTCAAGGCTCTGCGCGACCGGTCCGGGCGCCTCTTGTTCTCCGAGGGGACGACCGACGAGTCCGCCCTCGCGGGGCACGACGTCCACCTCACCCTCGACGAGGGCATCCAGCACGTGGTCGAGCGCGAGCTCGACGCGGCGCGCCATACGTACGAGCCGAAGGGAGCGTCCCTCGTGGTGCTCGACCCGATCACGGGAGAGATCCTCGCCCTCGCCTCGTCGCCGGGATTCAACCCGAACGACTACGGCGACGCCGATCCCGACGCGCGGCGCAACCGCGCGGTCACCGACCGCTTCGAGCCCGGCAGCGTCATGAAGGCGTTCACGGTCTCCGCCGCGCTCGCGGCCGGCACGCTGAAGCCGACCGACACGATCAACTGCGAGCACGGCACGTTCAAGCTCGGGGGCAACGTGACGATCCACGACACGCACGAGAACGACTGGCTGTCCCCGACGCAGATCCTCGCGCGGAGCTCGAACATCGGTACCCTCAAGATCGCGCTGAACCTGGGCGAGCCGGCCCTCTACACGGCCTTCCGGCGCTTCGGCTTCGGCGAGCCCACGGGGCTGCCGCTCCCGGGGGAGGCCGCGGGCGTGCTGCGGCCCAAGGGCCGCCCCTGGTTCGAGGTCGAGACCGCCAACGCGTCCTTCGGCCAGGGGATCAGCGTGACGACGATCCAGCTCGCCGTGGCGATGGGCGCCATCGCCAACGGGGGCAAGCTCATGGAGCCCATCCTCGTGCGGCGCGTGACCGATCCGCGCGGGAACGTCGTCCGCGAGAGCGCCCCCCGCGTGCGTCGCGAGGTCATCCCGCCGTCGATCGCGCGCCAGGTGTCCGAGATGCTCACGGCCGTCGCCGAGGAGGGCGGCACCGGCGTCGAGGCCGCCGTGGTCGGCTACCGCGTGGCCGGCAAGACGGCCACCGCGCAGAAGGTGGACCCGAAGACCGGCAAGTACTCCGAGGACAAGTACACGGCGTCCTTCATGGGCTTCGTCCCGGCCGAGAACCCGCGGATCGTGGTGGTCGCGGTCCTCGACGAGCCTGCGATCGGCCGCTACGGCGGCGATCTCGCGGGGCCCCTCTTCCGACGCGTCGCGGAGGCCAGCCTGCGCACGCTCGGGGTGCTGCCGGCCGCGCACGCCGCGAAGCTCCAGCGGCCGCCCGACAAGGACACGGACGTCGCGACGACGACGCTCGCGGGCTTTGCGCCGAAGGTCGAGAAGGCCGCGCCGGCTCCGCCCCCGAAGGAGGGGCCCCCGCTCCCGTCGACGGTCAAGGTCCCCGACGCGCTCGGCATGCCCGCCCGGGACGCGGTGCGCGCCGTCGCGGCCGTGGGGCTCGTGCCCGAGATCGAGGGCTCCGGTCGGCTCGTGCGCCAGAACCCGGGCGCCGGGACGCACGTGCCCAAGGGTTCGAGCGTGCGGCTCGTCTTCGATCCGTCATGAACGAAGTGGAGGGCAGCTCCCTCAGCCTCGAGGAGCTCGCCCGCGAGATCCCGGGCGGCGCGGAGATCGCGGGGGACGGGGCCGTCCGCGTGCGCGGCGTTCACCATGACTCGCGGATCGTCCAGCCAGGCGATCTCTTCGTGGCCCGCCGTGGCGTCACGTCGGACGGGGCTCGCTTCCTGGAGGACGCGGCGGCGCGTGGAGCGGTGGCCGTCCTGGCGGCGCGGGGGGCCTTCCCGGCGGCGGCCACGGCGCTCTCCGTGCTGTGGGTCGACGACGCGGCGATCGGCCTCGCCCACGCTGCGGCGGCGATCTGCGGCCACCCGTCGTTCGCGCTCGACGTCGTCGGCGTCACCGGCACGAACGGGAAGACCACCACGACGCACCTCGTCCGCGCCGCGCTCGACGGCGCGCTCGGCGTCCCTGCGTGCGGCATCATAGGGACGATCGGCAGCTCGTTCGCCGGCGAGGCGGCCCCGCCGTCGGCCTCCCACACCACCCCGGAGGCGGACGATCTCGCGCGCACCATGGCGTGGATGCGGCGGCGAGGCGCAGGGTACGTCGCGATGGAGGTGTCGTCGCACGCGGTCGCGCTGAAGCGCGTCCTCGCCGTCCGTTTCCGCGTGGCGGCGTTCACGAACCTCACGCGGGATCACCTGGACTTCCACGGTACGATGGAGGCTTACGCCGACGCGAAGGCGCGGCTGTTCCTCGACCACGGCCCCGCGGTCGCGGTCGTGAACGTGGCGTCGGACGCGGGGCGGGATCTCGCGACGCGGATCCGCGCGGCCCGCGTGACCCGGGTGATCTCCGTGACGAGCAGACCCGGCGAGCCTGCGGACGTCGCTCCGATCGACGTGGACTTCGGCGCGCGCGGTCTCGCGGCGACGATCTCGACGCCCGAAGGCACGGTGTCCTTGCGATCGCGCCTCGTCGGCGCGCACAACCTGGAGAACCTGGTGGTCACGCTCGGGATCGTTCACGCCCTCGAGCTCGACCTGGGTCGCGCGGTCCGCGCGCTCGCCTCCGAACCGGGGGCGCCCGGGCGTCTCGAGCGGGTCGACGTGGAGGACGACGTGACGGTGCTGGTGGACTACGCGCACACCCCGGACGCCCTCGAGCGCGTGCTCGCGTCGGTCCGCGCCTTCGCGCCTGGGCGTGTCGTGTGCGTGTTCGGGTGCGGCGGCGATCGCGACCCCTCGAAGCGCGCGCCGATGGGGGAGGCCGCGGCGAGGGGATCGGACGTGTGCGTCCTCACGAGCGACAACCCGCGCACCGAGGATCCGCGCGCCATCGCGGACGAGGCCGAGGCGGGGATCCGCGCCGCCGGCACGTCGCCCGTGACGTGGTCCGACGTGGGCGCGGGCGCGCGGGGCTTCGTGGTCGAGCTCGATCGCCGTGCGGCGATCGAGGCGGCGATCGCCTCGGCCCTCCCCGGGGACGTCATCGTACTCGCCGGCAAGGGCCACGAGGACCACCAGATCATCGGGCGCGAGAAGCGACCGTTCGACGACCGCGAGGAGGCCCGCCGCGCCCTCGCGAGGCGACGGCGAGCCGTGCCGAGATGACCGCCAGGTCCGCGGCTTTTTTGACAAATCCGACACTTTCGGGAAGGAAGGAGGAACCGTGCACACGCCGATTCCACCCAACCGCGCCACGTTCACAGCCTGGCAGATCGCCGCGGCGACGGGCGGCCGCGTCGCGCGGGTCGACGGCGAGGGGGTGGCCGCGACGGGCGTCACCACGGACAGCCGGGCCGTCCGGCCGGGGTGCGCGTTCGTGGCCCTGGCGGGAGAGCGCTTCGACGGGCACGACTACCTCGAGGACGCCAGCCAGCGTGGCGCCGTTCTCCTCGTGGTGGCGCGGGGCAGGGAGGCCGCGAACACGTCCGCCGACGTCGTCGAGGTCGACGACACGCTCGAGGCCTGGGGCGCGATGGCCGAGGTCCACGTCCGGGCCTGGAAGCGGGCCCACGGGCGCGCCGTCGTCGGGGTCACCGGCAGCGCCGGCAAGACGACCACCAAGGAGATCACGGCCGCGCTCCTCGCGACCCACGGCGCCACCCTCGCCACGCCTGGCAACCTCAACAACCGCGTCGGCGTCCCGGCGGTCGCGCTCCTCCTCGAGCCCGCCCACCGGCACGCGGTCTTCGAGCTCGGGATGAGCGTGCCCGGCGAGATGGCGCGCATCTCCCGGATGGCCCAGCCCGACGTGGGCGTTCTACTCAACGTGGGCGTTGCGCACGCGGGCGGTGTCGGCGGTGCGCGCTCCGACGTGGGACGCGAGAAGGGCGCGCTCCTCGCGCAACTCGGACCGGACGGCGTGGCGATCGTGAACGGCGACGACGCCGCCGCGATGGGGCAGGTGGTGCGCTCGGCGGCGCCGATCGTGACGTTCGGCAAGGCGGAGGGATCCGGCTACCGCCTGCTCTTCCGCGCGGCGGACGGTCAGGGCGGCGCGCTCGTGACCTTCTCTCGCGCGCGTGACATCACGAGCTCGGAGGTGCGCGTCCCCTTCGTCTCGGAGGCGCAGGCGCTCGACTTCCTGGCCGCGCTCGCCTCGGTCGAGGCGTTGACCGGCAAGCGCATGCTCCGCGAGGCGGTCGAGGCGGCCCTTGCGGGCCTGCGCTTGCAGGGGCGGATGGACGTCGCCGTGCTCGAGGGCGACGTCGTCCTCGTGGACGACACCTACAACGCGAACCCGGACAGCATGCGCGCGGCGCTCGCGGCGCTGGCGGAGCTGGGCTCCGGTCGCAGAAAAGTGGCCGTCTTGGGCGAGATGAAGGAGCTTGGCCACGTGTCCCTCGCCGAGCACGAAATCCTGGGTGATCTCGTGGCCGAGGCCGGGGTGGAGCTCCTCATCGGCTGCGGCGGTGAGCTCGTCGGATCGGCGCTCGAACGGGCGCGGGCGAGGTCCGTGGAGGTGGTCGCGGCCACGTCGAGCGCCGAGGCCGGGCTGGAGGCCGCCGCCCGGATCAAGGCAGGCGACGTGGTGCTCGTCAAGGGATCACGCGGGGCGCGCACCGAGGCCGCCGCGCAGGCGATCCGTGCGTCCCGGCCGGTCGTCGGGGCCCCGCGCTGATGCTGTACGAGCTGCTCTACCCGATGCGTCACTGGGCGAGCTGGCTCGGCTGGCTCAACGTCCTCCGTTACGTGCCCTTCCGCGTCATCGCGGCGACCGTCACGGCGATGCTGATCTCGTTCCTGCTGTCGCCGTGGTTCATCCGCGAGCTCCAGAAGAAGCAGATCGGCCAGGTCGTGCGCGACGACGGCCCCGAGAGCCACTTCAAGAAGCGCGGCACGCCCACGATGGGCGGCGCGCTCATCCTCCTGTCGGTGCTCCTGCCCACGATCCTCTGGTGCGATCCGCACAACACCTTCGTCTGGGCGACCGCCGCGGTCACCGCCGGCTATGGCGTCATCGGCTACCTCGACGATTACCTCAAGATCAAGGCGAAGACCGCGGCGGGCATGCCGGCGCGGTACAAGCTGCTCGGCCAGTTCGTCATCGGCGGCGGCGCGGTCGCCTACGCCTTCACGGCGCGCGACAAGCTCCCGGTCGACTGGTGGGACATCAAGACGCGCCTCTCCATCCCGTTCGTCGCCTTCGCGAAGCATCCGATCGCGCTCCCGCTCGGCGTCTACATCGTGTTCGCCGTCCTCATCGTCGTGTGGACGTCGAACGCGGTCAACCTGACCGACGGCCTCGACG
>SXNL01000261.1 GCA_005777185.1 Myxococcales bacterium
ACGACATCGACAAGTGCCCCGACGACCCCGAGGACTTCGACGGCTTCGAGGACGAGGACGGCTGCCCCGATCCGGACAACGACAAGGACGGGATCCCCGACAAGGTGGATCGCTGCCCGAACGAGCCGGAGGACTTCGACGGCGACGAGGACAAGGACGGCTGCCCCGAGTCGCGTGACCTCGACCGCGATGGCGACGGGATCCCCGACGCGCGCGACAAGTGCCCGAACGACAAGGAGACGGTCAACGGCTTCCAGGACGACGACGGGTGCCCCGACCAGGTGCCGCAGAAGCTCCCTCCGCCGCCGCCGCCGCCGCCGAAGGATCCGCTTCTGATCCAGGACAACAAGCTGGTCGTCCTGCAGAAGATCCAGTTCATGACCAACTCGGCCGAGATCCTCCCCGCGTCGGGCCCGATCCTCGACGCGGTCGCCACCACGCTCCAGAACCACCCGGAGTTCCTGCTCATGGAGATCGCCGGACACGCCGACGAGCGCGCCGACGATCGCCACAACCTGCGCCTCACGCAGGCGCGCGTGACCAGCGTGATGAACGGGCTCGTGAACCGTGGTGTCGCGGGGCACCGGCTCCGCAGCAAGGGTTACGGGGAGTACTGCCCCGAGGACCCCGGCCACACACCCGAGGCGTGGGAGCGAAACCGCCGCGTCGAGTTCAAGGTCGTCAGGACCCTGGACGGCCCGACGAACGTCGAGCTCGGCTGCCCCGCCGCCGCGAAGAAGGGCGTCAAGCCCGATCCGGTTCAGTGACGGTGCTGCGCTGGCTCTTGCCAGCCCTCGTCCCCGCGTTGCTCCTCCTGGTGGTCGTGTTCTTCAGCGACCGGCGGCGCGAGCCGTGGCCGCTGGTCGCCGCCACGTTCGCGCTCGGGACGCTGTTCGCGTTCGCTGCGTTCTTCCTCCAGGACAAGGCGGCTGCGTGGACGGGGCTCGACCTCCGCGCGCAGCACGCCGGAAACCAGGGCGCGCTCCTGTTCGTGTTCGCGTTCGTCGCGCCCGTGCGCGAGGCCGCGAAGGTCGCCGCGATGTGGCCCGCGTTCCGCTCGAGGTGGTTCGACGAGCCCCTGGACGGGGTCGTCTACTCGGCGGCGGCCGCCCTCGGCTTCGCGGCGTTCGAGAACGCCCGGATGCTGCAGGCGCACCCCACCGGAGGGATCTGGTTCGCGCGCGCGGCGCTCGCGCTGCCCGCGCACGTGTTCTTCGCGGCGGCGTGGGGATACGCGCTCGGGCGCGTGAAGCGCGCGAAGAAGCCGGGCCCTCTGTTCCCGGCGGCGTGGCTCGTGGCGACGCTCTCGCACGGGCTGTACGCCCACCTCGTGCACGGGCGCGGCTCGGGTGCGCTCCTCGGCACCTTGCCGCTCCTCCTCGCGATGGGCGGCATCGCGGCGTTCGGCGCGCGGGATCTGAAGCGCCGCGGCGATCGGGCCTCGCGCCAGTCGATCCTGCTGGATCGCCCGAGCATCGACATGTCCGCTCCGCCGAGCCTGCGCACGGTACGCGAGGCGATGAACCGCCAGGGCCAGCCGCTCTCGCTGCGCTGGGTGTTCTTCGGGGCCCTCGTGAACTTCGGCGCGATGCTGGTGGGGCTCGCGGTGGCGGTGGCGTTCGCGCGGTACGCCAGCGTGGATTTCTCGGTGGTCGACGAGCGGGACATCTCGACGGCGGCGCCCGCGGCGATCCTCGGCGCGGGCGTCCTGGCGGCGTTCCCGTTGAGCGGGTTCCTGATCGCGAAGGCGTCGTCGCTACCGTCGCTGCTCGAGCCGGCGCTCGCCACGGCGCTCGCGCTCGGGCTCACCCTGGCGCTCCTCGGGCTCGCGGCGCCGCTCGCGCTGGTGTTCGCGCTCGCGTTCTCGCCGATCGCGTTCGGGCTGGCGTGCGCGGGCGCTTACGTGGGGAGGCCGACGTAGGTCTTGGGGCACCCCGGGCTGAAGAGGCTGTTCCAAAACGGCCTCCCCAGGGCTGGCCGGCCGGGGGCCGAGGCGGGTCCTGACCGTGGTTCCTCGTGGTCGTCCTCGTGCTCGTCCTCGTGCTCGTCCTCGTCCTCGTGCTCGTCCTCGTGCGCGTGCGCGTCTCAGCGGCACATCTTGCAGAGCATGGCGACGATTCGAACGAGGAGGTCTTTGGCCTGCCGAGCATCCTCGGCGGTGAGGTAGCCCGCGAGGGCACAACGTCGACGAGAGTACCGCATTCCATCGCGGATCCACGCGCGATGGCGCGGGCGTGAGCCCGGTCGGCACGGCTCGGCTTTCCCGAGGACGGCCTCCTCGAGATCGCGGTTGGTCGTTGCCGTCGACACGGAGGACGACGACGAGCACCGCCGCGGGAAGAGAGCCCCTGGGCCAGAGAGGTCCGCGGCTTCAACGTCCACGCGGGCGTGCTCGTCCACGCGGGCGACCGCGTGGGCCTCGCGCGTCTGTGTCGCTACGGTGCCCGCCCGCCCTTCAGCCTCGAGCGCATCTCGCTTCTCCCGGACGGACGCGTCGCCTACCTCCTGAAGAAGCCGCGCAGGAACGGCGCCACCCACCTCGTCGCATCGGATAGAGCTCCTGACCGGGGTGGTCACGGCCCGCGTCTGGCAGCCACCGGCCACCTCCGCTCGAGGGCCGAGTGCGTGGCGTGGGTCGGGTCGCGAGGCCCGGCGCCCTCGGTCGGGGGCCGTGCTAGGGTGCCCGCGCCATGAAATACACCCAGCTCGGCCGCACCGGCCTCGAGGTGAGCCGCCTCTGCCTCGGCACCATGAACTTCGGCCCCGAGACCCCCGAGGCGGAGTCGCACGCCCTCATGGACGCCGCCCTCGAGCACGGCATCAACTTCTTCGACACCGCCGACGTGTACGGGTGGAAGAAGGGGGAGGGGTGGACCGAGCAGATCGTCGGCCGCTGGCTCGCCGAGGGCGGAGGGCGCCGCGAGAAGACCGTGCTCGCCACCAAGGTCTTCGGCGAGATGGGCGAGTGGCCGAACGAGCGACGCCTGTCCGCGCTCCACATCGTGCGCGGGTGCGAGGCCTCCCTCCGCCGCCTGAAGACCGACCGCATCGAGCTCTACCAGATGCACCACATCGATCGCCGCGCGCCGTGGGACGAGATCTGGCAGGCCATGGAGACGCTGGTGCGCCAGGGCAAGATCATCTACGTGGGCTCGTCGAACTTCGCCGGGTGGCACATCGCGCAGGCGAACGAGGCCGCGAAGGCGCGACACTTCCTCGGCCTCGTCGCCGAGCAGAGCCTCTACAACCTCCTCGACCGCACGATCGAGCTCGAGGTCATTCCCGCGTGCCAGTCGTACGGGCTCGGCCTCATCCCGTGGAGCCCCCTCAAGGGCGGCGCCCTCGGCGGCGCGCTGAAGAAGGCGGAGGGCGGCCGCCGCTCGAGCGCGTTCGCGAAGAAGAACATCGAGAAGTACAGGGGGAAGCTCGAGCAGTACGAGGCCCTCTGCGAGAAGCTCGGGCACGAGCCGGGCGACGTCGCGCTCGCGTGGGTCCTCGCGAACGAGGCCGTGACGGCGCCCATCATCGGGCCCCGCACGCGCGCCCAGCTCGAAGGTGCGGTGAAGGCGCTCGCGCTCGCGCTCTCGGCGGAGACGCTCCGGGATCTCGACGCGATCTTCCCCGGCCCGGGCGGCGCCGCGCCCGAGGCCTACGCGTGGTGACATGCGCGCGCGCGTCCTCGCCTCGCTGCTGATCGTCCTCGCGGGCCTCCTCCTCCCGTCGCCCGCACGCGCCGAGGGTGCGCGCGTGATCGATCTCCTGACGATCGGCACGGGCAAGCCCTTCTACACGCGGTACGGCCACAGCCTCCTCTGCGTGATGGAGGCCGCGGCGGATCCCCCGAGGGGCGACTGCTACGACTACGGCGTCACGCACCCGGCGCACGCCGACTCGATGGTCCTCGACTCCATCCGCGGGAAGGCCATCTTCATCACGGCGAAGGTCCCCTACCGGGTGATGATCGACAGCAACGTCTCGCTCGATCGCACGATCCAGCGCCAGCGCCTCCCCCTGTCCGCCGAGGAGGTCGATCGCCTGGAGCGCGCGCTCGAGCAGAGCTTCCAGAGCGGCGAGACCTACGCGTACCACCCCGCGACCGCCAACTGCTCCACGAAGGTCCGCGACGTGATCGACCTCGTGACCGGCGGGCGCCTGGGCCGGGACCGCGTGCCCACGAAGGAGCTCACGTACCGCGAGATCCTCGACCAGGGACTCGTCGGCCACCCGCTCGAGCTCGCGGTCGTCGCGCTCGCGTCCGGCGCGCCGAACGAGCGCTACCCCGACTCGTTCGAGGCGCAGCTCCTCCCGCGGCTGCTCCGCGACGCGGTCGAGCAGCGCTTCGGCGTGAAGCCCGAGATGATCCACGAGCGGGTCGAGAACCTCCCGCCCCTGAGCACGAGCATCGGCCGCGGCCTCCTCGCGCTCGTGGGCCTCTTGCTGGCGCTGACGATCTACGGCTGCCGGAGGGTCGAGCGGCGCTTCACGATCGCGCTCCGCGTCGCCGGGCTCCTGCTCGGTGGGCTCGCCCTGGTCGTCGAGGCCGTCGCCATCGGGTGCGTGTACCCGGAGACGAGGTACAACTGGTCGCTCCTCGTGCTCCTCCCGACCGATCTCGCGATCGGCTGGCTCCCGCGGCGGTGGCTCTCCTGGTACGCGATGGGCCGCCTGGCGCTGCTCGCGGTGCTCGTCGTGCTCGAGCTCGCCGGCGTCGTGCGTCAGCTCGTGATCCCCGTGACGCTGCTCGCGGGTCTCCCGCTGGTGTGGACGCTGAAGGCGCTCCGCGAACCGGCGAAGGAGGCCACCGAGCCGGGTGTACAATCGGCGTGATGCCGCTCCGGGTCGCCCTCCTGTACCCGCCGCCGTGGAAGCTCCCGCCGAAGGGCGGAGAGGGCGCGGCGGATCCTGACGGGCCGCCGCCGGGGTACCGGCCCGGCGATCTCGACGCCGACTTCTACCAGATGCCCTACGGCCTCCTGTCGCTCGGGGCGCAGGCGATGCGCGCCGGGCACTCGGTCCGCCTGCTCAACCTCTCGTCGTACCCGTGGGAGGAGGTCGATCGCGTCGTCCGCGAGCTCGACGCGGACGTGTTCGGCCTCTCGTGCTGGACGGCCAACCGGCGCGGGGTCGCGCTCGTCGCGGCGGCGATCCGGGCGCACCACCCGGAGGCGCGCGTCGTCGTCGGCGGCCCGCACGCGACGCCGCTGGCGAAGGAGATGCTGCGGCACCACGAGGCGATCGACCTCGTGTGCGTGGGCGAGAGCGACGTCACCTTCCTCGAGATCCTCGCGCGGATCGCGGCCGGGGAGGCCCTCTCGGGCATCGCCGGCACGTGGTTCCGCGACGGGGCCGCCGCCCGGCAGGGCCCCGCACGCAAGAACATCGATGACCTCGACGTCCTCGCGTCTCCTCAGGACTTCTTCGAGACCCACATCCTCATGACGTCCCGCGGCTGCCCGTGGGCGTGCACGTTCTGCGGCGCGGAGACGTCGTGGGGCCGCGGCTTCCGGTCGAACTCGGTCGCGTACACGCTCGGCGCGATCGAGCAGGCCCTGTCGCGCGTCCCCGTGAAGATGATCCAGATCAAGGACGACACCTTCACGACGAACAAGAAGCGCGTCCTCGAGCTGTGCCGCGCCATCCGCGCGAAGGGCCTCCGCTTCCTGTGGAGCTGCGACACGCGCGTCGACCTCCTCACCGAGGAGCTCCTGCGCGAGATGCGCCTCGCGGGGTGCCAGCGCCTCTCGCTCGGCGTCGAGAGCGGATCGCAGCGCATCCTCGACGCCATCGACAAGAAGATCACCGTCGCCGAGATCGAGGCGTCGACGGCGCTCGCCCGCAAGGTGGGCATCAAGGTGCGCTACTTCATGATGCTGGGCAACCGCGGCGAGACGCGCGAGACCTTCGAGGAGACGCTCCGCTTCCTGGAGCGCGCGAGGCCGCACGAGTACATCTTCTCGTGCCTGTCGATCTACCCCGGCACCAAGGACTTCCACGAGGCCGAGAAGACGTGGCTGGATCGCGAGGTCTTCTTCCGGGAGGCGTTCCAGGAGCTCAAGACGCCCTTCGACGCGGACGAGCCGACGACCGCGTACCTCGACGCCTGGTTCAAGGAGAACGCCGGCCTCCGGCCGTCGTACCGCGACACGGCCGAGGACCACGCGCGCATCCTCGCGGAGCTAGGCGACCACCACGCCGCGCACATGGACCTCGGCGCGTCGCTGCTCGCCGCGGGGGATCTCGACGGCGCCGAGCGTCACGTCCGCCGCGCCCTCGAGCTCGGGTACCCGCTCCCGGGGCTCGTGCACAACCACCTGGCGTGCATCGCCAGGGCGCGGGGGGACCTCGACGGGATGATGGACCACTTCTCCACGGCCGCGAAGGTCGACCCCCAGCACTTCGTCCTGATCCAGAACGTGAACCGGGCGCGCGCGTGGTTCAAGGCGGGCGGGCCGGGGAAGGGGCTGCCCCTGGAGCTCGAGTGCCGCCACGACTTCCAGCTCCTCGAGAGGACGAGCCAGCCGACGCTGCCGGGGCCGCTGCCAGCGGACTGGCAGACGTGGCCCGTTCCTTGTCACGCGCCAGCGGCCGGCCCCGAGGGGGACTTCGTGAAGACGCCCCTCGTGGAAGGCAGCCGGCACGGGCTGAGGGGGAAGCGGGGGCTTCCGACGGTGGGGTAGCTACTCGCTCGTGTCCACGAGCGTGAAGTCATCCATCGTGATCGCCCCCACGGAGTCGAGCGTGAGGCTCACGCTGATGCTGTCGGCGTCCGCCGGCAGCGCCTCCGGGATGGTCCACCTGGCCTCGCACCAGGCCCCGCACACGGGCAGGAGCCGGCTCTGCGTCCAGTACTTCCAGAAGCCGGACGGCTCCCGGTAATAGACGCTGAAGCGCGGCGCGGTGGTGGACTTGTACCACGCCGCCAGGGCGTACCTGTGCCCGGCCTGCGCGAGCGGCGCGCAGAAGCCGAGGTCCTGCCGGGTCAGGATGCGCCGCGCCCCGCTCGTGAACGCGGTGACCTCGAGGCGCTCCGCGAAGCTGCCCGTGTGCGCGTCGGGGACGCGCCCGAAGGTGAAGGTGTTCGCGCCGTCGCCGCCCTTGAGCCAGCAGTCCGGCGTGCCGTCACCGTCGGCGTCCTCCTCGAAGCCGGGGTTGCGGAGGATGTTGCCGCGCTGGACCTCGCGCAAGGGCGCGGGCGGGCCCGGGACGCCGGGCTTCACGTCGCCGCCGATGATCTCGTGGACCGTGCGCACCACGGTGCCGCGCGCGGCGCGCGCCGCGAGCCACCCGAAGAACTCGATCAGCGTGGCGGGCGGCACCGAGTTGCGCCCGCACCTGTTGCACACGTGGTGCAGCACGATCGGCACCCAACCTCCGCTCCCACGCTCGGCGGCGAGGACCTGGTTCTTCATGGCGTCGAGCGTCGTGTTGCACTTGATCGACACGGGCGTCCGGATCGCGAACGGGTCCCTCGGCGCCATGGACTCGCCGCCCGGGCACCCGTCGCAACCGAGGCTCCCCACCGACCGCGCCGAGTTGTAGCCGCACGCCGCCGCGATCTCCTGGGTGACCGGCGAGTACGCCCCGTGCGGGTAGGCGAGGCTCGTGACGCGGAACCCCATGCGGAGCAACGTGAAGCGGTCGTTGCAGATCTGCCGCCGCTGCTCGTCGGGATCGACCGTGGGGAGGTTGGGGTGGTTCACGGTGTGCCCCGCGATCTCGTGGCCGTCGGCCTCGAGCGCGTGGAGCATCGCCTCGGTCATGTACGTGTCCTCCCCGATGCGCGCGCTGTTCACGTAGAACGTCGCGCGCAGGCCCGCGGCGCGCAACGCATCCTTCACCTTCATCTGATCGATGAAGGTGTCGTCGAACGTGATCGAGACGGTCGTGGGCTTCGAGACGATGGATTCGCCGCCCGGCGTCGCCCCGGCCTCGGCGGACGGGATCGTCGCTCCGTCGATCGCGGCGTCGTCGCGGGCCGCGCCCACGGCGATCGATCCGGCGTCCAGCAGTGAAGCCGGCGGGAGATCGCACGCCTCGGGTGGGCCGCACGAGTCCTGGCTCACCGTGCAGGGTTCCTTCGCCTTCGCCTCGGGCGGGGCCTGGCAGCCGGAGAGGTCCAGCACGAACGGCGCGCAACACAGGAGCAGGCAGAGGAGGTGGAGGAGGCGTCGCACGGCAGCCCAGCGAGCAAGGCCCGTTCCCGCGGCGGCCCAGCCTCGCGTCCGGGATCTCGGGCGCGCGCGCGCCAGGCCCATGACGGCGCGTGGCGCGAGAACGTCAACGCGGCGACGCGGGCCTCCTTCGACCGCCGCGTGATTGTCCTTCCCGCCGAGCCCCCCTTCGGCCTAGGATGCGCGGGCAAAATGGCAAACAAAGCTGTGCACCTGCCGGTGCTGAGCGGCCCCGGGCAGACCCTGCGGAAGGACGCGTGGTGGGTCGGGCCGGCCGTCACGTTCACCATCCTCACGTCGTTCATCGTCTACGCGACGTTCCGCGCCTTCGAGAACGCGCACTTCTCGTACGGGGAGTACCTCTCCCCCTTCTACTCGCCGCTGGTCGAGACGAAGACGATGGGGATCCCGTTCCTCACGCCGGCGATGCTGATCCTCCCCTTCCCCGCGGGCTTCCGCTTCACCTGCTACTACTACCGCAAGGCCTACTACCGCTCCTTCGCGATGAGCCCCCCCGCCTGCGCGGTCGGAGGCATCCGCCAGGGGCAGTACAACGGCGAGCGCAAGCTCATGATCTTCCAGAACCTTCACCGGTTCGCGCTGTACGCGGCGCTCCTCTTCCTCGTCTTCCTGTGGCACGACTTCTACAAGGGGCTCTGGTTCGGCGGGCACCTCGGCGTGCGCGGCGGGACCGTGATGCTGTTCTTGAACTGCACGTTCCTCTCGCTCTACACGTTCTCGTGCCACTCGTTCCGTCACCTCGTCGGCGGTGGCCTCGACAGCTACTCGACGGCGCCACTCGGACAGCTCCGCCACAAGGTCTGGAGCTGGGTATCGCGCATCAACATCAACCACATGGCCTTCGCCTGGATCTCGCTCTTCGGGGTGGCGCTCACGGATCTCTACATCCGCGCGCTGTCCACGGGCGCGATCACCGACATCCGACTCTTCTAGCGAGGCGCCGAGAGGCCCCCTCCGCTCCCCGAGACCACGATCACATGACGACGGACGACAAGTTCGAGACGCACGAGCACGACGTGCTCATCATCGGCGCCGGTGGCGCGGGCCTGCGCGCGGCCATCGAGGCGTCCTCGATGGGCGTGTCGGTGGGCCTCGTGTGCAAGTCGCTGCTGGGGAAGGCGCACACCGTGATGGCCGAGGGCGGCGTGGCCGCGGCGCTCGGAAACGTCGAGCCGAAGGACGGCTGGAAGGTCCACTTCCGCGACACGATGAAGGGCGGTCGCTACCTCAACCAGTGGCGCATGGCGCAGCTCCACGCCATGGAGGCGCCCGACCGCGTCAACGAGCTCGAGGAGTGGGGCGCCCTCTTCGACCGCACCGCCGACGGGCGCATCCTGCAGCGCAACTTCGGCGGCCACAAGTACCCGCGCCTGGCCCACGTCGGCGACCGCACGGGCCTCGAGATGATCCGTACGCTGCAGCAGCACGGCATCCACCTCGGGATGAGCGTCTACATGGAGTGCACGGTGACGCGCCTCCTCGGCGACGACAACCGCGTTTCTGGCGCGTTCGGCTACTGGCGCGAGACGGGCAAGTTCGTGATCTTCAAGGCCCGGACCGTCGTGCTCGCCACGGGGGGCATCGGGCGCGCGTTCAAGATCAACTCCAACTCGTGGGAGTGCACGGGCGACGGCCAGGCCCTCGCCTACCTCCTCGGCGCGGAGCTCATGGACTGCGAGTTCATGCAGTTCCACCCCACGGGCATGGTGTGGCCCCCGTCGGTGCGCGGCACGCTCATCACGGAGGGGGTGCGCGGCGAGGGCGGGACGCTGCGCAACAAGGACGGCAAGCGCATCATGTTCGACTACATCCCCGAGCTCTACGCCAAGGACACGGCGCCGACCGAGGAGGAGGCCGACCGCTGGCTCGAGGAGAGCGCGAAGGGCACGGGCAAGAGCCGCCGCACCCCGGACCTGTTGCCGCGGGACATCGTGGCGCGCGCCATCCACAGCGAGGTCAAGGCGGGCCGCGGGTCGCCGCACGGCGGCGTCTTCCTCGACATCCACTCGCGCCGCTCGGCGGCCGACATCAAGCGCAAGCTCCCCGCGATGTACCACCAGTTCAAGGAGCTCGGCGACGTCGACATCACCCGCGAGTCCATGGAGGTCGGCCCCACCGCGCACTACACGATGGGAGGGATCCGCGTGGATCCGGAGACGCAGGAGACGCGCGTGAAGGGCCTCTTCGCCGCCGGCGAGTGCGCGGCGGGGATGCACGGCGCGAACCGCCTCGGCGACAACTCGCTGTCGGACCTGCTCGTGTTCGGACGCATCGCGGGCCATCACGCCGCGAAGCTCGCGAAGGCGACGAGCCAGAAGTCGGTCGACGCCGGCCAGATCGAGGCCTGCGAGAGGGAGGCCCTCGCCCCCTTCGAACGGGAAGAGGGCCGCAACCCGTTCCAGGTCCGCGAGGATCTGATGAACCAGATGCAGAAGTACGTCGGCATCATGCGCAACGAGGGGGACCTCCAGGCCGGCGTCGTCGAGCTCGAGCGCCTCGCCGCCGACGCGGGCAAGTGCGCCGTGAGCGGCAACCGCCACTTCAACGCGGGGTGGCACGAGACGGTGGACCTCAGGAACCTCCTCGTCGTCAGCGAGGCGATGGCGCGCGCCGCCCTCGTCCGCAAGGAGAGCCGCGGCGCCCACGCGCGCGAGGACTTCCCGGACCAGGACAAGGGGCACTGGTCCCAGGTGAACCTCGTCGTCCGCAAGGGCTCCGCCGGGATGGAGGTCGAGCAGGTGCCCCTCCCCCCGCTCCCGGACGAGATCAAGCAAGTGCTGGAGGAGGAGTAGTCGATGTCGGACGAGGCGAAGAAGTCGGACAAGGCCACCCTCCGGATCTGGCGTGGCAACGCCGAGGGCGGCGAGTTCAAGGAGTACGAGGTCGGCACGTACCCCGGGATGGTCGTGCTCGACGCGATCCACGACGTGCAGGCCGAGCACGCGCCGGACCTCGCCGTGCGCTGGAACTGCAAGGCCGGCCGCTGCGGCTCGTGCAGCGCCGAGATCAACGGCAAGCCGCGCCTCCTGTGCATGACGCGCATGTCCCACTTCGAGCCCGGCCAGCCGATCACCGTCACGCCGATGAAGACCTTCCCCATCGTGAAGGACCTCGTCACGGACGTGTCCCACAACTTCCGCGTCGCGAAGCGCATTCCACCCTTCAAGCCGCGCCCGCGCGACGCCGACGGCCACTGGCGGATGCAGCAGATCGACATCGACCGCATCCAGGAGTTCCGGAAGTGCATCGAGTGCTTCCTGTGCCAGGACGTGTGCCACGTGCTGCGCGATCACGACAAGCACGACTCCTTCGCGGGCCCTCGCTTCATGATCCACCTCGCGACGCTCGACATGCACCCGCTCGACACGGTCGACCGACGGCCGATGATGAAGGAGGAGCTCGGCATCGGCTACTGCAACATCACACGTTGCTGCACCGAGGTGTGCCCCGAGCACATCACGATCACGGACAACGGCATCATCCCGCTCAAGGAGCGCGTCGCGGACGACTTCTTCGATCCGGTGCGCTGGCTGATGCGGAAGATCTCACCGCCCGCGAACAAGAAGAGCCTGCCTGTGCTGCCCGACCCCATCAAGGCCACGACGAAGACGAAGAAGAAGCAGGACGCCGAGGCCTGACCGCGTGGAGCCCCTCGCGCTCAAGCCCCTCGGGGCGAGAAACCTGGAAACGGCCGTGACGATGGCCCGCCACTACCGGGACCTGAACCAGCCCGAGGAGGCCGAGAGCATCTGCCGCGACGTACTCGCCGTCGCGCCCGATCACGAGGGCGCGCTCCGGACGCTCGGGCTCGCCCTGACGGACCGCTTCGCGACGCGCGGCGCCACCTTCGAGGAGGCGGCGGAGGTCTTCGCGAAGCTCTCCTCCGAGTACGACCGCGTGTACTTCACCGGCGTCGCGTGGGAGCGCTACGGCAAGTCGGAGCTGGGCTTCAGCCCCCACAACGCGCTCCACGCCTACGAGCAGGCCCTCTCCGCCTATGCGCGCGCCGAGCAGCTGGGCCCGAAGGACCACCCCGAGCCGATCCTCCGGTACAACTGCTGCGTCCGCACGATCCAGACGCGCCCGGAGCTCCGTGCCGAGCTGAGACGACGCGAGCAGCCCGTGTTCGAGATGGGCGACTAGCGCCAATGCCGATCGGTTAGGCGCGATCCAGCGCAAGAGAAGGGGTGCCCCCACCCGTCGCGCTTCGCGCGCCGGCCTCCCCCCGATCGCGCGCCACGCGCGCGATGGGGGAGGCGAAGAGGTTCCGTGGAGGCGGTGGGGCGAGCCCTCTCCCTGAGGAATCCCCTCATTTTCGAGCCCGAGCCCGAGCCCGCGCCCGAGCCCGATTCCTGCGCAACGAACCCGCGGTTCGTGCCGACTGGCGGGCATGGACGGGTTCGAACATGAGCGACTCGACGTCTACCGTGCGAGC
>SXNL01000262.1 GCA_005777185.1 Myxococcales bacterium
CTTCAGGGAGAGGGAGGCCGGGAGGGTGAGGTCTGCGCGGTGCTCCCGGAACCTCTTCGTCTCCCCCTGAGCGCGCGTAGCGCGCGATTTGGGGGAGACCGACGCGCGCAGCGCGGCGAGTGGGGGCACCCCTTCTCTTGCGCTGGATCGCGCCTGACCGATCGGCATTGCGCCTAGAACGCCCAGCCCACCTGGATGTCGATCTGAGGGTAGAGTCTCGAGAAGCTCGGCGGCGCGCCGCCGCCCGGGAAGCGCGCGGCGTGGTACTGGGCGCCGAGGCCGCCGCCGAGGAGGATGCTCCTCCGGAGGAGCACCGTGTAGCCGACGCTCGCGCCGAGCGCGTACACGGTCCCGGCGATGCGGCCCGCGTAGCCGTCGCGAAACGCCCAGCCGATCCCGGTCTGTCCGTACGGGGAGATCCAGAGACCCTCCGGCGCGTGGCCCATGGGGTGCACGAACACGCGCGTGCGGACGACGAAGCCCTTGAGGTCGCCGCCCTTGTTGGCCTCGCCGGAGAGCCCGAGGAAGTCACTGTTCTGCGTCCATGGCTGGTAGTAGTCCGCCGCGGCCTGGAGCGACGCAAAGGGCGAGACGACGCGCTGGTAGCCGACGCCGACGACGTGTTGCCCGAGGTCGAGCACGATCGCGTCCTCGGGGTGGGTCGGGACGGCTTCGTCGGGCGGCGCGCCTGCGGCCGCAGCGGGGGAAAGGACGGTCAGTATCGCCGCGGACCACGCGGAAACACGGAGCATTCTCGGCATGGCCCCCTGGTTACCACGCGCGGCGTGGAGCGTGTACACTCCGGGTGTGCCGGACGACGAGACGATCTCAGCCTCGGGGCCCGCGGGCCCGGTCGGCGAGGTTCCGCGCGTCGGCCAGATCGTCGCGGGGAAGTACAAGCTCGAGCGCGTGATAGGCGCGGGGGGGATGGGTTTCGTGTTCGCGGCGCGACACCTCCAGCTCGGGGAGCTGGCGGCGTTCAAGTTCCTGCACCCCAAGATCGCGAGCGACACGCAGGCGGTCGAGCGCTTCCTGCGCGAGGCGCGCGCGACGTCGCGGATCAAGAGCGACCACGTGGTGCGGATCCTCGACGCGAGCACGGGCGAGGGCGGTGCGCCGCCGTACATCCTCATGGAGTACCTGGAGGGGCAGGATCTCGGGCACATCCTGCACGACCAGGGCAAGCTCCCGATCGAGGAGGCGGTCGACTACGTGCTCCAGGCCTGCGAGGGGCTCGCCGAGGCGCACCAGCTCGGCATCGTGCACCGCGACATCAAGCCGTCGAACCTCCTCCTCGGCACGCTGTCCGACGGCACGGCGCACGTCAAGATCCTCGACTTCGGGATCTCGAAGGCGCTCCTCCCCGACGTCATCGAGTCCACGCCGAACCTGACGGACACGCAGGCCGTGTTCGGCTCGCCCGCGTACATGTCGCCGGAGCAGGTGCGGAGCGCCAAGAAGGTCGATCACCGCACGGACGTGTGGGCGCTCGGCGTCGTGCTCTTCGAGCTGCTCACGCGCGCGACCCCGTTCCAGGGCGAGACCACGGCGGGCGTGCTGGCCGCCGTGGCCGCGGACGCGCCGACGAAGCTACGCGAGCTCCGCCCCGAGGCACCGGAGGAGCTGGAGCAGGTCATCGAGCAGGCCCTCGTGAAGAACAAGGACGCGCGGGTGCAGAGCGTGGTCGAGATGGCGAGGCTGCTCGAGCCATTCGCGTCCGCGCAGGGCCACGCGTCCGCGGCCACCGTCGCGCGGCTCGGCGCGCGCATGTCCTCCCTGCCGGCTTCGGCGCCCGCGCCCCCGTCGAGCACCGGCCCCCACGTGGGGACGACGGCCTTCGGCGCGACGGAGCGATCGGTCGCCACCACGGGGCCCGGCGCCAGGAAGCGCGCCCCCTTCGCCCTCGTGGTCGGCGTCGCGGCCGCCCTCGGGGTGGTGATCCTCCTCTCGGCCATCGCGTTCCACAGATCGCGCCAGCCCCGCGCGACCGCCTCGCCCGCCGAGACCCCCGGCGAGATCGGGCGGCCGACCGAGGTGGTCGAGCCCGCTCCGGTTCGCCTCTCCCCGAACGCGGACCCGGCGACGACCGATCCGGTGGGGTCGCCGTCCTCGCCGGCACGTCGCGTCCGGGCGCCGTCCCACAGGGTCGCCCCACCTGGCAAGAACCCGCCGCCGCCAGCGTCGGCCTCGGCGGTTGCTCCCCCACCGGCGCCCCCGAAGTCGTACGATCCGCTCGATGACCCGTCCCGGCAGTAGCCCCGCGATCCTGCTCGCCGCCGCGCTCTCGCTCGCCGCCGCGCCCGCGAGCGCGGACGAGCCCGCAGGCGCGAACCTCGCGAACGCCGAGGAGCTGTTCCAGCAGGGGAAGGCCGCGCTCGTCGCGAAGGACTACCCGCGCGCGTGCAAGCTGCTCGAGGCTAGCCTGCGGCTCGATCCCGCGACGGGCACCTACCTGAACCTCGCCGCGTGTCACGAGGAGGTGGGGAAGATCGCCACCGCGTTCGGCGAGTTCCGCCTGGTCGAGCAGCGCGCGCGGCAGGCGAACCAGACCGATCGCGAGGAGTACGCGCGAAAGCACGCCGACCTCCTCGCGCCGAGGCTCCCGCGCGTGCAGATCAGGGTCGCGCCCGAGGCGATGATCGAGGGCCTCGATGTGCGGATCGACGGCGTGCCCGCGGTGCCGGATCTCTGGGAGAAGGGCATCCCCGTCGATCCGGGCAAGCGCAGGGTCGTCGCGTCGGCTCCCGGTCGGAAGAGCTTCACGGCGATCGCCGACGTGGACGACGAGGGGATCCGGGTGCCGGTCGTCATTCCACCCCTTCCGCTCGCGCCCGTCGTCGTTGCCGAACCGCCCCCGAGGAAGACCACCGCCGAGGACCTCGCGGCGATCGAGGCCGTCGCCGCGAGCCGAGCGCGCCGCGCGGTGGGGTACGCGACGGGCGGCGTGGGCCTCGCTTCGCTGGGCGTCGGCGTCGTGACCGGCGTGTTCGCGCTGCGCGAGGGCAAGCGCTCGGCGTGCCCGGCGCCTTGCTACACCACGAACCCGGATGGGACGCCGAGCAAGGAGCTCGAGGACGCGCGCGCCGCGTACGACAGCGCGAGGGTCTACAGCACGATCACGAACATCGCGGTCGTCGTCGGGGCCGTGGGGGTCGGCGTCGGCGCATATTTCGTGCTCACGTCGTCACCGAGGCGCTCCATCACCGCGATCGGGCCGGGCGGCTTGCGGGGCGAGTTTTGAGGCGCGTCGTGTGGCACCGCCTGATGACGCTCGCCGGCGCCTCGGCGGCGCTGCTCGTGGCGTGCCAGTACGTGATCGGTCTGCACGAGCCCGAGGGAGCCCTGCGCCCGCCGCCGCCGCTCGACGGCGGCCCCGACGCGCCCGATCTCTGCGCCCACGCGCTGCCCCCCCGGCCACCCGAGAAGGACGACGACCCCAAGACGGTGGAGCCGCCGTTCTGGCTCGCCGTGGATCACGTCGACGTCACCAACGACGGGGGCACGCGTCCGGGCCTCGACCTCGATGGCGTCTGCACGTGCTTCGAGGGGAAGACGGCGTTTGGAGGCGCGGGGTCGTGCAAGCCACGCGCGGCGGCTGGCACGCCCTGCGACGGCGACGGGGGGGTCGACAACGCGTTCGGGGGCGTGCTGAAGCCGTTCGCGTCGATCGCGGACATCAACGAGCGCATCGCCGTCAACAAGTACATCGAGCTCGGGCGGTCGGGGGTCCTCCTGCAGATCTCGGGCTACAACGGAAAGGCCAACGACAAGGAGCTCTCCGTGGCGATGGTCGTCGCGAAGGGGCTCCTCTCGGACATCGGCTGCGACGGCGGCACGAGGGGACGGCAGCCCTCCGAGGAGGGCGGCGTCACCTACAGCCCGGTGTGGGACGGCTGCGATCAGTGGGCCGCCGACGACAGCGCCGTCCTCCGGGACGTCGTCAATCGCCAGGTCATCGGGCTCGCCGTCGCGCCCGGGTACGTCGTGGACGGGTACCTCGTCGTCGCGAACGACA
Source organism: Myxococcales bacterium (assembly GCA_005777185.1). Lineage (GTDB taxonomy): Bacteria > Myxococcota_A > Polyangia > Polyangiales > Polyangiaceae > SXNL01. The sequence goes on from SXNL01000262.1 coordinate 4,016, forward strand.
CGGCGGCGGGCGGCCGGAGCTCGCTTCCCTTCGTGTTCGGCGGCAAGCTCGTCCCGGTGCTCGTCCCGGCGTTCGTGGGCAAGCTCGTCCGCGACGAGGGCGACGGGGGCGGGCCGAGATTCCGGCTGGAGGATGTGCTCGTGACCGGCCGCATGTCGGTCACCACGGCGCTCGGGATCGTGGGGCTCTTCAAGGTGCCGGGCGACGAGGCCAAGCGGTTCTGCGAGTCGCCCGCGTTCTTCGACGTCGCGCGCCGCAACATCTGCAACGCGGCCGACACGATGACGAACCGGAGCCTCGACAACCTGCCGGACTCGGTGTGCGACGCGCTCTCGCTGTCCCTCCACATGTCCGCGCGCCCCGCGACGGTGGACGTCTACGGGAACGATGGTGGTGCGCTCATCGGCCAGGGGTGCGAGGACGCGGGGCCGATCCGCCCGGCGGACGAGCTGTGTCGCGATCTGTGATCCCTACTTCTTGAGCTCGAGGACCACGGTCCTCTGCGTGCCCTCGCCGAGCTTGAGCTCCTGCCTGGCCTCCTTGTAGCCCGGCGCGGAGGCGGTGAGCCTGTACGCACCCGGGTCGGTGGGCCGCAGGAGATCGATCACCTCGTTCGGTATCGCGGCGCCGTTGATCTGCACCACGAGACCCGGGATCGACGCCGCCGCGGGCTGCACCTGCACGCGGAGCTGCGGGATGCGTGGCTTGAGGAGGGCGAGCTCGGCCCTCCCGTTGTCGACGGCCCTGGTGAAGGCCTCCGGCGGGTTCGGGCCGAGGTCGAGGCGCGCGAGGCTCTCGTACGCCTCCTGCGCGTCCACGAGCTTGCCGATCGCGGCCGAGCACTGTCCGATGCGGAAGAGGTGCGTGGGCGCGCTCACGAACTTCTGCGCGGTGCGGAAGCGCAGCAGGGCGAGCGCGCAGTTGTTCTGCTCCTGGAGCTGCGCGCCCTCAAGGAACGCGGCGCGCGCGGCGGACCTGCGATCGTTCTCGCTCATCTGCACGGACGGCGCGGCCGTCGTGGGCGGCGTGGGCGCGGCGTCACCGGCGACCACGACGGCGCCAGGGGCGGCGCGGTCGAGGTGTACCCGGTGCGTATCCTCGACGTCGAACCACGCGCCCGAGATGGCGTCGATGAGGACGGGGACGCAGAGCGTGATGGGGATCACGCACGTGCCGATGTCCCAGATGGCCCAGCCGGGGTTGAGGCTCCGCTTCACGGCGCCGTAGTAGGGCGCGTAGCCGTCCTTCTTGACGCTCACGTTGGTGGTGGAGCTTCGCGTGGCCTGGATGGTCGTCGGTGTCTTGCCGGACGCCGAGTCGACCTCCGCGCCCGGCGGATCGGTCTCGACCTTCACGGTCGGCGCGCTGTTGCGGAACACGGTGGCGCAGCCGGCGGACGCGAGCGCGGGGGCGGCGATCGCGAGGAGGGCGAGGGCGCGTCTCATCATCCGAAGGCCCCGACGAGCCGCCCGACGTCGCGCACCGCCACCGAGCACAAGGCGACCCTGAGCGCGTTCTTCGAGGGCACCACGAACACGCCCCGCTCCTTCATGCGCAGCGCGCGCGCGGGCGCGTCGTCCGCGAAGACGGTCACGAAGAACCCGCCCTCGTAGCGCGGGTACGAGAGCCCCCGCGGACGGGCGAGCTCGTTCCACGCCGCCACGCGGCGCGCGAGCAGATCGGTGAGCTGCCGCCGCTCGCGATCGCAGGCCCCGCGCGCCGCGTCGTCCACGAGCAGCCGCGTCACCGCGACCTGGCCTCCCCGGCTGCAGTTCGACCACACGCCGCGGCACGAATACGAGAGCGCGGCCTCCGTGGCGCGCCGCTCCGCCTCGTCCGCGACGCAGGCGACCAGCGCCCCGACGCGCAGGCCGTAGTGCGTGAAGGTCTTCGACGCGCTCCACGCGAAGAGGAGCCCCACCTTGCCGAGCAGCGGCCGGAGGTGCGCGAGGAACGCGCGTGGATCGCGCGGGTTGTAGGCGAAGTAAGCCGTGTCGACGAGCAGCGTGATCGGCGCGCGCGCCGCGTACGCGAGCAGCCGCTCCACCACGCCGTCCCACTCGGCCGGCTGCATCGAGTAGCCGGTGGGGTTGTGGCAAGGATCGTTCAGGAACAGGAGCACGCGGCCCTGCGCCGCGACCTGCCGGGCGAGGGCGGCGTCGAGCGCGCCCAGATCCAGCGTGGAGTCCCCGGGCCGCGCGAGGGCGCCGCCCGGCCCGCTCGCGTCCTGGGGAGCGAACATCGCGAACGTCTCCACCCTGCGATCGGCCTCGTCGGCGAGCGTCTGGTACGGGCCCCAGTAGAAGCTCGTCGTGAGCAGGGCCTGCCCGGGTTCGAGGTGGTTCGCGATCGCGTGACGGAGGGCGCCCGTCCCGCCGGGCGTCGCGACCGCGATGGCGGCCGCGCGCAGGTCGGGCTCGCCCCCGAGGAGGTCGTCGAGGACCGCGCGCAGGAACTGTGGGTGCCCGGAGATGGGCGCGTACGCGGCCCAGTCCTCCTCGCCGACCTCGCGGATCGCGCGCGCGGCCGTGGGCAGGATCGCGAGCTTACCCTCGTCGTCGAGCAGGGCGCCCATCGTGGCGTTGACGACGCTCTCGCCGCGCGCGCGGCGCTCCGCCGCCTCCTTCGAGAGCGCGAAGATCGGATCGTCCGACGGACGGCCCTGGTGCGACGGGATGAGCTTCTGCATCGTCGAGAGCAACATAACAAACGCCGCGCAGATCCGGGCCTCCCAAACGTCACTCAGGTTAGAGTGACGTCACTGTCCCTTGCCGCGCGCGCCGCGCCGGGTCACAAGTCGGGCATGAGCCCCGACAGCCTCCCGAACATGAAGATCGCCGCGTCGACGGTCGTCGGCACGACCCTGCGCGAGCATGTCCTCATGGGCATGCACGCCGCACCCAACGCGACCGGCGAGTTCACGTCGCTCATCAACCATCTCTCCCTCGCGATCCGCGTCTTCAACTCGAAGGTGCGCGCCGCCGGTCTCGCGAAGCTCCTCGGCTACACGGGCGAGACGAACGTGCAGGGCGAGGAGGTGCAGAAGCTCGACGCCTTCGCCAACGACGTCCTCCTCAACGTCCTCCAGCGGAGCGGCCACTGCGGCGTCATCGGCTCGGAGGAGCTCGACGAGGCGGTGTTCCACGACCACCCCGGGAAGTACGTCGTGCTGTTCGATCCGCTCGATGGATCGAGCAACATCGACTGCAACATCGACATCGGCACCATCTTCGCCGTCCTCCGTCGCGCCGACCCGGGGGACGCGGGCTCGCTCGCCGATGCCCTCCGGCCGGGTCGCGAGATCGTCTGCGCGGGGTACGTCGTCTACGGCCCGGCCACCGTCTTCGTGCTCTCGACGGGGCACGGCGTGCACGGCTTCACGCTTGATCCCAACGTGGGCGAGTTCTTCCTCTCCATGCCGGACATCCGCGTCCCCGACCACGGCAAGATGTACTCGTGCAACGAGGGCAACCACGCGCGATGGTCGCCCGCCGTCCAGCGGTGGAACGCGTGGATCAAGTCGGAGGACAAGGCCGAAGGACGGCCGTACACGCACAGGTACGTGGGCTCGCTCGTCGCCGACGCGCACCGGACGCTGCTCAAGGGCGGGATCTTCGCGTACCCGGCGGACAGCAAGTCGATGACCGGCAAGCTCCGCCTCCTCTACGAGGCGAACCCGATCTCGTACCTCCTCGAGCAGGCGGGCGGCGCCGCCACGGACGGCACGTCCCGTATCCTCGACATGAAGCCGACCTCGCTGCACCAGCGTGTGCCGCTCGTGATCGGGTCGAAGGCCGAGGTCGCGACGTTCGCGTCGTTCGTGCGCGGGGAGAGGTGAGGGTGGCGGGCGAGGCGCGTCACGCGGCGTGATTTCTCAGGCCCCGTGGCGCGTGGCGCCCGCCGGTGTACGCTGGGATCGTGGGCTCCTGTCGTCGCGCCGTCCGGGGTGGCCTGTCGGTCGCGGCCCTCGCGCTCGTGCCCGGCTGCTCGGAGGGGCGGAGCATCGCGCCGGCGCCCGACGAGGTGTCCCTCGCGGTGATCACGCGCGGCGCGGGCTGTCCGCCGCTCGATCGCTCGAGGGTGGTGTTCCGGTGCGCGCCGGATCCGATCGACGCGCCGATCCCCGCGCTCGTCGATCCGGGGGATGCCCTCGCGCCGTATTACGAGCGGCTGGCAGAGCTCGCGCGAGGACGCGCGGACCATCACGTCCGGATCGCCATGTACGGCGACAGCAACCTCACCACCGACGAGACGACGGGCCGGCTTCGTCGCCAGCTCCAGGGGCGTTTCGGGGATGCGGGGCACGGGTTCGTCGCGCTCGCGAAACCGTGGCGGTGGTACGTCCACAGCGACGTCGCACACGACGGGACGTGGCGCGCCTTCCGTCAGATCGCGACCTCCACGGCGCGCGTCGAGGATGGCCACTACGGCTTCGCCAACATCGCCGCGGAGAGCCCGAGCCCGGGCGCCCTCGCGTTCGTCTCGACCACGCCGAGCGACGCCCGGTCGCCCATCGGCTGGCGCGCCGAACATTTCGATGTATTTTACATGAAACGCCCCACCGGCGGGCGCTTCGAGCTCCAGCTCGACGGGAGGGTCGTCCGGGAGGTCGACACCCGCGCGCCGCGCGTCGAGGCGGGCTTCGAGCGCGTGGACGCGCCGGACGGCAAGCACGAGCTCCGCGTGCGGATCCTCGGGCACGGCATGGTGCGCCTGTACGGCGTGGCGATCGAGCGAGGCGATCCGTCCGTCGTCGTCGACGCCCTCGGGACCGGCGCGCTGAACATGCAGCAGATGGCGACGGTCCAGCCCGACACGCGGCGGGCGCAGCTCGCGCGGCGGGCCCACGATCTGGTGATCCTCCACCTCGGCACGAACATGCTCGGGACGAAGGCAGAGCTCGCCGCCGAGACGAAGGTCGTGATCGGCGAGCTCCGCGCGGCGCTGCCGGGGGTGGCGATCCTGATCCTCTCGCCGCCGGACACGTTCGAGGAGGGCACGGAGCGGGACGGGCACGCAAACGCGATGGCGCCGCTCCTCGGGAGGGTCGCGGCCGAGAACGGCGTGGCCTTCTGGGACTTCCACGCCGCGATGGGGGGCGCCGGATCGATCCGCGCGTTCGTGAAGAAGGGTCTGGCGTGGGGCGACCACATCCACCTCACGAAGCCGGGCCACGAGCGGATGGCCGACCGGATGCTGTGCGCGATGTCGGACGGGATGGCGGCCTGGCTCGAGCGGAACCCGGGCGCCGGGTGCGGCGGGCCGTGATCAGCCGCCCTCGCCCTGCCGGCCCACGAGGAGGTACGCGTGCATCTCCCCCTTCCCCTTCACCTGTATCGGGCCTCGCGGCTCGAGCGTGAAGCGCGCCTTCACGGCGTCGTACGTGGTCTCGCTGACCTGGATGGCTCCCGGGAGGCCGTGCGACTCCATCCGGCTCGCGATGTTCACGGTGTCGCCCCACACGTCGTAGATGAACTTCTTCTTCCCGATGACGCCCCCGACGACGGGCCCGGTGTGGATGCCGATCCGGACGGAGATGGGCGCCTCGCTCCGGGCCGCGAGATCGCGCACCAGGTCGCGCATGCGGAGCGCCATCTCGCACATGGCCTCCGCGTGATCTTCGCGCGCCTCGGGGACGCCGCCGGCGACCATGTACGCGTCGCCTATCGTCTTGATCTTCTCCAGGCCGAACCCGTCCGCGATCTCGTCGAAGCCCGAGAACACCTCGTCGAGCCTCTTCACGAGCTCGTCGGGCGCGAGGCGCTGGGAGAGCTCGGTGAACCCGACGATGTCGCTGAAGAGGACCGTGGTCGCCGGGTGGAGGTCGGCGATCGTGACGTCGGGTGCGTCCTTCAGGCGCTCCGCGATCGGGCGCGGGAGGACGTTGAGGAGGAGCGACTCGCTGCGGGCGCGCTCGGCGTCGAGCGCCGCGATCTGGGCGCGGATGACACGCCGCTTGTGGAACGCGGATCGCGCGTGGATCTCGTTCTGCCGCGCCGCCAGGGCGCCGATCGCGCCGAGGGTGAGGAGGTCGAGCACGTGCGACACGCGCGCGGTGACCGCGGCGTGCGCCAGCCCGACGTCCAGGGCGAGGTAGGCCGCGGTGGTGAGCAGCGTGTAGGCGATCTGCGTGCGCACGCTCATCCGCGCGATGAGGGGCCCGAGCGTGAGGAAGATGATCGCGAACGAGGTGTAGATGTAGAAGCCCACCGGCGGTGAGATCGCGCCGATCCACAGGACGGCGACGTTCACGGCCATGCCGAAGATCAGCATCGCAGGCTGGTGCCGCTCGACCCGGTCGTTCACGAAGGCGAAGGCCACCATGAGGAGGCCGATCGGCGCGAAGAACCCGTAGCGGATCACCCAGGCCGCCTCGTGGACCTCGGGGACGACCCACCGGTCGTGGATCCCGTACGAGAGGAACGCGACGACCGCGAGCGTGACACCGAAGCGGGTGAAGGACCGCACGCCGAGGGCGAAGCTGTCCCGCTGGTGCTCGCGCTCCAGATCGGGGTCGACGAACGTGCCAAAGACGCGATCGATCGCGGGCTCCGCGACGTCGACGGTGGGGACCGCCTCGTCGAGCAGGGCGGGCACGGGCGCCGTCGCCAGGGCGGACGCGGGCGCGATCGCGTCCGGCACGCGGCCCGTGAGGACGTACGTCTTCATCTCCCCCTTTCCCTTGACCGCGATCGCCCCGCGCGGCTCGTACGCAAAGACGTGGCGCGTCGCCTCGAAGACGCGCTCGCTCACCTGCACGGCCCCCGGGATCCCGTGGGACTCCATGCGGCTCGCCGTGTTCACGGTGTCGCCCCACACGTCGTAGATGAACTTGCGCTTGCCGATGACGCCGGCGACGACGGGTCCGGAGTGAACGCCGATGCGCACGTCGATCGGCTCGTGGTCCCTCGCCGCCATCTCCGTCACGGCGTCCCGCATGCGGAGCGCCATCTCGCACACGGCCGCGGCGTGGCCATCCCGGCGCGCGGGGATCCCACCCGCGACCATGTAGGCGTCACCGATGGTCTTGATCTTCTCGAGCCCGAGGTCGTCGGCGATGTCGTCGAACCGCGAGAAGACCTCGTCGAGGCGGCGGACCAGCTCCTCCGGGGTCAGGCGCGCGGAGAGCTCCGTGAACCCGACGATGTCGCTGAAGAGGACGGTCGCGTCGTCGAAGGCCTCCGCGATCGTGGCTCCGGGGTCACGCCGGAGGCGGCTGGCGATCGGGCGCGGGAGCACGTTCAAGAGGAGGCGTTCGCTCCGTGATCGCTCGGCCTCGATGGCCTCCATCTGGGCCTTGATGACCTGACGCTGGAGGTACGCCGTCCGCGCCTGCACCCCCACCTGGCGCGCGGTGAGCGTCCCGATGACGCCGAGCGTGAGCAGCGTGACGATGATGGAGAATCGCACCGTGTGCGGCGCGTGCCCCGCGGCGAGGTCGAAGGCGAGGTAGACGAGCACGGACAGCGCCGTGTAGAGGGCCTGCGTCCTCACGTTCAGGCGGGCGATGAGCGGCCCGAGCGTCAGGAAGACGATCGCCTGGGAGGTGTACACGAGGTAGCCCCCGAGATCCGACAGCGTGGCGATCCAGACGACGGCCGTGTTGATGCTCAGGCCGAGGACGAGCATGGCGGGCTGGTGGCGCTCCCACCGGCGGTTCGTGAGGACGAACGCGACGACCAGGAGGCCGATCGGGCCGAAGAAGCCGTAGCGTACGAGCCACGCGGCGCGGTGGGCCGCGGGGATGACGAGGAGGTCGTGGATCCCGAACGCCAGGAACGCGGCGATCGAGAGCGGCACGCTGACGCGCGTGGAGCGGCGCACGGAGAGCGCGAAGTGATCCTGCTCGAACGCGCGCTCGACCGCTGGGTCGCCGAACGTGCCGAAGGCTCCGATCTCCACGGGCCCGGGCGGGGCCCCGCTGGGAGGCCCGAGGGAGAGCTGCCACGTCGACGTGGGCGGCCGCGTTGGCGCCATCGTGGGTCGAGGATACCCCGAGAGGGTATGCTGCGTGTCGTGAAGGTGGGCGCTGCATGTCGACTCGTCTCCGGCGTGCTCGCGCTCGTCGTGGCCGTCGGGTGCTCCCGGCGCGATGGGGATGGGCACGTCGCCGAGCGTCGCCACACGCCACGCGCGCTCCGCTCCGCCGAGGTCACGCTCCCAGGATCGGGGCGGGCCGACACGACCGGAGCGCCAGACGCCGGAGCGGCGCCGCTCGCGGTCGTGGGCGGTCACGACGGCGGAGGCGCGCCGGTCGCGCCGGGCACGCCCGGCACGTGGGTCCTCCACATGGTGGACGTCGGGACGGGCCTCGCGATCGTCGTGGAGGGGCCGGATTTCACCCTGATCTACGACGGGGGGAGCAACGACGACCTCGCCGACGAGCGGGCGAACAGGCTCGTCTCGTACCTGGCGGCGGCGCGGCCGGACCTGCGCCGGATCGATCACGTGGTCCTGTCGCACGCACACCGGGATCACGTGGAGTTCCTCCCCGACGTGATCGATCGCTGGGAGGTCGGCGCGGTGTGGGAGCCCGGGGTGCTCGCGAAGGTGTGCGCTTACCAGCGTTTCGTCCACGCCATCGCGAGCCACCCGCGAATCGCCTACCACACCGCGGCGCACATGGCGGGGCCGCAGCGCGTGAGCTTCCCACGCTCGTCGTGCCGGGTGCCCAAGGAGGTGGATCTCACCTACGCCGCGCCGATCGCGGAGGGTGCCGTCGTGCGCCTGGGGGACGGCGCCACGATGCGCTTCCTCCACGTGGACGGCGAGCGCCGCGAGAACCTCAACGAGAACAGCCTCGTCGTGCGCCTCGAGCTCGGCGAGCGGAGCGTGCTCCTCCCGGGGGACGCGGAAGCTGGCAAGCGCGACGCGGCAGACGTGGCGCCCGCCCCGTCGTCGGTCGAGGGGAAGCTCGTCCTTCGCCACGCAAAGGAGCTCGCGAGCGACGTGCTCGTGGCCGCGCACCACGGGAGCCGGACGTCGACCCGCAGTGCGTTCCTGGATGTCGTGGCGCCGAAGCTGACGCTCGTGTCGGGCGGGCCCCACCCCTACGCGAGCCACACGCTCCCGGACCCGGAGGTCGTCGAGCTGCTCCGCTCACGCGGTCCGGTCTTCCGGACGGACGTCGACGACGCGGCCTGCGCCTCGAGCAAGGCGAAGATCGGTCGCGACGCCGACGGCAGGCCAGGGGGCTGCGACAACGTGAGGGTCACGTTTCGCAAGGGAGAGGCGCCGCGGGCGGAGTACTTCCGGGGCCACGACTGAGACCCCTACAGCAACGGCGACAGGAGGCGCGCCACGCCCTGGAGCAGCTTCTCGGAGACCGGCAGCTTCGTGCCGTGCGACTTCGAGATCTCGACGGCGTTCTTCCTGTCGCGCTTGAACATGGCTGACAGCTCCTCGCTGAGCCGCGCCCCGTAGACGAGCGCCGTGACCTCGAAGTTGAGCCGGAAGCTCCGGTTATCCATGTTCGCCGTGCCGACGGCGGCGAACCAGTCGTCCACGACCATCGTCTTCGCGTGCAGCATCCGGCGCTGGTACTCGTAGATCCGCACGCCGGTGTGGAGCAGCTCGTCGTAGTACGAGCGCCCGGCCGCCATCACGATCGCGGAGTCGCTCACGCTGGGCACGAGGATCCGGACGTCGACGCCGCGGTGGGCGGCGGCCTTGAGCGCGAGCAGGATCGACTCGTCGGGGACGAAGTACGCGGTCGTGATCCAGACCTTGCGCTTGGCCGCGTTGATCGCAGCGAAATAGGCCGTCTTGATCGTCTCGACGTCGCTGTCGGGTCCCGAGTCGAGGATCTGCACGAGCTCGCCGGCCGCGCCGGGGCCGTCCAGGGGCAGGTAGCGTTGACCCTGGGGCACCGAGCCGCGCGTGTAGTGCCAGTCCTCCAGGAAGACGAGCTGCAGCCACGTCACGCAGGGCCCCTTCATGCGGAGGTGCGTGTCACGCCAGCCGTCGACGCGGTAGGCGGTGTTGTCCTCGTCGTGCACGTTCAGGCCGCCGGTGAAGCCGACGCGGCCGTCGCACACCACGATCTTGCGGTGGTTGCGGAAGTTCACGAAGCGCGACTTGCGGAGCCGCCGCACCTTGTTGAAGAAGAAGGCCTCGCCGCCCGCCTCGCGTAGGGGCGCGAGGAAGCGACGGTCGAGGTTCGCGGAGCCCACCGCGTCCACGAGGAGCCGCACCTCGACCCCGGCCTTCGCGCGCTCGATCAGCGCGTCGCGGAGGGCCGTGCCCGTGCGGTCGGGCTCGTAGATGTAGTACTCGACGTGGACGTGGTTCTTCGCCGCGGCGATCGCCGCGAGGATCGCCCCGAACGTCTCCTCGCCATCCTCGAGGAGCGTCACCTCCTCGGCGACGGAGACGGGGCTCTGGTTCGTGCGGTGGCCGATCTGCACGATCTGCCGGGACAGCTCGCGTGACATCGCCTCCTTCATCACGCGCTCTTCGATCTCGTACGCCGGTCGGGCCACCGCCTGGCGGGCGCGGAGGCGCTTGAGGCGGCTGCGCTCGAGGCGGCGCGGGCCGACGAACAGGAAGATGATGACCCCCAGCCCCGGCAGGAAGGCGAGCGCGAAGAGCCAGGCGAGCGTCGCGGCCGGCGAGCGCTTCTGCAGGAGCAGGACGACGGACAGCACGACGACGTTGGCCACACCGAGCACGACGGTCGCGGTGAGGATCCAGTGCTGCATCCGCCCCGGGAGAGGCTACCCCATTTCGCGCTCGAACTGGCGCCGACGACACCGCCCTTGACTTCCTCCGCGCCGTACGTAAGAAACGCCGGACCCGAGACCGGGGCAATAGCTCAGCTGGGAGAGCGCGGCGGTCGAAATGC
>SXNL01000263.1 GCA_005777185.1 Myxococcales bacterium
CCAGTCCGTCGCCGTCGCCGTCGCCGTCGCCGTCAACGCTCACGTCAACGTCAACGAAGGGCAGCCCCGGGCAATTGTTGGACAGCTCTTGAGCGCGCGTAGCGCGCGATTTGGGGGAGACCGACGCGCGCAGCGCGGCGATTGGGGGCACCCCTTCTCTTGCGCTGGATCGCGACTAACCGAACGGCATTGGGGCTAGAGCCGGCACGCTGAATCGAAACGGCCGCGGAGCGTCCAAACCAGGCTACGCTGAACCCGTCGATGCCCCTCGGCCGCCGCCTCCACCTGCTCGCGCTCGCGCTGCTCGTGCTCGCACTGACGGCCTGCGGCGGCGTCACGCAGAACGTCCGCGCATACCGCGCGTACGCCCACGAAGAGCCCAACATCAAGGTGCAGATCGACCGCGTTGAGGACCTCGCCGTGACGCTCCAGCTCGTCGACCGCATCCTCGTCGGCACGAGCTACACGCCCGGCGATCCGTGGCCGCGCCGCCTCGCGATGACCGACCCCGAGTTCCGGGAGATCAAGGCCGAGCTGCGGGACAGGTACCCCTACAAGGCCCTCGACGACGTGGAGGTGCCGATCCTCAAGTGCTACCGCCAGCACATCGAGAAGGCCCTCTCGGAGTACGGGCCCACGCCGGACAAGGCGAAGTACCCTTCCCTCCTCGACGCCCTGGGCGCGCTCAACCCGCGCACCGCGCAGATCAAGGCCCACTGGGTCGCGCACCGCGAGGCGACGAACAAGCTCGCGGAGGCCATCGAGGACGAGGCCCGCGTCACCAAGGAGATCTCGTCTCTGAACGCCGAGCAGCAGAAGGCCCGCGCGGGCGAGATCGCCGCGGCCAGGAGCAGGACGGCCGCCGCGAACGGCGAGGCCCTCCGGACGGCCGACGACGTGAGCCGGGACTCGCAGAACCTCATGTCCGACGCGGGGCTCGTGCAAGGCGAGAAGGAGACCATCGCGCGCGACACGTTCCACGCGCTCTCCGTGGCCTTCCGCATCGAACTCGAGGCGCTCGCGCTCATCCCCATCATCGTCATCCAGGCGGTGCGTTCCCTCCCGACGGCGCCGCGCGACCTCACGTACAAGACGCACCTCAAGATCGTCCGCCAGATCTGGCAGATGCCGAACTATGTCTCGGGCATCAAGCAGTCCTTCACGAAGCAGGCCGCCCTCCTCGACGCGATGACGTCGCAGCTGGCGAAGGCGTTCAACACGTCGGTCGAGAAGAGCCCGGGCTTCGCGCTCCGGGAGAGCGTGGTCGACCAGATCGTGGGCATCACCCTCGACTCGTTCCGCATCGACCTCCGCGGCAGCGCCGACGCGTTCGTGTACTCCGCCGTGGGCACGAGCGACCGCACCTCGAACGGCGACCTCCGATACGACTACCGAGGCCGCCAGTTCAAGCTCGACTACCGCATCCAGCCCATCATCCTCGCCGGTGCGCGCCTCGACATCGTCCTCGACTGGATCCGCATGCCCGGCGCGGCGAACCTCGGCTTCGGATACTCGACCGACCGCGTGTGGAAGAGCGGCGGCTCGGTGGAGTCCAACTCGCTCACCAGCCAGCTCGGCATCGACGGCGTCGCGAGCGACGTGATCGACGCGGGCCTCGGCCTCCTCGGCGTGCGATCGAGCGTCAAGGTGGCGAACTTCACGGCCGGCGAGCTCCGTCAGGTGAGGGCGCTCGACGTCAACACGGCCGTCGCCACGGCGCCGCTCCGGCTGAAGTACACCCAGGTGGACGTCGGCTACGACGTCCTGTGGCTGATGGGCGAGGACTCGGCCCGGGCGTACATGGAGGAGCTCGTCATCGGCGGGCGGTACACGGGCTACACGCTCCCGCGCATCGTGTACGAGGTGAAGAACACGGAGCCGAACCTGTTCGCGTTCAGCCGCGAGAGCCCCCCGCAGCCGATAACGTCGCGCTTCTACATGGCGAGCGTGCAGGCCAGGTTCGGCGTGGGCGACGGGCCGCGCTGGTCGCCTTACCTCGATCTCGGGATCGCCGGCGGGGCCGGGCCGATGTCGTACTACTTCCTACGCGATCCGTCGTTGCCGGACACGGGGGCGAACCGCGACGTCGTCCGGGAGGCCGCGTGGGGCGTCATGCCGTCGGCCGGCCTCGGCCTGCGATGGCGGCTCTTCCCGCGCGGGTGGCGCGTCCGGATGGAGCTGCGAGCGTATTACCGCGTGGACATGATCTGGACGAAGTTCCAGCACACGGACTCGCAGGCCGGACCCGCGACGGAGAGCGACATCGGCGCCCTGGACTTCTTCCACAGCCCGTCGATCGCGCTCCGGGGCTCGCTGTAGACTACATCGCGTAAACGTCGTCCCCGACGGTGACGCGACGCACGAACCATCCCTCGGCGGTCGTCGTGTTCGAGTCGCCCACCACGAGGAGGATCCCGCTCGTCACGACCCCGGCTGGCATGCCGTTGTCGCCGGTGGCCGCGTTCGCGAGGCACGCTTCGGGGTAGGTCTCGAGGAACGTGTCCAGGTTCCGCGCGGGATCCGCGCCGACGTGCGGGGGGAGCACCTCGGTGATCCCGCCGACCACGCGCCACTGGGCGCCGCTCGCGGCCACCGTGTAGCGCGCGTAGCCGTCCGCGACGGGCTCGGGCGCGCCGAGATCCGACGGATCGACGACCAGGATCTTCCTCGACACGCCGTCGCAGGCGAGATCGACGACCAGGTTGACGTAGAGCATCTGCTTTCCCGTCGCGCGCTTCGCATCGAACGTGATCGTCGACAGGGTCGAGAGCTTCTTCCTGTCGTGGAGGCCCACGCCCGCGATGGACTTGCTGCCGGTCCCGGATCCGTTGAACGCGCCCGGCGGACGCGCCCCCGGGCTCGTCTCGAGTCGCATCGCGCAGACGACGCTCGCGTCGTCCTGGATCGGCTTCGCGCTCGCGCCGTTCACCGAGTGATCGGCGAACGCCGGGGGGAGCGCCGTGCACACTGTGCCGGCCAGGCTGCGGCTCGACGGGGGCCTCCGGGACGGCGTGTCGGCGGGCCCCTCGTCGACCGTGGTCTGCTGGACGGTCGTCGGGCCCGGCGGAGCCGCGCCGGCGCCGCTCGTGGCGGGACCTTCCGGCTCCCCGCAACCGAGCAGGGCGAGCGGCGCGAGGGCGAGAGCCACGAGCGACAGCGTGCGTGTCATGAGACCTCCCGAGCGTACGGTTTATGGGGTCAGCGTCGGATGGTGCGGGACGCCGGCCGCCGCGTCAAGCGAGCTTCTTCAGCACCGCCTCGACGACCGCGCGATCGGCCTCCGACGCGACGAGCGCCGGATGTGGGACGTCCACCGGCTCGCCCCGCGAGAGGACGAACCTGAGCGCGGCGAGCTCCTCCCGCGTGAGGACGAGGGTCCGCGAGAACGCCATGCGCGGGATCGCGAACCGTAGCGTGATGGCGTCGTCGAGCGCTTCGAGCTCGACGTCCGCGACGCGGGCCCTCGCCCGTCCGAGCTCTAGGACCAGCGACCTCACGAGTCGCGCCCGGGTCCGCGCCCGGGCCGCCACGGGAGCGGCGAAGAACGCGAACATCCGGTTGCGCGCATACACGCCGGGCGCCACGATCATCGCGACGGTCAGGGCCGCGATGTCGAGATCCTCGCGCGGGGCCTCCCGCGCGATCATCCGCCGTCATCCGCCGCGGCGCGATCGCCACGCTCACGCGCGCCGCCAGACTCGGCGTCGAGGAGCGCGGCCTGGCGGTTCGTGCGGAGGGCGGTGATGAGCTCGCTCAGGTCACCCTCGAGGATGCGGTCCAGCTTGTTCAGGGTCAGCTTGATGCGGTGATCCGACACGCGGTTCTGGGGAAAGTTGTACGTGCGGATCTTCTGGCTGCGCTCGCCCGTGGACACCATGCTGCGGCGCTCCGCGCTCACGGCCGCGTCCTGCCGCTCCCGCTCGAGGTCGAGCAGGCGGCTCCGGAGGACCTTCATGGCCTTCGCCTTGTTCTTGAGCTGCGAGCGCTCGTCCTGGCACTTCACGATGAGGCCTGTAGGCTTGTGCTGGATCTGCACCGCGCTGTTCGTGGTGTTGACGCCCTGCCCGCCCGGGCCGCCCGAGGCGGCGATCGAGATCTCGAGGTCCTTGTCGTCGATCTGCACGTCGACCTCCTCCGCCTCGGGGAGCACCGCCACCGTCGCCGTCGAGG
>SXNL01000264.1 GCA_005777185.1 Myxococcales bacterium
GATTGTAGAACATGAGCGTCGACGGGCTAAAGTTGCCGTTGGCCAAATAGATATCGGCGCCGACAGCGTCTACCACGCTGTCTCCGGGGTACCAATTTAAAGCGCTGGCAGAATCGGCGGCGGCGGCGCCCAGGGTCTCGGCGCAACCGCCGGCCGCGCCCCCCCCGCAGCCCCCCGCGGCGGTGCACGCGCCGCCTGTCCCCGCCCCTCCGCCGCATCACGCGACACACGCCCAGCACGCCCCTCAGCACACGCCCCAGCCCCAACCGGGGTTCTCGTCCCACCCCGCCCACGTCCCGCAGCACACCCCGCAGCCGCAACACACCCCGCAGCCGCAACACACCCCGCAGCCGCAACACACGCCTGCCTCCACACCGGGGCATGCGCCGCAGGCACGCCCCCGGCAGCCGAGCGTGCCCGAGTTCGGCTCGACCGGAGCGGCCATCGCCGAGAACGATCCGCGCGTCCAGGGCGTGCGCGATCTGATGAAGCAGATCGACCGAGTCCTCCCCAGCGTGCGGCAGCTCGGCTGGGCACACCCGGCGACCGAGCGCACGCTGCGCACGGCGTACGAGGCCTTCATCGAGGCCCTCAAGGCACGGCCCAACCTCCTCGAGTTCGTGGTCCGGCCCTACTCGTTCATGGTGATGGGCCACGTCGTGTGGGAGCCCTCGCCGCCGTACGACGCGATCCCGTACAACCTCTTCGCGTGCGGCATGCGTACGTTCCACCTCAACGTCGGCCTCACGATCGAGGAGTTCCGCGAGGTCCTCGTCCTGTTCATGATCGACCCCGGGCGCGATCTCCCGCCGGAGGACGATCTCGCGTCCGCGTTCTGGGAGCGCGCGATGCCTCACGTCCAGTACGAGACGGTGGACGCGTTCGCCGAGGGAGACGCGACGGAGCGCGAGGCGTTCTACGGCGAGTCCGACGCCATCGAGGCCGAGGCCGAGACGGCTGCCAGGAACCAGATCAGCCGGCTCGAGGCCCGTGCCATGGCCGTGTCGACCGACGAGCGCGCGCGCGGGGCGACGCGCGGGCCGTCCCCGTTCACGCTGGACCCCACGTCCAAGACGAACGTCGCGGCCGAGTTCGTGATGACCCGCGATCAGTGGAGCGAGCGCTTCGTCGACGCTCTCATCGAGGGCCTCCTCGACGCGGCGGCGAACCGCGACGCGCAGCTGGTCCTCGCCTCGCTGCGGAAGTCGGCCTCGGACATGGCCGTGGCGGGGCGCATCGAGGTGGCCCTCAACCTCCAGCAGGCGATCGCCGAGCGACTGCACGCGCGCCTGTCGAACCCCGAGAACCGGGCCAAGCTCGTCCTCGCGCTCACGAATGCGATGTTCGGGGGCGAGACCCTCGAGATCATCTTGCGCAGCGCCCGGGAGGACGGAATCTCGGTCGAGGCGCTGCACGCGATCCTTTCGTCGCTGCCGAACACGGAGCTTCCGACCGTGCTCGCGGGCATCCGCGAGGGGCAGCCCGCCCACATGCTCCCGACGCTGTTCCACTACATCGAGCGTTGCGCGCAGGGCCGCGAGGTCGAGCTCGGTCAGGCTGCGGCGGGCGCGGATCCCGAGATCGCCTCCGCGCTGGTCATCCTCCTCGGGCGCATGCAGACGCCGATCGCGCGCCAGGTTCTCGAGGGGCTGACCAAGAGCGAGGACGTGAACGTGCGCGTCGAGGCGCGCGTCCTCCGCTCGTCCACGCCCGAGCAGGCGCAGCAGGAGCTCGCGTCGATGCTGGAGAGCACGAACGCGCTGGTCCGGATGGCGGCGCTACGAGCCATCTCGCGCTACGGCGTCCGGCAGGTGTGGCCCGCGATCGGGCGGTTCGTCGGCGCGAAGAACTTCAGCGAGTACGGCGTGGACGAGCGCCGCGAGTTCCTGCGCGCGCTGGTCGTGCTCTCCCCCGAGCGCGGCGAGCCCATCGTGCTCGACATCGTGAAGAAGGGCGGCATGCTCGTGTCCGAGGAGAAGGAGGTCACGCGCGCCATCGCCGCCGAGGTGCTCGGTGACCTCTCTCAGTCCCGGGGTGTGGCGGGGGCGCTCACCGAGGTCGCCCAGGCCCGGTGGGGTGTGTCGGAGGAGACGAAGGCCGCGTCCGCCAACGCGGCCAAGAAGATCGTGTCGCGCGTCGAGCTCGGAGGCCTGATCCCCGTATGACGATGCGCCTGGACATCGTCACGAACGACGCTGGCGAGAACGTCCGGCGCGAGCACGCGCGCGATCTCGGCGCCGGCGCGCTCATCTCGATCTACCGCCTGGCGAAGCTGGCGCAGCTCCACAACCTGACGAACAAGGCCCTGCTCCAGCAGATCGACGCGACGCACCACATCATCGGCGATTATTGCCTGCGCGCGGGGACGAACGTGAACATCCTGTTCGCGCAACGCGCCGTGTTCGTGGCGGGGCAGCTCCTCAAGGGCTCCCGTGCGGTCTACGAGCACGCCAACGAGCTGGGCGAGATCATGGACTGGCTCGGCGGCTCGGAGCTCACGATCGCGCGCGACGTGACCCGCGAGGAGATCGCGGCGTTCGCGGAGTGCATCTCCATGGCGCTGAACTCGAACCGCGGGGCGTTCGTCTCGCCCACGCCGCGGATCCGGATCCGCGCGGTTCCCGACGCCGCGAGGCTCCGGGGGCTCGAGGTCGAGGATCTCGACCAGGACCAGAAGACCATCCGGACGTACGCCTCTGCCGTCGTCATCATGCGCCGCTTCTTCGAGGACCTCTCGGCGAGTCGCTACATCATGCCGCACCGGATCAAGCGGGTCGCGCAGAGCTTGGTCGACCTGTCCGATGGCGCGACCCCGAGCTTCCTCGGCGTCACGGAGGCGCGCAACGCGAACCACGACGAGGCCGGGCGCGCCGTGAACACGGCGATCCTCGCGGTCACGATCAGCCGTGAGATCACGCAGGATCGGGTGGTGCTCGCGCAGATCGCGATGGCCGCGATGATGCACGACGTCGGCCGGCCCCGCGCGCTCGCGCTCGCGCAGGCGGGGGGCGGGGACTTCGGCGCGGCGGTCTCCACGCTGTCGGAGGACCAGGA
Organism: Myxococcales bacterium; assembly: GCA_005777185.1. Taxonomy (GTDB): domain Bacteria; phylum Myxococcota_A; class Polyangia; order Polyangiales; family Polyangiaceae; genus SXNL01. The sequence continues at coordinate 3,055 of SXNL01000264.1, forward strand.
GGATCGCCTCGCGGCGGGTACCTCGGCGGTGCTGGTCGCGCTCGGCCGCGTGAACGAGCCCACCATCACGCGGACGGTGATTGCCTTCGAGGCTCTGTGGCTGCGCCGCCAGCAGTGGCTCGGCCAGGTGTACCGGGGGCAGCGGCTCTCCACCATCCACGCGCGGACCATCCACGTGGCGCGCCGCTACAACGACCTCCTCACACCCGAGCCCGGCCTTCCGACGCCGACCACCGACTACGCCGTGGCCACGCTGGATCGCGAGCTCACCACGCCTGAGGAGAAGGTCGTCCTGCGGCTGCTCGTGGCCGCCCTCGGGCTCGTGCCGAAGGGCACCGTCGTGCAGCTCTCGACGGGCGAGGTCGGAGAGGTGCTCGCGAGCGGGCTCGGCGCGGGCGATCCGCCGGTTCTCCGGCTCGTGATGGACGCTCGCGGCGGCGTCGTGCAGTCGAAGCAGGAGATCGACCTCGGCGTGCGCGGTCCGAACGATCCGATCCGCACGATCGCGCATGTGCTCTCGACCGACGGGTGGTCGAAGTCGCTCGGGGAAGGCCCCGCGCAAGGCGGGTACGACTCGTCGCCGCCGCCTCCCGTCGAGGACGACGTCCCCGTCCATGTCTCGCAGCCGCCACAGACGGGTATGGACCCGGCCGGGAGGGCCCCCGCCGTGTTCGCCCAGCCCGCACCGGAGCCCCAGCGCGCCATCGAGCCCGCGGAGCGCCCGCGGTGGAGCGCGAACGAGGGCCCGCCGTCGAACCCTTCGTTCACGCCCTCCGGCGAGGTACTGAAGGAGGAGTGGGAGGACGTCGTCGACGACGTCGTGGACGTCGTGGACGTCGAGGATGGGGACGAGGAGTTCCCGAGCCCCGGCTCGAGCCCCTCGGCCGTGGCCGAGGCGATGGGCCACATGATCAACGATGGCCTGCGGCCGTCCGTGGCGGCTCAGGACGACCGCACCGTCATGCAGTCGCCGCTCGACGCGCTGCCGGAGGAGGAGGCCGTGCCGCCGCCGCTCGAGCCCACGGCTCGCGGCGACCTGGCGTCGACGCCGCTGCCGCACGTGCTCGTCTACATGCTCGACCATGGTCTGACCGGCAGCGTGGTGTTCCACGAGCCCGCGTCGGGGGCCGAGCACATCCTCAACTTCATCGAGGGGATCCCCTCGAAGGCGAGGCACGGGGCCTCCGAGGGATTGCTCGGGCAAGTGCTCTCGAGCGCGGGCGCGCTCGAGCCCGCCGACATCGACGCGCACGTCGACGGCGCGCGGAGGCTCGGTGTCCTCCTCGGCGAGTACCTCGTCGGGAACGACCTCGTCAGCCGTCAGATGCTCGTGTGGGCCGTGGAGACGCAGCTCCTCGAGAGGATAGCCAACCTCGCGAACCTGCCTCCCGAGACGACGTACTCGTATTACCGAGATCACGATCTGCTCGCGTCCTGGGGCGGCGCCGACGTCCCCATCAAGGGCGCGCTGAACGGCATCCTCGCGGCGGTGCGGACCTGGAACGACCGCGCGCGCGTCCACGCCACACTGAGCCGCATCGGTCGGCACGCGCTCGCGATCCACCCGCGCGCCGACCTCGCGGCGCTCCTCCTCGCCCCCGACGAGGAGGCGATCCTCGCGACGCTGCGCGCCGAGCGAGTGACCTTGCCCGAGCTGGGCCAGCGCCAGGTGGCGGACGCGGAGGTCGTGAGCTCGCTCGTGTACGCGCTCGCGATCACGCGACAGTTCGCGTTTCCAGGTCAGAAGAAGGACCCGATGGCGGCCCTGCCCGCACCCGCGCCGGAGGCCGAGTCCGCCACGCACATCGCCGTCGCCGCGCAGCAGCCCCCCTACGCGCCGTCGCCGCGCGCGGCCGCGCCGCCGCCGGCGAAGCCAGGGCCCCGTCGAGAGCCCGTTCGCGCGGAGCCGCTTCGTCC
>SXNL01000265.1 GCA_005777185.1 Myxococcales bacterium
GCGCGCCGCTCGGCGACCGAGACCGCAGCCGTCCTTGACGTTCTGGCCGTGCTCGGGCTCGCCGATGCGCAACGCTTGGTGGCGGTGCGAGCCCTCCTCTTGCGGATCACGGCGATGCTCACCGCGATGGTGCTGAAGCTCGGCTCGTCTTCGTCGGGCTCGGGCTCGGGCTCGGGCTCGACGTGAGGAAAATGAGGGGATGCCTCAGGGTCACCGCACCAGGAACGCGTACGAAGCCCAGAAGCTCTCCCAGTCCGCGTCCCCGCACCCCTCGCACCGCCGGACGTGCACCAGCCGCGCCATCCACGCGCCGCTTCGCGCGATCTTGAACGACGCGCGCCCCTCCTCGTTCGTCCGCGCGTCGTAGCTCGTGGCCGACAGGTCGTCCTTCACGAGCGACTGCACGAACGCGCGCTGGAGCGGCTTGCCCTCGAACATCACACGGATCGTGAGGATGTCCCCCACCTTCGCCTTCAACGGGTCGGTCTCGAGCACGATCTCCAGCCTCTGCCCGGCCTCGACGCCATACGCGTTCTGCCGGCTCGCGGCCGCGTCGTCGCCCCAGACGACCAGCGTCTTCAGGAAGCGGGTGTAACGCTCGCGACCCGGCTTGCGGCGCTCGTTCCTCGCGGCGCGGAGAGCCATCGCCTCGTCCTGCTTCTCCTCGGACAGGTAGGCCTCGAACACGTCGGGCTCGAGCGTCAGGTAGTGCGGCGTTCGATCGGCCACGACGACGTTGGCGCCCGCGGGCGCGGAGACGGTGAGGAGCGGCTTCTGCCCCTCCTTCCCCTCGAAGCGGAGCTCGCGCGCCCACTTCGGGGCGACGAGGGTGATGCGCGCGAACTTGGCCTTCTCGAGCTTGTGCTCTCCCTCTGGAGAGAGGCGCTCGCCGAAGTAGTGGTGCACGTCGATCGGCGTGCCGGGCGGGACGAAGCTCTTCGCGGGGAGGAGCCAGTGATCGTGAGCGGAGGCGGCGCCCGCGACGACGAACGCGGCGAGCGCGAGGGGGAGCGCGCGGACCTTCGGCACGATCGTCAGCGTACTACCCCTGCCGCACGAACACGAACGGGATCTGCACCTTCTTCTCCTCGCCGGGAGGTGGAAACGACCACGACTGGAGCTTGTTCTCTATGCACTTCGCGACCATCGGATCGTCGCCGGCCGTCGTCACGCCCTGCACGGCACCCGACGGGGCGATCGTGAGCGTGGCCGTCACCTTCGTGGTGGACGCCGTGCTGTTGCCGCGATCCAGGCACATGCGCTTCACGCTCGCCTTCTGCGTGTTGACGACCCGCTCGATGGCCGCCTGATCGAAGGTGCCCGCGGTCGCCGGTCCGGGCCCGGGGGTGTCGCCGACGCGCGGCCCGGCGGATCCGAGATCCGGTAGCGCGATCGACGTGTTCTGCGTCGGCGCGGAGTTCGCCTTGAGATCGTCGGACGCGTGCTTCGCGGTGTCGAGGCTCGTCGCGTCGTCGACCTTCTTCATGGCGGCCGTGACCTGCGCGGCGAACGCGGCTCGCTCGCTCTCGATCTTCTGCTGCAGCTGGTGGAGGAGCGTCGCGCTGGCGTGCGCCTCGGCGGCGTTCTCGTCGACCTGGCGCTTGAGCTCCTTCACCTGCGTGAGAGCAGCGGCCAGCGCGTCGGCGTCCTTTCGCGCCTGATCGGCCCGCTCCGCGCTCTGCTTGGCGTTCCACAGCGCGCCGCCCACGACGAGCGACACGATGAGGACGACGCCCCCCCAGAAGACCATCTGTCCCTTGCGTTCGTCCTGGACGCTGGCCTCGAGGAACGCGCGCGCGTCGTCCGTGAACCGGGCCGTCCCCCGCTTCTGGAGGTCGAGCGCGGCCGCGAGCCGGCCCTTGCGCCACAGCTCGGCCACGTCCCGCGAGCCGGCCCAGCGGCCCGCGTCCCGCTCCAGGTGATCGGAGAGGAGGCGATCGTCGCGCGCCTCCTCGATCCACCGCCGCGCGAGCCCCCACTCGCGGAGCAGAGAGTCGTGGACGAGGGTGACTCCATCGTGATCCTCCGCCACCAGGTGCGCCTTCGTCAGACCCACCACGGCCTTCCTCGCGTCCTCGCCGAATCGCGCCTTCAACGACTCGAGCTTCACGTGCTGGCGCGTCCCCTCCGGCGTGGTCATCGCGAGGACCAGGTCGCGGAGGACGTCGCGCTTCACGCCCAGCTCATCCACCGTGAAGTCCGCGTGCTGTTCGAGGGCGCCGCGCATGCCGCCCTGCGCCTTGAAGCTGGCCTTCGTGATCCTCTTCTTCTTCTTGTCGCGCTCCGCCCAGAGACGCGAGAGCCCGAACGCCACCAGTGGCATGGCCGACTCGTGGCCGCGAAGGTCGGCCACGGTCTCCCGGCGGAGCTCCGCATCCTCGAACGCGTAGCCGTAGGCCTCGAGCCCCAGATCGGCCACCTCCTCCCAGCCCGTGCTCGACAGGGGGCCGAGGAGCTGCACCCCGCGCGACAGCGCACGCGCGAAGGGGGCGTCGAGCGCGAGGATCTCGTCGAGCCGATCGCGTCGGATCGTCACGACGACGCGGATCCCCGCGGGCGCCTCGGCGAGCCGCGACAGGAGCTCGAGCAGGGCGAGGCGGCCGGCCTCGTTGCCGGAGTCGTGGAGGGTCACGATCTCCTCGAGGTGATCCACCGCGAGGAGGATCCCCTTGCCCTTCTCGTCGACGTTGGCCGCCAGCTGCTGCACGATCGCCTCGGGGTGCTCGTCGACCGGGACGCCGAGGAGCTCCGCGAGCGCAGCGCCGATCGTCTTCATCGGATCCCTGCCCGGATCGACGACCACGCTGCGGTACTGCTTCGGCCAGCTCCCGAGCGCGCCCTCCTCGACGGCGGGGACCACGCCCGCGCGGAGGAGGCTGCTCTTCCCGCTGCCGGAGAGCCCGACGATGCCGACCACTCCGCGCGAGCGCGCGAGCTCGAGGACGCCCGCGATCTCCGCCGCCCGGCCGAAGAACACGTCGCGGTCCGCGGCCTCGAACCGCTCGAGGCCAGGAAACGGGCCGCGGTCCTCGGGCGGCAGCTCCCGCTCGTGACCGGCGAGGGCGCTCCGGATCCGCTCCATCGCGCGCGCGACCGCGTCGGCGGAGCGCGGGCGCCCCTCGCGCTTCGTGGACACGAGCGCGTCGACCAGCTTCGCGAGGGCGGGGGGCACCCACGGAGCCACGTCCGCGATGGAGGCCGCGGGCGCGTCGCCGACGAGCACGCCCGCGTCGACGCCGGGCTTCTTCGCGTGCTTCGGCGTGGCCAGGGCCGGCACGTCGCCGACGAGGCACTGGTACAGCGTCGCGCCGAGCGAGTAGAGATCGCTCGCGGTGTTCGGCGCGGACGTGGTCTTCAGGCACACGGGATCGGTGTACCCGACGGTGCCCGTGAGGGGAGCGTCGGCCTGGCCGCCGGGCTTCTCCAGCGTCGAGGCCCTCCGGCCGATGGATTCGGGCGAGAGCTCCTCGACATCGAGCGAGCCGCGCGGCTTGAGGCTCTCCAGGGTGGACGGCCGCTGGCTGGCCGCGATCCCGAAGTTGATGAGCTTGTACGCGCCGTCGGTGAACATGACGTTCGACGGCTTCACGTTGCGGTGCACGATGCCCGCCTCGTGCGCGGCCGCGAGGGCCGAGGCCACGGCGAGCCCGACGTCGACGACGAGGGCGATCCGACGCGCGTCGCCCGCGGGGATCCCCTCGAGCTGCTTGTCCAGGCTGACCCCACGGGCGAACTCCATCACGAGACCCATCAGCCCGCGCTCCTGATCGGTGCACAGGGTGTGGAAGCGGATGACGTTGGGGTGCTGCACGCGGCAGAGGGAGCGCGCCTCGTCGATGACGCGCGTCTGCCACATCGACTGGACATCCCGGGACATCCGCGACCGGCCGATGTCGAAGACCTTGACGGCGACCTCGCGCAGGCTGAGCCCCGCGTGCTCCTCGACCGCTTGGAAGACCGGCGCCGAGCCGGCCTTGTCGAGGAGGACCGTGCAGCGGTACGGTCCGATTCGGCGCGCGTCGTCGGCCAGGGCGAGAAAGTCGCTGATCGCGGGCGAGAATTCGGTCATGCGGGCGAACGTACACCCACCCGAAGGGTCATCGAAGCTTCTTCTGGAGGCGCGCCAGGGATTCGGGATCCGTGCGAAAGCGGACGACGACACCCGCGTCCTCGTAGCGCTCCTCGTCGACCAGCCCGAGCTCGTGGATCTCGGCCACGAGGCCCTGCTTCGCGTAGGGCACGGCGACCTCGGCGGATACGAACGTGGCCTCGAACGCGGCGACGATGCCGTCCCGGACGCGAAGGACGTCCTCCCGGGAGCGCGCCGAGGTGAACCACGCATCGGGCATCCGTCTGCGGAGCGCCGCGAGGGCGTCGGCGTCGAGGCGGTCGATCTTGTTCATCACGACGAACGCGGGCGCCTTCGCGCCGATGTCGGCGAGCACGCCGCGCGTGACCTCGAGCTGCGACTCCCACGCGGGATCCGCCGCGTCCACGATGTACAACAGCAGCGACGCCGACAGCGCCTCGTCGAGGGTCGAGCGGAAGCTCGCCACGAGATCGTGCGGCAGCTTCCGGATGAAGCCCACCGTGTCGCTCACGAGGACGCGCGGCCTCGCCGCGGGGACGAGCGCGCGGACGGTCGTGTCGAGCGTGGCGAAGAGCTTGTCCTCCACGGTGACGTCGCTCGCGGTGAGCGCGCGCATCAGGGACGACTTCCCCGCGTTCGTGTACCCCACGAGGGCTACGCGACGCGCCTCGCGACGGTTCTCGCGGCGCGCGTCGCCCAGCTTCTGGATGGCGGCGAGCTCCTCCTTCAGCTCCGCGATGCGGTCGCGGATCTTGCGGCGGTCCAGCTCGATCGCCGCCTCGCCTGCGCCGCGGCCGCGCTGCCGCTCCTTGCCCTTCGGCGACTCGCGCACGCGCGGCGCGGTGTAGGCGAGCTGCGCGATCTCGACCTGGAGGCGCGCCTCGCGGCTCCGCGCGTGGCGGCTGAAGATCTCGATGATGACCCCCGTGCGGTCGAGGACCCGCACCCCCGACGCGCGCTCGAGGTTGCGCGCCTGGCTCGGCGTGATGTCGTGGTCCACGGCGATGAGCGCGACCTTCTCGCCCGGGTCCCCCTCCGCCTCGCTCTCGTCGGCCTCCGCCTTCTCCTTCGTCTCGTCCGCCACCTTGCGCTTGGCCTTCGGCAGGACCGGACGCGTGTCGCCGGTGCCGCCCGTGAGGGCCGCGAGCTCCTTCAGCTTGCCCTCGCCTATCACCGCGGCGGGCGCCAGGCTGTCGCGCGCCTGCGTCACCGTGGCGACGACGTCGTAACCGAGCGTCGCCACGAGGCGCTCCAGCTCGACGAGGCTCCCGGGCGTCGTGCCCTCGTGTTCGACGGAGCCGAGGGGCCCTCTCGCGCTCCCGGAGGGCAGCTTCACCCCGACGAGGACGGCCCGCGGCCGCGCCTCACCCATCCTCTTCCGCTTCGTTCTCCTCCTGCTCGGACTCGACGCGGAGGTTACCGAGCGACGCGCCGCACTTGCAGCGCCGCGGGACGTGTGCCTTGTGGTACACGCGCTCGCACTGCGGGCACACCCTGGCGTCGGGCTCGTACGCGATCACGCGGTTCGACTTCGCGCAGCGCTTGCCCACGACCTGGAGCGGCTCGAGCGCGATGGCCGTCCCCGCGTGCCGATCGGGCTCGCCGATGCGCGCGCGCACCTCGCTCGACACCTCGAGCGCCTTCGACGCGCGGCGCTCGGCCTCGTCGAGGATGAGCGCGGCCGCCGCGTGGTGGCTCTTCATGCCGAGCTTGACCGTGAGAGCCTGACCCTGCTCGTCCTTGCCCGACACGACGAGCGCCTCGTTCCCGGACTCCCACGTGATGCTGGACACCTGGTACCAGGGGATTCGCCGGAGCTCTCCGCGCTCGACGGCGATGCCCGGATCGCCGACGCGGATCGCAGGCTCCGCCGTGGTGCCGAGCCAGATCGCGACGGCGAGGAGGAGGGCGCCACCCGCCGACAGCGCCGTGAGCGGGGACACCGTCTGGTTCTCCGGCCGCTCGAAGTGCCCCCAGATCTGGCCGTACACGCCCGCGCCGAGCGCGAGCGATCCGAGCGCGCCGACGGCCATCACGAGCGCCGGGCTCTGGTTCGACCTGCCCAGGAAGCGGCGCTCGGAGCGCTCGCGGCTCCGCCTGGTCTTCTTCTTCGCCTTCGCCACGGCGCCGTTAGAGCACGCTTTTCACGCCGTCACAACCGGGACAGCTCGTCGTACAGGTGGGCGGCGCTCTTCACGCCGAGGTGGAAGTTCTCGAGGTCGAGCCACTCGTTGGGCGCGTGCGCGTTCTCGTCCGGCTGGCCGAAGCCCATGAGGAGACAGGGCTTGCCCGTCGCGTCCGCGATCGTGCGCACGAACGGGATCGACCCGCCCTCCCGGATGAACACGGTGGGCCGCCCGAAGGCCTTCGCGAACGCGCGCTTCGCCACCTCGAACACAGGGTGGTCCGTCGGCGCGAGGTACGGGCGCCCGCCGTGGTGGCGGACGACGCGGACGGCGACGCCGGGCGGCGCGATGCTCGTGAGGAACGCGCACAGCTTCGCCTCGATCTCCTCGGGCTCCTGGTGCGGGACGAGCCGGCACGACAGCTTGGCGGAGGCGCGCGCCGGGATGATCGTCTTGGCGCCCTCTCCCTGGTGGCCTCCGCCGATGCCGTTGCAGTCGAGCGTGGGCCGGCTCCACACGCGCTCCAGCGTGGAGTATCCGGTCTCGCCGTGGAGCGCGGGGCACCCGGTGGAGGCGAGCCAGGCGGGCTCGTCGAACGGGAGGCCACGGATCTCCGCGCGCTCGGCCTCGGTGAGCGCCACGACGGAGTCGTAGAAGCCCGGGACGGCGACCCTGCCGTCGTCGTCGTGGAGGCGCGCGATCATCCTGCAGAGCGCGTTGACGGGGTTCATGACGCCGCCGCCGAAGGAGCCCGAGTGCAGGTCCTGCCTCGGCCCCTCCACGATGACCTCCATGTACACGAGCCCCCGGAGCCCCACGCAGAGGGACGGGATCCCGCGCCCGAACATGGCCGTATCGCTCACGCACACGACGTCGGCGGCGAGGTCCTTCGCCTTCTCGGTCATGAGCGCCTCGAGGTTCACCGATCCGATCTCCTCCTCGCCCTCGACGACGAGCTTGAGGTTGATGGGCAGCGCCCCGACGGTCTCCAGGAACGCCTCGATCGCCTTGACGTGGATCCACACCTGCCCCTTGTCGTCGACCACGCCGCGGCCCCACATACGGCCCTCGCGGATGGCAGGGTCGAACGGGGGCGACACCCACTCCTCGAGCGGCTCGACCGGCTGCACGTCGTGGTGCCCGTAGACGAGGAGCGTGGGCTTGCCCGGCGCCTTCATCCACTCCGCGAACACGGCGGGGTGCCCCGCGGTCGGCCAGATCTCGACCTTGTCGGCGCGCAGGCGGAGGAGCTCCGCGCGGAGGTGCTCCGCGTTGCGGACGAGGTCGGGCGCGTGGGCGGGATCGCTGGAAATGGCGGGGATCTTCACCCACTCCGTGAGCTCGCGCACGAAGCGCGCGCGCTCGCGGTCGATGAAGGAGAGGACCGTGTCCATGGGACCTTGTAACACGGGTCCCGGCCCTGGCGGGCGCTCGAGCCATGGACTATCCTCTCCGCCATGGCCCACCTCCCCCGGGTGACTTTCCTCACCCTCGTCGCCGTCGCCATCGCAGCCTGCGGGGGCAGTGGCTCGGCCGACGGCGTGCCCGTGCCCGGCGATGGCGCTGCTCCGGACGCGGGGCAGGCGAGCGACGCGCAGCCGCCCGACGCGGCGGGCGGGCAGGAAGGCGGACGCGCGGACGGAGGAGCGACCGCGTGCGCGCACGAAGTGGCGCTCGATCCGCCCAACTCCCTGTGCGAGACGTGCACGGCCGCGAAGTGCTGCCCCGCGTGGGACGCCTGCGCGGACGAGGGCGAGTGCACCCTGTATCAAAGCTGCCTCTTCGCGTGCCGCGAGAACGGCGGCGACGAGGCGACGTGCACGGCCGATTGCTCGGAGCAGAACCCCTCCGGCGTCGCGCTCGCGCAAGCGCTGTCCGCGTGCTGGCAGGCGAGCTGCGCCGCGGAGTGCCCCTAGCCCCAATGCCGATCGGATAAGGCATTCGTTCGAGCGAGGGTGCCCCCACCCGTCGCGCTTCGCGCGCGAAGAGGTTCCGTGGAGGCGGTGGGCGCCCGCGCAGACCTCACCCCCCGTCCCCCTCTCCCTGAAGGGAGAGGTGGCATGTGAACGGGAGAATCGCCTCTCGCAGGGTCTCCCGGTTCAGTCGTGCGTTCTCGAGGCGAACGACGCGGACGCCACGGGGCGCGAGGATCGTCGTGCGCCTCGCATCCCGTTCGGCCCGCTCCGCGTCGTCGTGGA
>SXNL01000266.1 GCA_005777185.1 Myxococcales bacterium
GAGCCGCCAAACACCTCGGCGCGAGTCGGACGGCGGCGTAGGCCTCTCGCCAGCCTCACCTTGCGCGCATCGGTCGCCGCCCGCCGACCGCTCGGCGTCGGCCTCGCGCTTGCGTCGTCGCTCATGCGCGCCCCTATCGGTCGGCGTCGCGTTGCCCCCCATCGCACCTGAGGGTCCTCCCTGAGACCGATCCCTGCCAGCGCTCCTCCCTCTCCCTTCAGGGAGAGGGAGGCCGGGAGGGTGAGGTCTGCGCGGAGCACGCGCGCTCCTCCCTCTCCCTTCAGGGAGAGGGAGGCCGGGAGGGTGAGGTCTGCGCGGTGCCCGCGCTCCTCCCTCTCCCTTCAGGGAGAGGGAGGCCGGGAGGGTGAGGTCTGGCGGTGCTCCCGGAACCTCTTCGTCTCCCCCTGAGCGCGCGTAGCGCGCGATTTGGGGGAGACCGACGCGCGCAGCGCGGCGAGGGCACCCCTTCTCTTGCGCTGGATCCGCCCCTAACCGATCGGCATTGGCGCTAGGGCCGCCCGACCGAAGCTCGGGACGCCTCGCCGCGCTCCGTTCCGGACCGACGAGGTCGGGTGCGGGCGCCTACGCTGGGCGGCGAGGCACCGCACCCCGCGGAAAATGCCACGAAGGCTCCCTTCCTGGTCTAACATGACGGCGCTCGTGTCCTCGCCGTTCAAGCCTCTCCCGGAGCGACTCGGCCGCTTCGTCGTCGGTGCGACGCTCGCGCGTGGCGGCATGGCGCGCATCCACGTCGGCCGCAGCGACGACGGGGAGGTCGTGGCGCTCAAGGTCATCGACCCGAGCCTCGAGCACAGCGCCGAGTTCGTGAGCCTCTTCCTCGACGAGGGGCGTGTGCTCTCGGCCATCGACCACCCGAACGTCGTCCAGACGGTCGAGGTCGGCTTCGATGGGGCTCACTACATCGCCATGGAGCTCCTCCGTGGTCACACGCTCCTCGAGACGTGGGAGGCGATCCAGCGCGGCAAGGCCCGCATGTCGTGGCAGCTCGCGGCGTGGGTGTGCGCGCGGCTCGCCGCCGGCGTTCAGGCGGGCCACGACCTGCAGGACTCCGAGGGTCGGGGAATGCGTGTCATCCACCGTGACGTGAACCCAGCGAATGTCTTCCTCACGTTCCCGGGCGGCGTGAAGCTCATCGACTTCGGGCTCGCGAAGTCCCACGGCCAGCGCTCGAAGAGCAGCCCCGGAGTCGTGAAGGGCAAGCTCCCCTACCTCGCGCCCGAGCAGGCGCACAACGAGCACTTCGACCAGCGTGTCGACATCTTCTCCATCGGCGTGACCCTCTGGGAGTGTCTGACCATGCGTCGCCTCTTCCGGCGGGACACGGACGTCCTCACGCTGCGGGCCGTCCAGCTCGCGGAGGTGCCCGATCCCCGCGCGGACGCGCCCGACCTCCCGGACGATCTGCTCGCCGTCCTGGCGCGAGCCCTCGCGACCTATCCGAAGGATCGTTACGGCGCCGCCAGAACGCTCGGGCACGATCTCGACACCGTGCTCGAGAGGCACGGTTTCCTGGAAGGATCGCAGGCTCTCGCGCAGTACCTCTCGGAGGTCTTCCCGGGCGACGCACGCGAGCAGGAGTCGCGCGCGGGGCGGCCGAGATCGATGCCGGACCCGGACGAGGTCACCTGCATCCAGCCGACACCCACGGGCGCGGTCTTCGCTCCCAGGCGCTCTTCTCGGAGGCTGCCGGAGGCCGTCCGCGACGAGGCCACGGCGGAGTCCATGCCGGAGGTCACGGCGACCCTGGCCGCGAGCGACCCCGCCGCCCTGGAACGTGAAACCCTGCCGCCGGAGCGCCCGAAGGGCGTCGCCGCCGCCCCCCGCGAGGAGCCCACGAGCCGCGCCCTCGTCACGGCGGTCGTGAGCGCCGTCGCGGTCGCGCTCATGGTGTGGGCCGTCTCGAAGCTCCTCGTGCCCTGACCCTTACCGGGGCGGCGCTTCCCGCGTATCCTCGGGCCATGTTCGACGCCGCGCCGCAGCTGCCTCTCCCCGCGAACGAACCGGTTCTCTCCTACGCGCCGGGCAGCCCGGAGCGTGCCGCCCTGAAGGACGCCCTCGCGCGCCTCCGCGCGGAGTGCCCCGACGTGCCCCACGTGATCGGGGGTCGCGCCATCCACGAGGGCGCGCCCTTCGAGGTCCGCGAGCCGCACGCCCACGCGCTCGTCCGGGCCACCAGCCACGATGCAGGCGAGGCCCTCACGGAGCGCGCCATCGAGGCTGCGGGGAGGGCGGCGCCGGGCTGGGCCAGCGCCTCGTTCGAGGAGCGCGCGCGGATCTTCCTCCGCGCAGCCGATCTGCTCGCAGGTCCCTGGCGGCAGACCCTGAACGCAGCCACCATGCTCGGCCAGAGCAAGACCGCGTACCAGGCGGAGATCGACGCCGCGTGCGAGCTCGTGGACTTCCTCCGCTTCAACGTGGCCTTCGCCTCGCGTCTCGCGGAGGCGCCCCTCTCCTCGCCGGGTGTCCGCAACGTGCTCGATCTCCGCCCCCTCGAGGGCTTCGTGCTCGCGATCACGCCGTTCAACTTCACCGCGATCGCCGGGAACCTCCCCGCGGCGCCCGCCATGCTCGGAAACGTCGTGGTCTGGAAGCCGGCCGAGAACCAGGCCCTCGCCGCGCACCACACGATGCGACTCCTCGAGACCGCGGGCCTGCCGCCAGGCGTGATCAACGTGCTCCACGGCGACGGTGGGAAGGTCGCGCGCGCGGCGCTCCCGCACCGGGATCTCGCGGGGGTCCACTTCACCGGGTCGACCCACGTGTTCCGCTCGATCCTCCGGACGGTGGGCGAGACCATCGGCTCGTACCGGTCGTACCCGCGGATCGTCGGGGAGACGGGCGGCAAGGACTTCGTCTTCGCGCATCCGTCGGCGGACGAGGCGGCGCTGGCGTGCGCGCTCGTGCGCGGCGCGTTCGAGTTCCAGGGCCAGAAGTGCTCCGCCGCCTCCCGGGCTTACGTGCCGCGTTCGATGTGGCCTGCCCTGCGGGACCGGCTCGTCGCCGCCGTCGAGGCGCTGCGGATGGGCGACCCGACCGACCTCACCATGTTCATGGGCGCGGTCATCAACGCGCGCGCCTGGGATCGGCTGCACGGGTGGCTCGAGCGCGCCAGGGCGGACGCGGCGTGCGAGGTCCTCTCGGCGCGCGGCTGGTCTCGCGAGTCGGGCTGGTTCGCGGGGCCGACCCTCGTCCGGGTCCACGAGCCCACCCACCCCATGATGCAGGAGGAGCTCTTCGGGCCGATCCTCGCGATCTACGTGTACGACGACGCCCACGTCGACGACGCGCTCGCGCTCGTCGACGCGACGAGCCCGTACGCGCTCACGGGGGCCGTCTTCTCCCAGGACCGCGCGTTCGTCACGCGCGCGACGGCGCGCCTCCGGCAGGCCGCGGGGAACTTCTACATCAACGACAAGCCCACGGGCGCGGTCGTGGGGCAGCAGCCGTTCGGCGGCGCGCGCGCGAGCGGGACCAACGACAAGGCCGGCAGCTCCTACAACCTCCTCCGGTGGGTCTCACCGCGGACGATCAAGGAGAACTTCGTCCCTCCCACCGAACCAGGCTACCCGTCCATGTTGCCCGACTGATTTTCACGCAACGCCCGTCCCCGGGTGCCGACGGACGGAGCCATGGTCGCTCCGTTCGCCCCTCCCCTCCTCCGCGCCGCCCTCGTGCGTGCCGCCCGCGCCTCCTGGCGAATCGCCCGTGTGGCGCCGATCCTCCTCCACGACATCGGCCTCGTGGCCTCGTGCCACGAGCAAGTCGAGGTGTGGATCCGCGGCGATCTCTCCGAGGCCGACGCCGCGCTGGAGGTGCGCCTCCTGGCCGCCCGGGCCGAAGAGGCCCTGTCGCTCCACCTCGCCAACTGCCGCGCGCGGCCCGCGACCAGGCGCTGACCGAGTGGCAATCCCGCCAGTTCCGCCCGCCAGAGGTTCGACCCGGGTTGGCCCGTGGGCTGCTCTCTGTCCGCCCGTTCCCGTTCCCGTTCCCGGCCAGAAGTAACGCCGCCTGCGCGCGAAGCGCCACACGCTTCTCGACCTTCGACGGCCGCAACGCCGCCTCGAATCGCCCCCGATCGTCGAGCGACAGCTTCAGCGGCACCGCGCGCGGCCCAGGATGCGCCCGGCCGGCCCACGGTGCAGGCTTGATCATGAACCCGTGCCGACCTGAGGTCGCGATCCGGGGCCAAATCCCTGGCGGACGGAACTGGTGGCAATGCCGTTCGGATAAGGCAATCGTTGGAGCGAGGGTGCCCCCCACCCGTCGCGCTTCGCGCGCGAAGAGGTTACGTGGAGGCGGTGGGGCGCCGGCACAGACCTCACCCCCCGTCCCCCTCTCCCTGAAGGGAGAGGGGGCATGTGAACAGGAGAATCGCCTCTCGCAGGGTCTCCCGGTTCAGTCGTGCGTTCTCGAGGCGAACGACGCGGACGCCACGGCGCGCGAGGATCGTCGTGCGCCTCGCATCCCGTTCGGCCCGCTCCGCGTCGTCGTGGACGGCGCCGTCGA
>SXNL01000267.1 GCA_005777185.1 Myxococcales bacterium
CTTCCACGGCCACTCCGGCGACAAGAAGGCCACGGTCAAGGGCGGGTCGGGGCCCAAGTAACACCGGCACATCACTCCACGGCCCCCCTCGGAGCGAGAGGGGGACGTGGCGGAGCCGCGCGTCCTGAAGTACCGTGTAAGGATGTCTCGTGCGTCGCGCGCCGCGGTGGCCTTCCTCGTCGTCGCGATCTCGGCGTGCGCGGACGGCCCGGCCGGCGACCGCGAGGCCCAGGTGTCGTCCGCCATCACGGGCGGATCGGACACGAACCTCTACCCGTTCGCGGTGTCGGTCTGCGTGCAGCCGACCAGCAACACGAACTGCAACGCCTGCTCCGGCACGCTGATCGCGCCGAACCTCGTGCTCACGGCGCGGCATTGCCTGTTCGCGTCTGTGAAGTCACCGACGTGTGGGGTCGACACGTTCGGGGCGGCGAACGGGTCGGAGACCTCCATCTGGGTGGGGACCAACCCCAACGCGAAGCAGAGCACGCAGGGCTGGCACAAGTCGAAGAAGGTCTTCGCTCCGGTCGGTGACGACCGCGCGTGCGGCGCGGACATCGCCCTCGTCATGCTCGACGGCGTCATCGCCTCGACGGAGGCGACGCCCGTCGCGCCGGTGGTGCAGTACCCCGTCACGGACCACACGCGGTACGCGACGAACTTCACCGCGATCGGCTTCGGCCTCACCGCCGGGTGCGCGAACGGATCGGGGCGGCGCCGCATCCGGCAGGAGGTCCGCCTCCGGTGCATCCCGGGGGACGCGCTGATCCCGTGCGCCTCGACCGTCGCCCCCGAGGAGATGCTCGCGGGCGCCGCGATCTGCCCCGGGGACTCCGGATCCGGCGCCTACGAGCAGTCCAGCTTCAACAAGGGCACCCCCGTCGTGTTCGGCGTCAACGTCCGTGGGGCGGACGGCCACTTCGGCGTGGTGACGCGGACCGACTCGTGGCGGTCCCTCATCGTCAACGCCGCGCTCGCCGCGGCCGCCGACAAGGGCTACGCCGCCCCGTCGTGGACCGCCGCCGTGGCCCCGCCCGTCGACGCGGGCGTCGTCGACTCTGGCAAGCCCGCCGTGGACGCGGGGCGCGACGCGAACGCCCCGGCACCGAGCCCCGGCCCCGCCCGCGGCCTCGGCGAGACGTGCGCGGCGAGCTCGGAGTGCAGGGAGGGTACGTGTATCGTGGACGGCGCCGGGAAGAGCGCCTGCGCCGCGACGTGCGATCCCGCCGCCCCGGCCTGCGCCGCCGACGAGAGCTGTGTCGCGGTCGACGACATCTTCGCGTGCCGCAAGGGGACGACGAAGAGGACCACCCGTGAGATCCCCGGCTCGGGCGGCGGCTGCGCGGTCGCCGTCGCGACGACCTCGCGGGGCGGTCGCGCCGGCGCGCTGGCCATGCTCGCGGTCGCGGCGCTCTCTCTCGCTCGCAGGGCGCGCAGGCGGATCGCTTGAGGGCGCGCGACTCCATGGTGAAGGCCGCCGCCGCGGTCGTGGTGCTGATCGCTGCGTGCGGCGGGAACAAGACGGCCTCGACCGAGACGATCACCGAGAAGGTCCCCCCCGCCGACGTCGCGACGCGGTCCCCCGACAGCCTCCCCGTCGTCGACTCGGGCGTGGTCCTCGACGCGCGGGTCGACAGCGGCGCGTGCCCGCCCGCGACCCTCGATATGTCGCTGATCGGGCCGATGCACCCGCCGTATCGGCACACCGGGATGTGCACGTCGACCGCGCAGCTCGAGGAGACGGTGAACCGCTGCGTTCGTGGCATCGGCTCGTGCGGCGATTGGCTCGACGACACCGCCAACTACGAGTGCCAGGAGTGCATCTTCTCGGTCCGCACCGACACGGTGTGGGGCCCGGTGGTCACGTACCAGCCGAAGCGTGTATTCTACAACCGTGGGGGCGCGGCGAAGCTCTCGGGCGCGAGCACGGCGTGCGCGGAGGCGCTGTACCGCGCGGATCTCTGCGTCCGGCTCGCGTGCACCTGCTCGTCCTCGATCACGTGCGAGAGCAAGGCGGCGGACGCGCCATGCAAGGCGCTCGTCACGGCGAAGGACACGGCTTGCGCCGCCGACAAGAACATCGTGGCGGGGCTCGACTGGAACACGGGATCGGCGTTCTACGCGCTGTTCTGCCCCTGATCCTCCGGCCGGGGACGGCGCCCACCGTCAGGGGCACTGCGCGGCGCACGTCTGGGTGCGGCACTGCATGAAGGTCTTCCCGGTCGCCGCGGACGCGGGGTGCTTCACGTAGCACGCGTCCAGGCACACGCTGCGCGTACCGCCGCCCGTTCCGCCGCCCCCGCTCGTCCCACCACCGGTGCCTCCGCCGGTGCCTCCGCCGGTGCCTCCGCCCGCCTCCGCCTTCTGCCACCTCTGCACGCCGGCGATCTGCGCGCTCGTCATCGCCGGACCCGAGTGCGCGCCCTTCGACACGAGCAGGTTGCCCGTGTGCAGTCCCAGCGCCTTGAACTGCGTGTACGACGCCGCCGCGGTCGCGCCGAAGAACGTCGGTCCGTTCCCTCCCGCGCCGTGGCAGGTCGAGCACGTCGGCCTGAGCAGCGCATAGACGTCCGTCTCGAACGCGGCCCGCGCCGCGGCACCCCCGCCGGTTCCTCCGCCCCCCGTGCCGGAGTCGCTCGTCGTTCCGGCGTCCGTGCCGCCTCCGCCCGGGGAACCGCTCGGGTACTGGGCGACGCACGCGTCCGCGCAGTTCACGAGGCTCGCGCAGTCCGCGTCGTTCGGGAAGCACTTGACGACCGCCGCGCAGCACGTGGTCTCCATGCACGCGTCGCAGGTCGCGCTGTTGAACGTGAGGCCCGCCTTCTTCAGCGAGCACGCCGCGTCGGTCGGGGGGGCCGTGGTCGGCGTCTTGGCGCTCGTCGGCGCCGTCTGGCGCTGCGGTACGAGGAACCCCGAGCTGGTCTCCTGGGTACAGGCGACGGCACCAGCCGCCGTGACGAGGGACCCGAACAGGAACGCCAGTGCGCGCGCCGAAGGCATGTGGGGCTGTACAGCACACGACGGGCCAGCGGGGCGTCACGGCGCAGGGGCGGCGGCGCCTCGGCCGAAAACGCGGATCCTGCGCGGGGTTGGCCCCCGACCGCCGAGAGTCGAGCGATTCCACATACATGTGGGTCTGCGGTCAGCTCACATCAAGCCGGTGCGTCGGTGAACCACCTCCTGGAGGACGAAATATCGAAGGGCCGGACAAGACGGCCTGCGTCGTTTCCCCCAAGGAAATCCAGGCGATCTGCGCTTGCGCGACGCCCGCGACGTGGAATTTTTCACCAAAGAGCCACTTGCGCGCCGAAGAATTTCGGCCAGTGTTCCGCGCGCAGATCCTGCAACGACGCCCACCGATGAGGTCCGAAGGATGACGCCGAAACGCCGCACGCCCCTCCTCGCTCTGCTGCCGCTCGTCGCGCTCGCGTGCTCGAGTGCTCCGACGGAATCCGGCTCGACCCCCAAGCCCACCGGCAGCGCCGCCCCCGCCCCAGTGGTCGACCCGGCGACGAACAAGCAGGGTCTCGTGCTCCTGGTCGACAACAACCGCAACGGCACGATCGACTTCGACGACCCCTCGGAGCAGAAGGGCCGCGACACGTGGGACGACACACACGGGGCCGTCTTCCTCGCCAACATCGACGACGACACGTTGCGTTGCCCCAGGACCGGCAAGGACCTCGACCTCATGAAGTGCTTCGACGCCGCGGACGACGTCGTCAACGGCGACGATGATCTCCTCGACATGGCGCCCATGCGGACGAAGCCCTGGGAGAAGGTGCCCGCCGACGCCACGGCGACGCTGGCGATCTCCGAAGCGGCCGCCGCCAACGTGCGGCTCTTCAAGCGCGGCGAAGATGGCAGCTACGTCGTCTTCGACCCGGCCTCGGCCACGCTGTCCGCGGCCGAGCTCAAGGCGGGCGTCGACATGTACCTCGAGGGCAAGGACATCATCCGCGACTCCTCGGCGTGGGACGGCTTCGTCGACGTCCACATCGTCGCCACGGTCGGCGACAGGATCGTCGACGAGGACAAGGTTCGCCTCAAGGTCGCGCCGGTCATCTCCCCGAACCACCTCGACGCGCCCGAGCAGGTCTACACGACCGCCGGCGACCCCAACTTCAACGCGGACGTGGCGGCTTCCTCGACCGCAGCCAAGCTGCCGAAGCCCATTCAGTTCAAGTCCCAGGACGTCTGGGCCCAGGACTTCTTCGACCCCGCGTACATGGTGATGCCGGGCGAGGGGGGCAAGCAGCACGTCATGCACGCCAACTTCCGCTCGGCGAACTTCACCCAGAACACGTTCCGCGCGGCGGGCAAGGTCGTGTTCGACCTCCGCGGCAAGGACGTCGCCGCCATCGTGGCGTACGACCCGCGCCACAACGACAACATGGACTCGCTGAACTCCTTCGGCAACATGGAGACCATCCCGCCGTACACGCTCGCGGGCAAGTCGTTCCCCTACGGGCGCATCCTGCGCGGCCACATCCCGACGTGGTACGCGGACCCGACGTTCACCAAGATGATCGAGTCGCAGGGCGTGCAGGATCCCATCTACGTCGACACCGAGTGGCTCATCGTCGGACACGTCGACGAGTTCCTGACCTACATCCCGGTGTCCTCGCCGAGAGGCTGGGCGCTCGTCGTGGCCGACGCCACGATGGCCAGGAAGATGCTGCAGGACCTGTCGGCGAGGGGGCTCGGCGCCACCAAGCTGCACGAGGGTCTGTCGGTGTGGAACTCGTCCGGCTCGGGCCGTGTGAGCGCCATGAAGACGGTGGCGCAGGTCCTCGCGGATCAGGACGTCATGAGCGCGAGCCAGCTCGCACAGGGCAAGATCGACAAGGCGCTCACGATCATCCGCGACGCCGTCGGCCTCACGGACGCCGAGATCATCCGTGTGCCGACCCTGTTCGAGAGCGAGATGGGCGCCGCCGTCGCGTGGGATCCGGGGACGGTCAACGGGATCGTCCTCGGCAACCGCTTCGCGGCGCCGAAGGCCCACTCGGCGATCGTCGAGGGCAAGGACATCGTGCAGAAGGCGTTCGAGGACGCGCTCGTGCCGCGCGGCATGGTCGTCGACTGGGTCGAGGACTGGGACACGTACCACATCAACCTGGGGGAGGTTCACTGCGGGAGCAACGTGCGCCGCACCCCGCCTGCGAAGCCGTTCTGGATGCAAGGAGTGAAGCGATGAAGGGCACCCTGAAGATCCTGACCGCGTCCGCGCTGGTCGCCCTGGCGCTCGCATCCACGGGCGTGTCGTCGGCCGCCCCGTCCGACCCGGCCGCGGGCGTCTCGCCCTCCGTCCTCGTCACGCCGGCGGCACGCTCGGCCCTGCAGGCGAAGGTGGACCTTGCCCGCATGGCGACCCCGGCCCTGTTCGACACGCTCCGCGCGATCCGCGCCGACGTGCCCAACCTGGAGCGCCAGCGCCGAGGCAACCACGCGCTCGTGGGCCGCATCCTGGCCAACCTGGGGAAGGACGCCCTCTTGCCCATGCTCGACATGCTCGTCTTCCGCGAGGCGGAGGAGCGCGCGCTCGAGCCCAACGCGCGCGTCGCGTGGCGGGCTGGCCTCATCGAGGCCATCGGCAAGCTCCGTGATCCGTTCGCCCTTCCCTACATCGGCGCGCTCCTCGACGGGCCGGAGACGGAGCCGCACCTCGTGTTCGCGGCCGCGCAGGCGCTCGCGCGCCACGGTGGCGACGAGTCGACCGACAAGCTGGTCCTCCGGTCGGCGCAACCCGACCCGAAGCGCGTCTCGATCGTGAAGGCCCTCGGCGAGTGCCGTCGGGAGAAGGCGGCCCGTGCGATCGTGGCGGTGCTCGAGTCGAACACGGCGGACCCGCTCCTGTCGAAGACAGCGGTGGACGCGCTCGGCATGGTCGGCTCGTCGTGGGCCTGGGCCGTCCCCGAGGTGGCGAAGAACGGGGAGGGCGACCGTACCCGCGAGGTTGCGGCCCGCGCGCTCATCGCCGCCCTGCCGAAGCTCGCCGTCGATGCCCAGCGGGACGTCGCGGTCGCGCTCTCCTCGATCGAGCTCGCCCAGACCGGGGCCTGGATGCAGGAGGCCCGCCTCCGTGGCAGGGTCGAGGACCGCGCGGTGTTCGACCGCACGATCCAGCAGCTCCGCAAGTGACTCGGGCGGGGGGCCGGGGCCTCCAGCGAGCCCCCCCAGCTTTAGAGGCAATGCCGATCGGATAAGGCATTCGTTGGAGCGAGGGTGCCCTCACCCGTCGCGCTACGCGCGCGATGGGGGAGGCGAAGAGGTTCCGTGGAAGGGGGGAAATTTTCCCTAGAAGAGGGAGAGGGAGGGCGGGAGGGTGAGGTCTGCGCGGAGCTCGAGCGCTCCTCCCTCTCCCTTGAGGGAGAGGGAGGGCGGGAGGGTGAGGTCTGCGCGGAGCTCCCGGAACCTCTTCGTCTCCCCCTGAGCGCGCGTAGCGCGCGATTTGGGGGAGACCGACGCGCGCAGCGCGGCGAGTGGGGGCACCCCTTCTTTTTCGCTGGATCGCGCCTAACCGTTCGGCATTGGCGCTAGCTAGACCCCGATGAACAGGCGGTGCGCGAAGTTGCGCTCGAGGCGCGCGCGCAGCACCTTGTCGGCCGCGAGCTCGATGTCGTACTCGATGCGCTTGAACTCGAAGCGCTTCGCCTCGGTGTCGTAGACCGTGTAGCTCGCGCGGTTGTCGAAGTCGCGCGGCTGGCCGACCGACCCGACCGAGGCGATGTACTTGCGGTCCGGATCGAGGACGAAGTCCACCGCCGGCATCTCCTCGACGGAGCTCTTCGTCAGCGCGAACACCTTGCACAGGTGCGAGTGCCCGATGAGCGTGATGTGCCCGAGCTTGTCCCACAACGGCAGGCACTCGCGCGCCTGCTCGGGCGCGAAGATGTATTCGAACTCCTCGAGGCGCACCGGTGAACCGTGGCACAGCAGCACGTTCTCGGGCTCGAGCAGGTGCTGGTAGGGGAGGTTCTTGAGCCACGACATGTTCTCGGGCGTGATCATCGCGGCGTGCACGTCGAGCGCGTGGCGGGCCGCCTCGTAGTAGTACGAGTAGTCCATTCGGCCGGAGACGGCGGCGTCGTGGTTGCCGAGGATGGTGACCTTCGCCATCTCCCGCACGAGATCGGCGCACTCGTTGGGGGAGCCGCCGTAGCCGACGGTGTCGCCGAGGCAGTAGTAGACGTCGATGCTCTCCCGCCGGTACGCCTCCAGGACCGCGCTCATCGCCTCGTGGTTCGCGTGGACGTCGCTGAATATCCCGAGGCGCATGGAAGCATCAGCCTAGGCGGTATCCGCGTCGGAAGCCATACCCTCACGCTAACGGAAGGGTCGAAAGCGCATACAGCGCATACAATGTGGTCGCAGGGGGGGAAACGGTGCTATCTGGCCGGCCCCCATGTCCGAGGAGAGCGATCTCAACGGGGCGGCTCACGCCCACACCCACGACGCGAGCCCCGCCCCGCCCGTCATCGTCGAGCTTGTGGCTGCTTGCACCCGTTTCGTGGCGGCGAAGTACAAGGTGCCGCTCGACGGCACGAGCGACACCCTGAGCCTCGTCGACCAGTACGTGCGGGATGCCCGCGCCGCCGTGAAGGCCCGGCCGGAGACCGTGGATCTGGTGGCGGGCGCGTGCGGCGCGTACCTCGGCGAGGTCGTGCGCCAGCGCTTCGGCGGCTCCTGGTTCGCCGACGGCGAGTACGCGGGGTTCCGGCTCTACCTGAAGCACGTGTACCTCGCGTTCAACCCGCTCGGCATGGTGGCCGAGGCCCTCCTCGAGGAGGACCAGCCCGGCTGGCACGCCCACCTGGAGATGGACCCGGCCGACCGCGAGGAGATCGAGGCGAGGCTCGCGGCGCTCGGCCCCGTCGGAGAGGGTGACTACTTCCTGCCCACGATGCGCTTCGACGTGATCGAGGTCGCGGTGGAGGCCCTGCGCGCGCGGATGGAAGCGCGCGGCGAGGGATCCGTCACGTTCGAGCCGGACGACTACGATTGACCGTCACCTGCACTCCTGCCCCAGGGCGGGTGCGGGCCGGCAGTAGATGAACCCGCCCCCGACCGTTCGCGTGAGGAGGACGACGGTGTCCGCGCGGAGGGCTGGATCGATCGTGGGCAGGATGCGTCGCACGGCGTCGGTCTGCGCGGCGGTCGCGGTGAACACGTGGAGGATCTGCTTCTTCCAGCGGTCCGCAGGCAGCACGCGCTCGGAGCTACGGACGACGCCGGCGAGCTTCTTCTCGAGCAGCGACTTCGCCTCGGCGTCCGTGTACGGGATCGACGGCGGCTTGTAAGCGCGCGTCACGCTCACGCCGACCTTGTCCTTGCCGATCTGCACGAGGATGTCGGTGATGGCGTTGGCGCCCGCGTCGTCCGGCGGCTGGTACTGGATCTCCGTCTCGGTCTTGAGGAGCGCCGCGCCCTCGCAGTAGCGCAGGACCTCGAAGCTCATCACCTCGGACTCGGTGGAGCTCCCGCCCGCGTTGGGCGTCTCGTGGAGCACCTGCCCGCCCGGAGAGAGCGCCGCAAGCTCGTACCGCTCGGGCGGCGCGAACGTGAGCGTGTTGTCGACAAGCGACGGCGCGGGCTTCGCGATCTCGGGCACCACGAGGCCGCAGGATCCGGTCAGCGTGCCGAGAATGTCCCCGGCGTCCGTCCCGGGCGCGCCCGCGTCGCCACCGCTCGCTGCGCCGTCCGCGACGAGCCCGCCGTCGACGTCCGTCCCGGGCGCGCTCGTGCCGCCGTCGACGCGCACGCCCACGGGCGCGCCGCCGTCTGCGCCACACGCGGTGAGGGCCGCGGCCAGCGCCGCGTTCGAGAGGAGGAGCGCGATCCGTAGCACCGCCCGCATGGGTGAACGATACACGATCACGGGAGCCGCGCGAGCACCGCGCGCGCCGTGGAGGACAGCCCCTCCTCGTCCATCCCGGCCTCGATCACGCGGAGGGCGGCCGCATCGTCGAAGGCCGCCTCGCGATCCTCCTCGGGGAGATCGAAGAACGCGCGGTGCCACCGGATCTCACCGGAGGGGCTCCGCTCGCGGTGCGCGGATCCGAGCGCGGCGGCCAGGCTCTCTCGCTCCTCGGGCGTCATGGCCTGGCCCCCACGTCGATCCCCTTGTTCTCCAGGCACGTCCGCAACGCGTTCCGCGCGCGCGTGAAGCTCTGGAGGAACGTGTTCGTCCGCATCGAGAGCCCGCGCGCGAGATCCGCGTCGTCGGCGGCGCCGCCGCTCGAGATCCGGACCATGATCACGGTGCGAGCCTTCGGGGGGAGCGCCTCGAGGCAGTCCATCGTGGCGGCGCGCAGCAACGGATCGTGGGGAGGTGGCGATGCCGCGACCGAGGCTTCCTCGATCGCGCGCTCGAGCACGGCCGGATCGACGCCGGGCGTCTTCCGCCTCCGGATCTCGGAGATCGCGAGGTTGTGCGCGGCGCGGATCGCGAACCGGAGCAGCCCGTTGGGCCGCCCATCGGGCTCGAGGCGGGGCGCGACCTGCCACACGCGGAGGAGGGTCTCCTGGAGCACGGCCTCGACGTCCACCCACCGCGCCAGGCCGCGGAGAGAGAGCCGCACGGGGCGCTCCGCGCCGGCGAGCCAGCGGGCGAAGGCCGTCGGGTCGCCGGACGCGATGCGCGGGAGGAGGTCGTCGAGGTCTTGTTGCAAGTCACCCTCGGGTCAGGGAGATGGCGAGCGAGCGGGCGTTCTCCATCAGGGTGATCGTGCCGATGCTCTCCGGAGGATCGGTCGCGAGCTCGACCACGATGCGAACCGTCAGGGATCGATCGTACACGCCCGCCCCGGTCGTCGAGTGGAGATCGATCGTACCCGTCGTCGGTACGCCGCCGAGGAGGAAGAAGACGATCGCGGCCGGATCGAAGCTCGTCGCCTCGAAGAAGGAGAGCTCCAGGACGAGCCTCCGGCCCGAGCGACGCACGATCCTGCCCTGCCCGACGATGTCCGGGACGTACGCCGTCCCTGCCCGCGTCACCGCCTCGGTGGGAGGCGCGAGCCTGGCCTTCTCCTCGCGCGCCGGCGCGCCCGGGGGCGGAGAGGCGGACGCAACGTACCGGGGCGGAGGCGGCGCGCCGGTGTCGGCCGCTACGCGAGCGCGCGCCGCGGGCGAGGCGGGGC
>SXNL01000268.1 GCA_005777185.1 Myxococcales bacterium
CGACGGCGACGATTCCTGGCTAGGCCACGGGCCGCTCTCGGCGAGATTTTGCGAGGAAACGCCTTCGAAGCGCACATCCAGCTCGCCAGTCCGTCGCCGTCGCCGTCAACGTCAACGCTCACGTCAACGTCAACGTCAACGTCAACGAAGGGCAGCCCCGGGCAATTGTTGGACAGCTCTTGAGGGACGGACCTACTGCTTCTTCTTCCCGAGCACGACCGGCGTGCTGAGGGCGGCGCTGCTGATCCCGAGGACCTTGGACGCGGTGGTCGTGCTGCTCGTGTCCGTGCCCACCGGCACGGTCGTGTTCTGCACGACGATCTTGAGGCCGCTCAC
Organism: Myxococcales bacterium; assembly: GCA_005777185.1. Taxonomy (GTDB): domain Bacteria; phylum Myxococcota_A; class Polyangia; order Polyangiales; family Polyangiaceae; genus SXNL01. Next base: position 337 of record SXNL01000268.1, read on the forward strand.
CCCGGCGGCGATGCGCCCGCCGACGAAGATGATGCCGCGCGCGCCGTTGTCGACGATGCCGGCCGCGCGCGCGTTGGACGCGAGCTCCACGTTCTCGAAGCGGGCGTCGCCGGTGCCGCCGAAGAGGCCGATGCCGTCGCCGACGTCCTCCGTCTGCCCCAGGTTCGTCACCAGCGGGGCCGCGGCCGTGTCCGCCACGCGACCGCCGACGAAGATGATGCCGCGTGACTCGAGCCCGCCGAGGCCGACGATGCGGTTCCTCTCGAAGGCCGAGCTGCCCTTGATCTCGAGCGCGGGCTTCTCCGCCGAGCCCTGGAGCTTCTGGGCCCAGAGGCCGCGCTCGCGGTTCTCGCTGACCGTGACGTCGGTGAGCACGCCGCGGGTGGCCGCGCCGTCGAGGAGGACGCCGACGCCCTGGTTGCGGAGCACCTTGACGCCCGACAGTTCGACGCGCGCGCCGTCCTGCGCGACGACGCCCGCGGCGAGGGTGAGGCTCGTCGTGGCGTGCTCCCGACTCTCGCCGCCCGTCCAGCGCACCGGGGCACCGCTGACCCACAGCCCCATCTGGCTCTTCTCGAGGACGACGCGCGTGAGGACGATCGCGTCCGCGTCTTCAGGGCACCCGGCGTCGCAGAGGATCGCGAGGGCCGCGCTGGCGGAGCCCGTCACCGTGACGTCGGTGACCCGCGCGCGGCCGCCGCGGACGGCGACGCCCACGCCCTTCGACGCACCGATGCCGACGCCGACGAGCGAGGCGCCCTCGCCCAGCGTCACGGCGGGTTCCTCGCTCGGACTCGCGACCTTCACGACCGCTCCCTTCGCTGCGGCGAGCGTCACGCCCTTCGGCACGGTGAAGGCGCCCGAGAGACTCCCCGATCGGAGGAGCACACAGCTTCCGCCGCCCGCGCCCGCGAGGGCGCCCGTCAGCCCCGCCTGATCCCCGACCACCACGCGCGACCCGCACGACACGCCGTCGGGCGGCGAGTCGTCCTCGGAGGCGGACGAGCACGCCGTGAGGGGGAGGAGAGCGAGCAACGTGAGCGCGCGAGGGAGAGGCATGGCGCAACAGTTTACGTGTTCACGGTGGCCCCGCTTCCCTGCTGGAAGCGATTTTCTATCGCCTCGGCCAGGTGCGCCTGGCCGCAGCCCGCGAGGATGCGGATGGCCTCGTTCTTGTGCAGGATCGCGGCCTCGTAGGCTCCACGCTGGCGGTTGATCTTCAGCTGGCCGAGGAGAGCGTCCATGAGCGCCCCGTGCGCCATTCCCTCGAAGAAGGGGCTGCGCGCACGTTCAGCATGGGCGATGGCCTCCGTGGCGAGGCGGACGGCCGTGTCGGTCGCCCCGAGGGCGAGCTCCGCCTCCGCGAGCGCGCGGGCGCTGTCCGCGAGGATGTCGAGGAAGCCACCCTCCTCCGCGAGCGCGCACGCCCGCTCGAGGTCGGTGACCGCTCCCTCCGCGTCGCCGGACGCGAGCCTTGCCTGGCCGAGGTTCGAGTGGCCGAGCGCCTCGCGGCTGGGCCAGCGTATCTTCTTCGCCGCGGCGAGCGCCTTCTCGTAATACGACGTCGCCAGCGGGAGATCGCCGCGGGTGAAGGCGATTCCGCCGAGGTTGACGAAAGCGTCCTGCATCCCGGCGGACTCGCCCGCCTGCTCGCGGAGCTCGAGCGCGCCCTTGTACGCCGCCTCCGCGAGCTCGAGCTTGCCCGCGTGGATGAAGGTGAGGCCCTCGGCGTCCTTGAGGCGTGCCATCGCGGCGTACCACGCGCCGTCTCGCACGTGGAGTGCGGTGCCGATCGCGAGGCCGGCCTCGTAGTCCGCGCGCGCGCCCACCGCGTCGGCTTTCGCGGCGCGCTGGAACGAGCGCGCGCTGTACAGGCGCATCTGGAGGATCTGCGGCGCGGCGTCCTTCACGATCGCGAGCCCGCGATCGAGCGCCTGGATCGACTCGTCGAGGCGGCCGTATTCCTTGAGCACGAGGCCGCCTTCGAGGGCGATCCACCCGTGCGCCGGATCGCTCGCCGGGACGCCCGCGAGGTCGAGGTCGCGCGCCGCCCGGGCGAGGGAACGCAGCGCGTCGTCGAAGCGACCGACGCGCGCCTCCGCGAGTGCGAGCTCGCGCAGGACGCCGGCGCGGTGGATGCGGTCGTCGCTCGCCGTGTCGTCGGGCCACGAGGCGAGGGCCCTGCCGAACGATTCGAGGGCCTCCGCGAAGCCGAACAGGCCGAGCGCCCTGCGCGCCGCCGAGAGGTAGAGGCGACGCGCGCGCGCGTGCTCGCCCGCCGCCTCGAGGTGCATGGCGAGCCCGGCCTGCGCGCCCTCCCAGAGATCGCCGCGGGCGCCGAGCCACTCGGCGACCTTCCGGTGCGCGAGGACCGCGGAGGCCCTCGGCACGAGCTCGTAGGTGGCGTCGCGCAGGGCCTGCGTCGAGAACACGAACTCGCGCTCGCCAGCGAGGGACGACGTCGCCTGGATCTTGACGATCTCGCGCGCCCGGAGGGCGTCCGTCATCACGGCGATGTCGTCGGGCTCGGCGTCGGAGAGGGCACCGAGGGCGCCCAGCCAGAACGTGCGGCCGACCACGCTCGCCAGCTTGAGGAGCTCCTTGTGCTGCGGCGGCAGGCCATCCAGGCGGGCCTGGAGCACGCCGCGCACCGTGTCGGGGAGCGCGAGCTTCGTGACGCGGAGGTTGTTGTAGCCGACGGGGACATGATTGGCGTCGACCGAGATGGCGCCGCGATCGACCAGCAGGCGGACGAGCTCCTTGCACAGCTCGGGGTTGCCCTCGGCGCGGACCACGATCTCGCGCTTGAGATCGCGCGGGAAGTCCGGGACGTTGCGGAAGAGGTCGTCGAGGAAGCGCTGCATGACCTCCGGCGCGAAGGGCAAGAGCTCGATGCGGGTCCGCGCATCGGACCCCGTGAGCCAGGGCGGAAGCTGCTCGGTGGCCTCCGCGCGCGAGGTGATCACGAGGAGAGAGGGCGTCTTGCGGAGGGCGCGCACGAGCACCGCGAGCTGTTCGAGCGCGGCGTGATCGGACCACTGCACGTGCTCGAGCACGAGGCACAGCGGCCGGTCTTCGGCGAGCTTGCGCAGCCACGCGCCGAGGGTTCCGCTCACGCGCGTCGCGTCCCCGGAGGCGAGCTCCGTCCCGAACACCATCGGCGCCGGCTCGGCGACGAGCACGTCGGCGAGGAGGCGGCCGGCCTCCAGACCCTCGGGATCGCCCTTCCAGGCCTCGGCCACGCCTAGCTCGATGCGCGCGCGGAGGGCCTCCGCCGGCTCGTCGGACCGGACCGCGAAGAAGGCCCGGAGGAGGCGAGAGGCGACGCCGAGCGCGATCGCCTGCGCGGGGCGGAGGAGATGTAGAATGCACGGTTGTGGCGCGCGCGCCTCGAGGGCGGCGCGGGCGCGGCGGACGAGGTGCGACTTGCCGAGGCCGAGCTCGCCCGTGATCTCGACGATGCGCAGGGCGCGCTCCCGGAGGGCGGTGTCGAAGAGGCCGAGCACGAGGTCGAGCTCCGCCTGGCGCGCGAAGAAGGCCGCGCCGGACGCCGTCTGCAAGCGCATCGAGCTCACCGGGCCCTCACGCTCCTCGAGCGCGCGGAAGGTTCGCACGGGCTCCTGGACGCCGGGGATGACCAGGGGCTCGGCCGGCTCGGTGCGCAGGGTGTCCTTCGTCAGCTGCTCGGTGGCAGGCCCGATGAGCACCTGGCCGGGTTGCGCGGCGAGGACGATCTTGCTCGCGACGTGCACGGCGCCGCCGGTCACGTCGGCGGCCCGGTGGCTGCCGGCGCCGATCGTGCCGACCATGACCGTGCCGGTGTGCACGCCGGCGCGCAGACGGACGTCCTCGCCGCGTGGCCCCGCGAGCGCGGCGACCCGCTCGACCAGGGCGAGCGCCAGCGAGACGGCACGCGTCGCGTCGTCCTCGTGGCTCAGCGGGACACCGAAGACGGCCATCACCGTGTCCCCGAGGTACTTCACGACGGTGCCGCCCGCGCGCTCGACGTCGAGGGACACCGGACCGAGGTACACGTTGGCGAGCTCGCGCCCGGCGTCGGGCTCGAGATCGCTCGACAGCGCGGACAGGCCCACGATCTCGGCGAAGACCACGGTGGCGAGGCGGCGCTCCTCGAGCCAGCCCGTCGCGTGCGGCGGTGGATGAGACGGGGTCTTGAAGCCGCTGATGCCGGGTACCGGCGGCGAGCTCTGCGAGCGTTCGGGCGCGACGCTCGGGTGGTCTCCTCCGGGAGTGGTCTGCGGCATGGCCTCGAGGAGCGCGCGGCGCATCTGGGTCGCGCTCTGCCAGCGGTCCTTCTTGTCGAAGGCGAGCGCCTTGTCGACCACCGTCGCGAGCGCGGACGGGATCTCCTTTGCGACGGACTGGAGCTTCCGCGCCGTCGCCGTCGCGGCCGCGATGACGACGCCCATGTGCGTGTCGGCGTCGTGGACGATCTTGCCGGTGAGCAGCGTGAACATCGTGGCGCCCGCTGCCCAGATGTCGCTCAGCGCGTCGACCTCCTGCACGCGGCCGAGGGCCTGCTCCGGCGGCATGAACGCAGGCGTACCGATCGTGACCCCCGTGCGCGTCTTGAGGCTCGGGTCCTGCGAGAGGGGGCCGCCGAGCGTCGCGTCGGGGGCGACGTGCGCGGCCTCGCGGAGGCGCGCGATGCCGAAGTCGAGGACCTTGAGCGCGCCTGTGCCCTCGACGAACAGGTTGTCGGGCTTGATGTCGCGGTGCACGATGCCGGCGGCGTGCGCTGCGGCGAGCACGTCGAGGAGCGCGACGCCGATGCGCACCACCTCCTCGACCGGCAGCCGACCGCCGAGCCGCTTCGCGCGCGCGTCGCACGCCTCGCCCTCGAGGAGCTCCATCACGAGGAACGCCGCGCCGTCGTCGGTCTCGTCGTCGTCGATCACGCGGACCACGCCGGGGTGGTTCACCGCGTTCGCGGCGTAACCCTCGCGCGCGAAGCGCGCACGGATGGAGGGATCCCCGGAGAGCATCGGGTGGAGGATCTTGAGGGCGACCCTGCTGCCGTTGCGGTGAGTGGCCGCGTAGACCGCGCCCATGCCGCCGATGCCGAGGAGCTTGTCGACGTGCCACTTGCCGCGTATCCGCGCGCCGATGCGCGCGGTCGCCACGTCGTTGAGGTTGCCTCCGCCGGCCATCGGACGGGCGAACGTTAGCACCGCTCTCCGCTCTCCGCTGTCCGCTGTCCGCCGTGATACGTTGCCGTCCATGACGAAGCTTCTCTCGATCGGCGCGCTCGGGATCCTCCTCGGTGGCCTTGGCTGCCAGGCGTCGTACCGGACGCCGGAGGCGCCTCCCGCCGTCCAGCCGCCACCGGAGCTCGCGCCGTCGCCGCCCCTCCCCCACGCGCACGCGCGCCCGGTCGTCCCACCCGGGCCGGGCCCGGGCCGCCCTCACGCGCCCCCGCCCGGCGATCCCGGGTGGGGCCCGCACGCCCGCGGGGAACACCCGCCGATGGGCCCGCCTCCAGCCAGGCGCGGGAAGATCCCGCGGATGCCCACGCACGGCGCGCCAGGCCATCACCGCGAGGGGCACGATCCCATGCTCATGCTGGGGACGCTCGGCGTGCGCGCATACCCGGCGCCGCTCCTCATCGCGCGCGCAAAGGACCTCGGGCTCACGCCGGAGCAGGTGACGAAGCTGCGGCAGGAGATCCTGACGACGCAGAGCCGCGCCATCGATGTGCGCGCGAAGATCGAGCACACCAAGCTCGAGGCGGTGCGTCTCCTGTCGGCCGACAAGGTGGACGAGCGCGGCGTGCATGCGCAGATCGACGAGGGCGCGAAGGCGCAGGCCGAGCTGCACAAGCTCCACGTCGACTCCATGCTGCGCGTTCGCGCGATCCTGACGCCGGAGCAGCAGAAGAAGCTCGAGGAGCGCCGGCGACCCCGCGCTGGAAAGCCCAGGATGGCCCCCGCGATGGGCCCCCTTGGGCAGGTCGACGACGACGACGATGACGACGACGACGCCGACGACGACCGCGAGGGTTGACGACGCCGCGGGACGCCGCGCTCTCCCCCTCCTCCTCACCGCGATCGTCGTGGCGGCGCCGGCGTGCGCGAGCCAGGAGGACGCGCAGGTGACGCCGCCCGTCGTGCTCGCGATGACGGACAAGATCGCGCCCTTCTACGAGGACGACGAGGTCAAGCTGTACCAGGTCTCGCTCCCGGTCTCGCTCCCCATGCGGAGGCCCACCGACGGGGAGCGCGCGGCCCTCGGGAAGGAGGCCCCCTATGGCCGCACCCCCTTCTTCAAGGCCGGCGACGTGCGCGTCACCGTGCGGTTCACCTTGTCGAACCTGGATGCCCAGGCGCGGACCGTCGAGCTCCTCCTCGATCCCTGGAACGAGGTCGTGCGGTACCGGCCGGGCCTCGCGGTGGCCGGCGAGCGCGCGGCGCCGAACCCGAGCGGCATCGACCGCTACTTCGTGCTCCCGCCGCGCTCGCGGATCGAGGGCATCCTCACGCCGGACGACATGCGCGAGCTCGCGATCGACCTCGCCACCGCCGAGGCCATCGAGGCAAAGCCCCCGCCCGCCGACGGTGGCCTGGGCGGGCCGAGGCTGTACAACCGGGCCTTCGACGTGCAGAACCGCTCCACCGTCTTCGATCCGCTGATCACGCCGTACATCCCGCCGACGATCGCGGGGCTCGTCGGGTTCGACCTCGGCCTCCGCGCGCGCGGGCCGATGAACGTGGCGGTGGAGATCGTGGTCGACCTCGAGGACCGGGTGGGTGACCGCCTGCTACCGGTCGGATCGACGGAGAAGCCGTTCGGTCCACCGGGTCGCTCGCTGACGCCGCCGGCGGGGACGTGAGATCGCCCGGAGCGGGATCCGTCTGGCGAGGTGGCGGAGAGAGAGGGATTCGAACCCTCGGTACGGTTGCCCGTACACATGATTTCCAATCATGCACCTTCGGCCACTCGGTCATCTCTCCGTGGCGCGAACGCGGGATTTCTAGCACAGGGGGAGGGGTGGGGCGTGCGAAATGCGGACGGCCGGTTCGCGCGGCGGACGGCGGGTTCCGGCTCGATTGACTGTGGGCGTGTAGGATCGTCCCATCGCCGGATGCGGGTCCTCCCCATCGCGCCGATCACGCGGGCGAGCTATGCATCCTACGGGCACGTCGTCGTTCCAGAGGGGCCGTCCGTGTCGGTCAACCAGGGCACGGCGCGCCGGTACGATCGCTCGGGCGAGGTCGCGAACCTCCGGTCGAGCGCGTACCTGAACGTCGTCTTCTTCCGCTGCCAGCCTCGGAGGTCGGGTGCGTTCGCGCTCGAGATGCTCGAGAAGCACCCCATGTCGGAGCAGCTGTTCGTGCCGATGAACGCATCGCGTTTCGTCGTCGTGGTCGCCCTCGGAGGCGACGCGCCCGATCCCGCGACGCTGCGCGCGTTCCTCGTGGATGGTGGGATGGCGGTCAGCTACCTGCCAGGCGTCTGGCACCACCCGACCCTCGCGCTCGACCACCAGACGGACTTCACGATGCTCGTGTGGGAGGACGGGTCGAGCGAGGACTGCGTCGTCGCGCCGCTGCCCGAGGGGCTGTCCGTGGAGCTGCCGTCGCCGCCCGCACCCTGACCCTTGTCACCGCGGCGGAACCGTGGGTAGATCCCCGCCCCCAACCCCCAAGAGAGGTCCTGTCATGCCCTTCACGCTCCCCGATCGTCCCTACGCCAAGGACGCCCTCGCGCTGCACCTGACGCAGGAGACGCTCGAGTTCCACCACGGTAAGCACCACAACGCGTACGTCGTGAACCTGAACAAGCTCCTCGACGGGAAGCCCGACGCGGACAAGAAGCTCGAGGACATCATCATGACGTCCGAGGCCGGCGTCTTCAACACCGCGGCGCAGATCTGGAACCACACCCTCTACGGGAACCGCCTGAAGCCGGGCGGCGGCGGCCTGCCGACGGGCGA
>SXNL01000269.1 GCA_005777185.1 Myxococcales bacterium
AAGAGCTGTCCAAAATTGCGCGCGCCCTCTCCCGTTGACGTTGACGTGAGCGTTGACGTTGACGTTGACGGCGACGGCGACGGCGACGATTCCTGGCTAGGCGACGGGCCGCTCTCGGCGAGATTTTGCGAGGAAACGCCTCCGAAGCGCACATCCAGCTCGCCAGTCCGTCGCCGTCGCCGTCAACGTCAACGCTCACGTCAACGTCAACGTCAACGAAGGGCAGCCCCGGGCAATTGTTGGACAGCTCTTGAGCGGCGGCGGGACTACGTCCCCTCGTTGCACGTGCACTCGTCCGGCGTGCCGACCGGCTGCGGCCGGCACACGTCACGGCACGTGCACACGGGGTGGAGCCGGCGGTTCTCGCACCTGTAGAGCGTCGAGGGATCGCGCTGGATCGTGGCGCCGCACAGGACCGCGTCACGCGAGCACTCGTTGCTCGCGGGGTTGCTCGTGATCGGCAAGGCCGGGAGCGGCGTCGCCCCGGCCGCGCGCAGGTCCGCGTTGATGGAGGGCACCACGTCGGTGCGCACGAACTTGTAGCCCTGCGCCTTGAGCTGCGGGACCATCCACTTCACCATGTCGACGGTCCTCGAGTGGATGTCGTGCAGGAGCACGACCCCGCGCCCGCGCGCCGCGATCTCGGCCATGTAGCCGGCACCGCACTTCTCCGCCGAGTAGTTGTAGCGTGAGCCCCAGCACGCCCAGTCGGCGGTGTACCCGTTCGTCATGTCGCCGCCGTTGTCCCAGAAGATGCTGCCGACGTAACGCTTCTGTGGCGTTCCGTTGAGCGCAGTCGAGACGCGCGCGTTCCATGCGCCGTAGGGGGCGCGGAACATGTACATGTTCCCCGAGTAGAACGGCGACAGCACGTTGTCGGCCTTGGTGACCTCGTCGATCACCGACTGGTTGCCGATCGCCGTGAGCTGCTGGTGGCTCCAGCTGTGGTTCGCGATCAGATGTCCGTCGGCGACGATCTGCGAGAGGAGCGCGTCCTTGCCCTGCGCGTTCTTGCCCATCATGAAGAAGACCGACGGGATCCCCTGCTCCTTCAGGTACTTCGAGAGCTCGCCCGTGCGGTCGCCGGGGCCGTCGTCGAAGGTGAACGAGAGCGTCTTGGACGGGAGCTCGCGCCCCTGGTACTGGCGCTGGCGGAGGGCGTCCTCGCCGCCGTCGTCCTGCGCGACCTCGGTCGTGCAGGCGAGCGTGGAAGCGGCGGGGACGAGGGCGAGAGCGAACAGGCCGAGCAAGCGGTACTGCGACATGCTCCCAGGATACCGCAGCTCGCCCCGGGTGAGGCCCGCGATCGTCCTCGCCGTGTGGAGAGACTCGGAGGCCGGCGTCCGTATTCCTCGCTCGCGGCCGCCCGCCGGCGGCGCGGCGCGCGCGAGACGGACCTGAGGCTCGGGACCGTCCGCCGTGGTAAGCTGCGAGTATGCGCCTTCTTCGCTCGTGGCCTGCCCTCTTCGCCCTCGGAGCCGCGTGCGGCACGGACCCCGCGAGCACCGTCGCGCCGCCCGACGCGGGCCCGAGCGCGGAGACCGACGCGGGCTCGAGCGTGGAGACCGACGCCGCCCGGCCGCCGCCGGATGCCGGCCGCGCGGGCCCGAAGCCGTTCATCACGGAGATCCTCACCAACAGCGGGACGGGCCTCAAGGACGAGGACGGCGCGGCATCCGACTGGCTCGAGATCCACAACCCGGACGTCGTCCCGGTCGATCTCGGCGGCTACAACCTGACGGACAGCAAGGCGAAGCCGCTCCGCTGGACGTTCCCCGCCGGGACGACGATCGAGCCTGGCGGCTACCTGATCGTGTTCGCCAGCGGCAAGAACCGCGCGGTGGCGGGCAAGCCGCTCCACACGAACTTCAACCTCTCGTCCGGCGACGCGTGCAGCGGGAAGGGCGCGTACCTCGCCCTCACCGACAGGCTCGGTGCGGCGATCGCGCCCGAGCTCGATCCCTACCCGGCGCAGACGCGAGACGTGTCGTACGGGGTGCTCACGCCGAGCCCGACGGCCCGCTTCGCGTCGCTTGGAACGCCCACGCCCGGAGGCCCAAACGACGCCGCTTCGGCGCTCACGGAGCGCGTCGCCCTCACGCCGTCGAGCCGTACCTTCCCCGACGGCGCGCCGATCTCCGTCAGCCTCGCGGTGAGCTCGCCGACCGCGACCATCCGCTACACCACCAACCGCGCGCGCCCGATCGCGAAGGCGGGGATGTCCGGGACCTTCGCCGCAGACGCGGCCTCGGGCGTCTGCACGATGGCCGGTCACGGCCTCGCCACGGGCGATATGGTCCGCGTGACGGGTCCGGCGCCGCTCCTCGCCACGTTGAACTACTTCGTCATCGTGCTCGGGCCGGACACCTTCAAGCTCGCCACCGAGCCGCGGGGCCCGGCCGTCGATCTCAGCGCGAGCGGCTCGTTCGAGATCCGGCGCGACGCCGCGAGAGGGACCGCCGCGACGTCCGACATCATCACGGCAAACATGCCGCTCGCGCTTCTCACCGGCGACGCCGTCGAGGTGTCCACGGCGGGAACCTTGCCGGGCGGCCTCGTGGCGGGGACGACCTACTACGTCGTCGTCGCCTCGGCGACGACCCTCCGGCTCTCGGCATCACCCACGCTCACCCCCGTCGTCGACATCACGTCGACCGGCTCGGGACCGTTGACCCTCAAGCGCGTCCCGTCGCGGATCTACACGGCTCCCATCTCCGTCTCCAAGAGCACCCGCGTCCGCGCGCGCGCGTTCGAGGCGGGCCGCCCCGACGGACCGATCACGAGCGAGATGTACTTCTCGCTGGACCCAGAGGCGCAAGCCTTCACCTCGAACGTCCCCATCGTCCTCACCCACACGTGGAACGCGGTGATGTCGAACGACGGCAACGCCGTCGAGTCGCAGGTGATGATGTTCGAGCCCAAGCCGCCCAGCAACCTCGCGCGGATGACCAGCGCGCCGGACCTCTCCTCTCCCGGCAAGATGGAGCGGCACGGCTCCTCCACGGGCGGCGACGCCAAGTTCTCGATGGTCATGGAGCTGCAGGACGAGGACGGCGTCGACCACGAGTGCAGCCCCTTCGGCATGCCCCTCGACTCCGACTGGCACATGTACGCGCCGTTCCGGTTCGACCCGCCCATGATGCACAACGATCTCCTGTACGGCCTGCGCAACGAGGCCGGCCGCTGGGCGCCGAGGACGCGGCACGTCGAGCACTTCCACAACGAGCAGTCGCTCCCGGACACGATCGAGGGCGCCGTCGGCTCCGTCGATTACTTCGGCGTCTACTCGTTCATGGAGCGGATCCGGCGCGGGAAGAACCGCGTGGACATCGAGAGCCTGAGCCCCTCCGACAACACGCTGCCCGCCATCCAGGGGGGGTACATCTTCAAGGTGGATCGCCTCGACGTCGGGCAGGCCGGGATCAGGCCCCTCCCCGGGCAGAGCTTCGGCGGTATCAACACCCTGGCGTGGGTGTACCCGAAGGAGGGCGCGCTCGATCCTTTGAAGAACTTCACGACGGCGCAGAGCGACTGGCTGCGCGCGCACATCGGCGAGGCGTGGTCGGTGCTCAACGGCCCGAACTCGGCCGACCCGGTGAACGGGTACGCGAAGTACTGGGACGTGGCCTCCGTCATCGAGCACCACATCTTCGACGTGGTCACGAAGAACGCGGACGCCTTCGCGCTGAGCTCGTTCTGGCACAAGCCGCGCTCCGGCAAGATCACCGCCGGCCCCGCGTGGGACTACGATCGCGCGGAGGGTTCGACGGACGGCCGCGACTTCGACTGGAGCTGGTGGCCGGGTACCGGCGCAGGGGGCGCGGTGGGCCGCGATCTGTTCGCGTATCCCTGGTACCGGGAGATGTTCTACGATCCGAACTTCTGGCAGAAGTGGATCGACCGCTTCGACGAGCTCCGGCGGGGGGCGCTGGCGACGGACCACGTCGTCGCGCGGATCGACGCGTACGCGAAGCTCCTCAATCCGGGCGACGGACCCAACACGCCCGCGAAGCGATCCATCCAGCGATGGCCCACGCAGACGCCCCGCGGTGCGGGCAGCAACACGCCCATCACGAACGACCTGTTCGACGGCACCTTCACCGGCGAGGTCGCGTGGCTGAAGTACTTCTGGTCGAACCGGCTGTCCTTCATGGATAGCCAGTTCACGCGGCCCGCCGTGAGCAGCCTGCCGCCCGGCAAGGTCGCCGCGGGGAGCAAGGTGACCCTGACCTCGCCGAGCCAGGCCACGGCCGGCGTGACGATCTACTACACGACGGACGGCACCGATCCTCGCCCGCCCGGCCCCGGCACCACGCCCTCGCCGAGCGCGGTGGAGTACCAGGGGCCGATCACGATCAGCGCCGCGACGACGCTGTTCGTGCGTACGTTCGACCCGACGACGCCCGTGCCCCCGAGCGTCTCGTCCACCCCCCCCGTCGGCTCGCGATGGAGCGCGCCGACGGTGCTGAAGTACACGCTGTAGCCCCGGCTCCCGGGGTGGGCTGAGCGCGACGCGGATGGCACGCCCGACGACGTCCCGACGCCTGCGCGGCCTCGCGCTCGCGATCTGCGCGGTCGCGCTCGCGTGCGTGGCGGGGCGGTGGCTCGCGCTCGAGCGGTTGTACGCCGCCATCCAGCCGCCGGCGCTGCCGCGGAGCCTCCCCGTCGTCGGCCTCGCGTCACGCTCGGCGGAGGCGTGCGGCGGGTGCCACGCCGACAACGCGCGAGAGTGGCGCGCGAGCCGCCACGGACGCGCCACCACGGACCCGTTCTTCCGCGCCGAGCGGGAAGCGCAGGGCGGCGCGAACGTCTGTCTCCGTTGCCACGCGCCTCTCTTCGAACAGTCGCCGCGGATCGTGACCGGGCTCGCGGGGATCGCCCCTGCGCGGTGGCGCGAGCTCCCGAACCCGTCCCATGACGCCACGCTCGAGGCCGAGGGCGTGACGTGCGTCGTCTGCCACCAGCGGAACCAGTCCGTCGTGGGACCGCTCGCGCTCGACACGGCGTCGATCCGCCACGCGACGGAGATCGATCCGTCCTTCGGCGGGGACGCCCTCTGCGTCCGCTGCCACGCGGCGGAGGCGTTCCCGTTCTCGCGCCTCCGTCGGGCGGCGCTCGCGACGTTCGAGGAGAACGCCGAGTACCGGCGCCAGGGGGGGGACCGGCGCTGCATCGACTGTCACCTCCCCCAGGTCTCGCGGCCCCTCGCGCCCGGAAGGCCGCAGCGCGACGGGCGGAGCCACCGCCTGCTCGGCGCGGAGGACGGCGACTTCCTCCGCGCGCACCTCGACCTGTCGGCGTCCTGCGAGCGCACTACATGTATTATACATATAAGAAACCGCGCGGGACACCGGTTCCCGACCGGCGAACCGGGGCGCGATCTCGCGATACGCCTCGACCCGGCGAGCGGGGTCGGGCTCGAGAAGCACATCCTCCGGCGCATGGACCGCATCGCGCTCGTCGAGGAGGAGGGCGAGGACGACACGCTGCTGCCCGGCGAGGCTCGCGCCGTCACGCTCGGACCGGCAGCGTGGCCCGCCGTCCTCTCGGTGCGCTTCTGCCTCTACGAGGAGCGCGACCCGTTGCTCCGTGCCACGGGCACCCCGTACGCGTCGGCGTGCGTCGAACTCGCGCGCTGGTCGATCGGTGCCGACGGCGCGATCGCGCGCTGAGCCCGCGCAGGCTAGAACGGAGCGCCGCGGACGAGCACGACGCCGAGGGCGACGACGGCGACCGAGAAGAGCAGGATCGAGCGCCCGAGCAGCGTCATCCGTCTGCGGGCACGTGCGACCTCGGCGCCGGCCGGGACGGGCGGGCGCCGGGCGTCGACGGCGTGCGCCGCGCTCGCGGCGACGACGAACGCGACCACGCCGAGCTTGACGGCGAGGGCGCGCCCGAACGCCGTGGACCAGAACTCGGCGGTGAGGATGGCGGGCAGGAGGCCCCGGCAGTACAGGTTGCACACGCCGGTGGCCGCGAGGACACCCAGGCAGATCCACGCCACCTTGTTGAACCTGAGCCCGGCCTCGCGCAGGACCGCCGAGGCCCGCTCGGGATCCATCGCGCGGCGCACGATGGGGACGACCACCAGCGCGAAGAAGCCCATCCCGCCGACCCAGAGCGCCGCCGCGAGCACGTGGACGGTGACCGAGAGGACGTAGAGCGCGTGCAGCGACCCCGGGCTCACAGAGGGCCCGCAGGCTCGTGCAGGCACAGGGGATCCGAGGCCACGGGGCTCCCGGTCGCGGACCAGGCCCGCGCGCGCGAGCCGCCGCAGACGTCGTGGTACTCGCACACGCCGCACTTGCCGGCGAACGCGCGGGTGTCGCGCAGGGAGCGGAAGAGCGGAGCATCGCGGTAGATGCGGACGGGGCTCTCCGTGCGCACGTTGCCCGCGACGAGGGGCAGGAAGCCGGACGGGCACACGTCGCCGTCGTGCCCCACGAACAGGATGCCGTTACCGTCGCGGATCCCGAACGCGCTGCGGTGCGCGGCGGCGCGGGCGCGGCCACCGTCGGCGAGCGGGAGGTCGCCGTGTCCCGCGCGCCGCTTGTGCTCCAGGAGGACGCGCCGGTAGTGCGGGGCCTCGGTCGTCGTGATGATCGGGCCAGGCCGGGCGGAGCGCGCGAGGATCCACGAGAAGAGCGCCTCGCACATCCCGGGGGTGAGCTGCCGGAGGAGCTTGCCCCGGCCGACGGTGACGAGGAAGAAGAGGCTCCACCGCTGCGCGCCGATCGCCGTGACGACCCGATCGATGGCCTCGAGATCCTCCGCCGTGTCGACGGTGACGAGCGTGTTGATCTGGAGGGGGATCTTGGCGCTCACGATGCGCCGGGCCGACTCGAGCGTGCGCGCGTACGTGCCCGGCACCCCGCGGAGGCCGTCGTGGAGGGCCGCGGTGGAGCCGTCGAGGCTGAGCGACATCGCCGCGACCCCCGCACCCTTCAGCGCAACGAGGCGCTCGGGCGAGAGGAGCGGCGTCGCCGCAGGCGAGAGGGAGACGTCGAACCCGATGTCGTTCGCGCGCGCCAGGAGCGTCATGAGGTCGGCGCGCTCGAGCGGATCGCCCCCCGTGAGCACGAGGTGCGGGAGCGGCTCGCCGAACCCCGCCAGCGCGTCGAGGAGCGCGAGGCCCTCGTCCGTCGTGAGCTCCCCCTTCGCGGCCACCCGCTGCGCCTCGGCGCGACAGTGCCGGCACGCCAGGCTGCACGCGCGGGTGATCTCCCAGTAGATCCTGCGCGGGGCGTCCGCGAACACGTAGGCCATGCGCGGCCACATGAAAGAGTCATGCCCGCCTCCCGACCTCGTGGCGCGGCCCAGGGCCGCACGCGTGGTACCGCGTGGGCCGCAAGCCCTGCGTGCCCCGCAGGTTTCGCGTGCGTGTGGTAGGATGGTCGCGTCGTGAGCGAGCCCCTCTCTCTGCCCGTGGCGGGCGACGTCCTGCTCGGGAAATACCGGCTCGAGCGCGTGGTCGGCCAGGGCGGCATGGGCGTCGTGTTCGAGGCCACCCACCAGACGATCGGCCAGAAGGTCGCTGTGAAGGTGCTCCGCCCACACGTCGCGGACGCGCCCCGCGCCGGCGAGCGATTCCTCCGCGAGGCGCGCGCCGCGGGGCGCCTGCGGAGCCGCCACGCCGTCCGGATCCACGACGTGGACGCGACCGGTGGTGGCCTCCCGTTCCTCGTGCTCGAGTGGCTCGAGGGGCACGATCTCGACGCGGAGCTCGAGGCGCGGGGCCCCCTGCCGATCGACGACGCCGTGCGGTTCGTGTGCGAGGCGGGCGACGCCGTCGCGGAGGCGCACGAGGCGGGGATCGTGCACCGCGATCTCAAGCCGTCGAACCTGTTCCTCGCGGAGGATCGCAGCGGGCGTTCGTGCAAGGTGCTCGACTTCGGGATCTCGAAGCTCCCGGAAGGAACGGACCCGTCGATCACATCTACCGACGCGTCACTCGGGACGCCACTCTACATGTCGCCCGAGCCGGTTCGGAGCGCGCGCGACGTCGACGCGCGGAGTGACGTGTGGGCCCTGGGCGTGATCCTCTACGAGCTCCTCGCGGGGCGGCCGCCGTTCATGGGCGAGACGGTGACGGCGACCGCGGCCGCCATCGTCGCGGACACCCCGAGCGATCTCGCGTTCCTCAGGCCGGAGACGCCGGCGGCGCTCGTCGCCATCGTCATGCGGTGCCTCGAGAAGGACCCCGCCGAGCGCTTCGCCGACGGGGCGGCCCTGCTGCGCGCGCTCGGGCCGTTCGCGGGCCGCCCGGTCGAGAGGGCGATCGCGCGTGGCGCCGATACGCTCGAGGACGCCGGCCGCGCGGGGCCCTCGGCCACGCCCCGTGATGCCGCAGCGGAGAAGCAGGCGCGGACGGCGAGCGAGTGGGAGCGCTCCGCGTCCAGGCCGCCGGCACCGCTTCGCGGCGCGCTCCTCGCGCTCGGGATCCTGCTGGTGGTGATCGCGAGCGCCGGCGCGCTGGGCCTCCGGGCGATGCGAAGCGGTGGGGCGAACCCGAGCGCCGCGTCGCCGCCGCCCGCGGGGACATCCGCGCTCACGACGGCCGCGCCGTCGCCCTCCGCCTCGAACACGACGCCGCCGGCGCGCGGGTCGGCCGTCGAGACAGCCCCGCCCATCGCGAGCGGGCTACGCCTCCCCGGTCCGAAGCGCGGTGCCCCGAGGATCGCGCCAGCGGGCGCGGCCTCCTCCGGCTCGGGCGCGCCCACCGGGACGCCGGGCCCACCCCCTGGCGAGGCGCGGCCCGCCGCCTCGAACCCGTACTTGCTCTGAACGATCCGCGCGGGCATGCTGCGACCCGATGCGACTCCACCCCGCCCTCGTCATCCTCGCGCTCGCGACGCCTTGCGCGCTCGCTCCTCGGCTCGCGCTCGCCGATGCGCAAGCGGACGGGGCCGACCCCACCGCGCAGCTCAAGGCCGACGGGGATCGCGCGATGGCCGAGCACCGCTACCTCGACGCGCTCGGCCTCTACGATCGTGCGTACGCCGCGTCGAGATCGGCCGCGGTGCTCTTCAACCGCGGCCGCGCGCTCGAGGCGCTCGGACGTTACCCCGAGGCGCTCGACACCTTCGAGCGGTTCGACCGCGAGGCGGCCAAGGACGTGCGCGCGCGCGTGCCGAAGCTCGACGAGATCCTCGCCACCACTCGGGCGCGCGTCACGACCCTCACGGTGCTCGTGAGGCCAGACGGCGCGCGCGTGCTGCTCGACGGTGTGCAGCTCGGCCTTGCGCCGCTCGCGCCCGCGCGCGTGAATGCGGGGCGAGCGACCCTGGAGATCAGCGCGGACGGCCACGACACGGAGCGCCGCGAGATCACGCTCGACGGCGGAGCGCGGACCGCGCTCGAGGTCACGCTGAGGCGACGTGAGGCGGCGCGCGCGGTGAACCCGGTGGTGCCGACGCCCGGCAATCCCGCGGACGCCGGGACGACGGGGCCCATGACGTCCCGCTGGTGGTTCTGGGCGGGGGTGGGGATCGTCGTCGTGAGCGGGGTCGTGACGGTGGTCGCGCTCACGACGGAGAAGTCACCCGAGCCGGGTTCGTACCCGCCGGGGGTGCTCAGGGCCCCCGCCGTGCGGTTCTGACCCGGCGACGGCCGTCAGACCTCCAGATCCGCCACCTCGAGGATCTCTGCCACCCTCCACAGGAACCCGTTCGCCGCCACGCCGTCGACGACGCGGTGATCGTAGCTCAGCGCCATGTACATCACCGGGTGGATCGCGATCTGGTCCTCCCCGTCCGGGCCCTCGACCACCACGACACGCTTCTGGATCTCCCCCATCCGCAGGATCCCTACGTTCGGCTGGCTGATGATGGCCCCACCGAACAGGTTACCCTTGAGCCCCGGGTTCGACACGCTGAACGTCGCGCCGCTGAGGTCGTCGGCGGTGATCTTCCCGCCCCGCGCGCGCTTCGCGAGGTCGTCGACGGCGCGGACGATGCCGCGCACGCCGAGCTCGTCGGCGCGGCGCACCACGGGCACCACGAGGCCGTCGGGCGAGTCGACCGCGACGCCGATGTTGATGTCGCGAAGAACGACGTAAGCGTCGTCGAGGACGCGCGCGTTGAGCGACGGGCTCTCGCGAAGCGCCCGCGCTGTCGCGACCACCACGAAGGCGAGCACGGTGAGCGCGAGGCCCTCGGATTTGTAGCGCTCCTTGTGCGCCTCGCGGAGGCGCGTGGCCTTGTGGAGATCCACCTCGGCGACGGTCACCACGTGCGGCGCCGTCACCTTCGAGTACGTCATGTGATCGGCCGTGATGCGCCGACGCCGCGTGAACGGCACGACCTTGTCACCCTCGAGCGGGCGGTACGGGGGCACCTTGAACGCCCCGTACCCGACGTGCGGCACGGGCGGGACGAAGCCACCGGCGCCCGGGTGGACGACCTGCGGCAGCTTGTCGGCCGGCAGCGTGCCGACCAGCGCGGGCATGCGGGGCGACGGCTCGGGCTCGGCGGCGCGGAGCACGTCCTCCCTGGTGATGCGGCCGTGGTCGCCCGTCCCCTTGACCATGTGGAGGTCGACCTCGTTCTCGAGCGCGGCCTTGCGGGCGACGGGCGTGGCGAGGGCCCCGCCGGTGGCGCTGCGCGACGGGCGAGAGGCGGGAGCGCTCGGGGGGGGCGCGACGGGCTGGAGGCTCGGCACCTCGGGGCCGTTCGCGAGCGGCGATCCGGACGCGAAGGCCGCCTTCGTGTCGAGGTGGAGGAGCACCGTGGCGACCGGGACGACCGCGCCCTCGGCCGCGAGGATCTTCGTCACACGACCGGCGACGGGGGCGGGGACCTCGGTGTCCGCCTTGTCGGTCGCGACCTCGAGGAGCGGTTGATCCTTCTTCACGGTGTCGCCCTCGCGCACCAACCACTTGGTGATGGTGCCCTCGGAGACGCTCTCGCCGAGCTGCGGCATCTTCACGTCGATCATGGGGTGTCCCCCTCTAGCACGACTTGACCAGGCTCGCGACGAAGTAGCCGTCCGTGCCGTGGACGTGCGGCAGGAGCTTCATCGCCGCGGCCTCCCCCGCGATCGCCCTCGCCGCGGTGGCGTCGAAGGGCGCCGGCGCGAACGCCGGGTGTGCACGAAGGAATGCGTCCACGACGTCCTCGCACTCGGCACGGAGGACCGTGCAGACTGCATGAATCAACCTGCCACCAGGCCGCACGAGCGGCGCGACGCTGGAGAGGATCGCCAGCTGCAGGCAGGCGAGCTCCGCGAGATCCTCGTAGCGGCGGCGCAGCAGGATCTCCGGCCGCCGCCGCAAGGTCCCGGTCCCCGAGCACGGCGCGTCGACGAGCACGCGATCGTACGGCCCGCGGAGTCGCCCGACGCCCACGGACAGATCGACGACCGCCCTTTCGCCGACGGCCAGCCCGAGCGACGACAGCATCGCTCCCGCCCGCTCGAGCTTCGCCTCGTGCAGATCCGCCACGTCGACCCTGCCCCCGCCGTGCGCCGACGCGGCCAGGATCATCGTCTTGTGACCGCGCCCCGCGCAGGCGTCGAGCACCACCTCGCCCGCCCGTGCGCCCACCGCATGCGCGACGAGCTGCGAGCCCTCCTCCTGCACGATGAAACGCTCCCCGATGCCGGGCAGCGCGGCGAGCGCGCCGTGCCCCTCGACGACGATCGCGGTCGGCGACCATCGTCCGGGCCGCACCGGACGAACCGCGTGCAGATCGCACACGATCTCGTCGCGGCGGGCGACGTCCGCGACGGCCAGCACGCCCTCGGGCGGCGCGAACGAGGCCTCGCGGAACGCGCGCGCACCCGCGGCGCCCAGGGACTTCACCAGCACGCCCGCGAGCCACGGCGGCGTCCACAGCGATCGCTCGCCCACCACCTTGCCCGCCTCGACGCGCGCGGCGATCCGCCGGAGGACGGCGTTCGCGAAGGCGCCGACCTGCTTGCCGCGGTCCTCCGTGATCGCCCGCACCGCGGCGTCCACGGCCGCGAACGCGGGGATGCGCGTGAGAAAGACGAGCTGGTACGTCGCGATCAGGAGCTCGATCTCCGTCTCGCGATCGGGCGCCCTCCCCTTCCGCGCATGGGAGAGGATCTCCTCGCGGAGCTGGCCGTAGGCGCGCAGCACGCCGTACACGATCTCGGTCGCGAGCGCGCGATCTCTCGGGTCGAGCCCGGGATCCCGCGCGACCTCGGCGTCGAGCGCGGCCGCCGCCCACGCGTCGTCGGCCACCACCCGGAGGAGGACCCTCGCCGCGATCGCGCGCGGGCCCTGCCGCTTCAGGGTGCCTCGGGCTTGAACCGGACCTGCGCGGGCGGCGGGTACGCGGTGCTGCCAAGGCTCCACGGCTGCACGTGGACGACCGCGCGCTCGCACACGGCGAGGCTGAGCCCCCTTCCGTTCGCCTTGGTGAGCCCGGGGCACCAACCGGACGTCCCCGACTCCGGGCTCGCGTAGCCGCCAATGCCGTTGAGCCCCTCCGAGACGGCGCCCGTGCACGCCAGGCGCTCGGCGGCCGTCGCGGGCACGGTCGCGCGGCGGTAGTGCGCCATGAAGCAGTCCTCCTCGGCGGTCGTCACCGGACACACCGCCCACGCCGAGAGCACGACGGGGACGCCCGCCGTGTTCTGCACGATGAAGTACTTCCCCGGCTGGAGGTTGGCCGCGTCGAGCGTGGCCGGGCACGTGCCGCTGTCGGTGAAGCGCGACATGTTCGGCGCCAGCGCGAAGTCCGTGTTCTTCGTCGTCACGGTGTTGATCGCCCCGAGCTGCACGTCCACGCCCGCCGAATTGCAGCCCACCGTGAAGGTGGCCGCCGCGCTCGTGCCGCCACCCGGCCCTGCGTTGACGACCGTCACGGCGAGGTTCGCCGGCGTGGCGAGGGACGCCGCGGGGATCGTGCCCCTGATCTGCGTCGCGCTCACGTACGTCGTGGCGACGGCGACACCGTTCACCCGGACCACGCTCGCGGCGACGAACCCGGTACCGTTCACGGTCACGACCGTGTCCGGGGAGCCGACCGTCGCCGACGACGGCGCGAGGGACGTGATCGTGGGCGCCGGGTTGTTCACGGTGAACGGCAGCGCCGACGACGTCCCTCCGCCCGGCGCCGGCGTGGTCACCCGCACGTTGATCGTCCCCGCGACGGCGAGCTGCGCCGCGGTCAACGTCGCGCGCACTTCCGTCGGGCCTACGTACGTCGTCGCCGCGGCCGCTCCGTCGAACGTGACCTGTGACGCCGCGTAGTAGCCCGTCCCGGTGACCGCGACGGTGACGGGGCCCGACCCGGCGGTGGTCGAGGCGGGCGCGAGCGACGCCACGGTCGGCGCCGCGTACTGCACCCGGAACGTCACCGGCGCCGACAGGCCGCCGCCCGGCGGCGGGTTCGTGGCGACGATCGGGAAGTCCCCGACGGTCGCCAGCGAGGCCGCGGGGATGGTCCCCGTGAGCTGCGACCCGCTCACGAACGACGTGGTGATGGCCACGCCGTTGAACGACAGCTTGGTCGCGGCCACGAAGCCCGCCCCGTTCACCGTGATGTTCGTCGCCGCCGCTCCCACGAGCGTGGACGCGGGGGTGACGCTCGAGAGCGTGACGATCGGGTTGGTCACCGTGAACGAGATTGGCGTGGAGACCCCCCCACCGGGCGCCGGGTTCTTCACCGTGATGTCGAACGCTCCGGACGCCGTCATCTTCGACGCGGGGATCGTGGCCGTCAGCTTGGTCGCGTCGAAGAACACGGTCGTGAGCGGCGCCCCGGAGAACTGCACGAGCGCTCCCGTCATGAACCGCGTCCCCGTCACCGTCAGCGTGACATCGGGCGACCCCGCCACCGCCGAGAGCGGCGCGATCGTGGTCGGCAGCGGCCCCGGGCTCTCGACCGCGAATGGGAGCTTCGCGCTGTCCCCTCCCCCCGGGCCCGAGGTCGAGACCATCACGTCCAGCGACCCCACCTTCGAGATCTTCGCGGTCGGCAAGGTCACGCGAAGCTCCGTCGGGCTCACGAACGTGGTCGCGATCGCGTCCCCGTCCACCTTGACGATCGACCGCGCCACGAAGTCGGTCCCGCCCACGACCACGAGCGGCCCCGGCGATCCCGCCGCCGCCGAGCTCGGCGTCAGCGACGCGATCTTCGGCACCGGTGCGGCAACCTCGCTGTCCGTCCCGCCGTCCTCGGCGGAGCCGGAGTCGCCGCTCGCGGCGCCGTCCGGCGACTCCTTGACGACGACGACGGCCGCGTCGGGGATGAGTATCGCCAGCTCGGGCGATGTCCCTGTCGCGCAGCCGACGGGCAGTCCGGCCATCGCGAGCAACAGGGTGAGCAACAGCGCAACTCGACGAACCACCATGCGCCTCATAGAGCACATCTCGCCACCTCATGCCACTCAGCCCGTGATCTCCTGTACCTGGCTCTTGATCACGTCCCACTTGCGGGTGACGTCGTTCTTGAGGGCGATCGCCATGAGCAGCCCGAGCAGGAGCACCCCGAAGAGACTGGCGATCTCACGGGTCCGGAGGGACACCGGCCGTCTCCGGATGGCCTCGAGCAGGAACAGCATCAGGTGGCCCCCGTCGAGCACCGGGATGGGCAGCAGGTTGACGAGGCCCAGGTTCACGCTCGTGATCGCCATCGCCCACACGAAGTACGTCGCGCCCTTCGCGCCAGCCTGCCCCGCCACGTCGTACAGCGTGATGGGCCCGCTCACCTGCGAGATGCTGACCTTGCCCTGGAACAGGCGGAGGATCGTCACCACGATGAACCCGACCGTGTTCTTCGTCTCCTCGAGCCCGCGGCGGAGCGCGTACGTGTAGAGGCTGGGGTTCTTGACGCGCTTGTCGGGCGCGCTCGGCAGCCAGTGCGTCGTGCGGAAGACGTAGCGCTCGTAGTGCTGACCGAAGTCGTCGGCCCACTGCTCCTGTCGCAGCGACAGCTGACCGCGCCGCGCCTCGCCGCCGCGCGACCACCCGAGCGTGCGCAGCTTGCCGGGCGTGCGGAGCAGCTCCGTCTCCATCACCTTCCAGTTGCGGACCGGCTGCTCGTCGAGCGACCGCACGCGATCCCCCTGCCGGAGGCCGGCGAGCCACTCGCTCGAGCCCTCGGGGACGAACGCGACGTACAGGTCGGCGCTCTCGATCCCCGTGCGCTCGAGCACGTCGCGCTCCCGCGAGGGCTGGTCCTCGGCGCGCGCGGCGTCGGGATCGCGGGGCATCGGCGCGAGGGTCGCGACGCCGGGCTCGATCACCGCAACGTCGGCGAGCCCGCCGAGCACGCGCCCCGGCACGGGCCGCATGAAGGTGACGACCACCGTGTCGCCGCGGTTCTGCGACAGCGCGCGCACGAGGTCGACGAAGCGCTCGATCTTGCGCCCGTTGATCGACGTCACGCGGTCGAAGGTGCGGAGGCCCGCGCGGTACGCGGGGCTCTGCGTGTTGTCGATGCCCACGACGGGTGCCGGGAAGGTCGGGACGATGCCGATGCGCCCCACGCGCTCGGTCATCTCGAGCTCGCGCGGCTCGAGGCGCTCGATCTCCTCGCTGGGTGTGACGTCGATCGAGAGCTGCTTTCCGTCCCGTTCCACGAGCATCGTCAGCGGCTTGTTCGCGCGGCGCGAGATGATCTTCTGCACCTCCGGGAAGCTCGTCACCGTCGTGCCGTCGATGGCGAGGATCACGTCCCCCGCGAAGAGGCGACCGTCCGCGGGCCGATCGGGGAGCACGACGCCGATGTCGGGCGGAAGAAACTCGCGATCGTCGAGGAAGACGGACGTGTAGAGAAGGATCGGGAAGAGCACGTTCATCGCGGGCCCCGCCAGCACGATGACGACGCGCTTCCAGAGCGCCTGCGCCTCGAATGTGCGCCGCCGGTCCTCGGGCAGGATCTCCTCGCCCTTGCCCTCCTCGAGCATCTTGACGAACCCGCCGAGCGGGAGGAGGCCGATGCAGTACTCCGTCTCCTTTCCTCGGATGCGGATGATCTTGGGCCCGAACCCGATCGAGAACGTGAGCACCTTCACCCCGAAGAACTTGGCGCACGAGAAGTGGCCGAGCTCGTGGATGAAGATGAGCGCGCTGACGAAGAGGATGAAGTAGAGGAGATCCAAGTCCGCTGTCCGCTCTGCGCTGTCCGCTGTATGCCGTCCGCGGATCAGGCCTGGGCGGCGGGGCGCTCGCTGTTCGCCCGTCTCGCCGCGGAGAAGAGGCGGAGCCCGTCGGTGCCCCCGAGGATCGCCTCGCTCATGCGCTCCGGGTGCGGCATGAGGCCGAGGACGTTCTTGCTCCGCCCGCCATAGACGCCTGCGATGTTCGAGAGGGAGCCGTTCGGGTTGGCGTCGGGTGTGAGCTCGCCTTCCCGGGTGCAGTAGCGGAGGGCGATCCGGTCCTCACGCTCGAGCGTCTCGAGCACGCCGGGGCTCGCCTGGTAGCGGCCCTCTGCGTGGGCGATCGGGAGCCGCCACACGTCGCTCCGGTGCGGCGTGAACGGGCCCTCGGCCGTCACCTTGACGAAGACGTCGCCGCACTCGAAGCGGAGGTGCGCGTTGCGCGTGAGCGCGCCCGGGAGGAGCCCACACTCGACGAGGAGCTGGAAGCCGTTGCAGACACCGAGGACGAGCC
>SXNL01000270.1 GCA_005777185.1 Myxococcales bacterium
CGCGCGTCGCCGGGGCGAGGACGCGGCTCGGGGGCCTGCACCCGCGGGTGACGGTCGCCGCGGCGCGCAGCCGGTTCACGTCCCTCCGTACCCGCCTCGAGGCCTCCCTGCGGACGAACGCGGCGGCGCGGCGCGCGGCGGTGGCGCGCGCGACGGCGCGCCTGGAGGCGATGAGCCCGCTCGCGGTCCTGGGACGCGGCTATGCGATCGCGACGACGGACGACGGACGCGCCGTGAGGAGCGCGGCCGAGATCGCACCTGGCGAGCGCGTGCGTGTGCGGGTGGCCGCCGGGACTTTCGTCACGCGCGTCGTCCCCGACGAGGAACCGGGCGGGGCGTGAGCGCGCGCGCGCTGCGCTTCCACGTGATCGGAGATCCGATCGCCCACTCGCTCAGCCCGCGGATGCACCAGGCGGCGTACGCGGCGCGCGGGCTCCCTCACGTCTACACGTCGCGACGCGTCGGGGCCACGGAGCTCGCGGCCGTGGTCGACGAGCTGCGGCGCGGGGAGATCGACGGCCTGAACGTGACCCTCCCGCACAAGAGGGCGGCGCTCGCGCTCGCCGACGACCTCGACACGAGCGCCTCCCTGGCTGGCGCCGCGAACACGCTCGTGCGGTCGCTGGCGGGTCGCGTCGTGGCGTACAACACCGACGTGGCGGCGATCGGGAGGGAGCTCCTCGACATGGGCGCGAGGCCCGGCGGCGCGGTGGTCGTCCTCGGCGACGGCGGGGCGGCTCGGGCGGCGGTGGCGGCTGCGGTCCTCCACCTCGACGCCGCGCGCGTGATCGTGCGGGCGCGTGCCTTCGCGGACGGCGGCCGCGCGAGCGCCTTCGCGGAGGAGATGGCGCCGCGCGTGGGTTCGGCCGAGCTCGTGCTCGAGCCGCTCGCCTGGCGCGACGCCGGCGTGGTTGCGTGTATGATACAAGCCACGAGCGCGGGGATGCGCGGCGGGGCGCCCGGCGACGCCGTCGCGGCCACGGCGCCGTGGGCATCGCTCGTCCCCGGCGGCGCCGCCCTCGACCTCGTCTACGCACCGCCTGTGACGCCGTTCCTGCGGGAAGCGGCGGCGCGCGGAATCCTGCGCGAAAACGGCCTCGGCGTGCTGGTGCGCCAGGGGGCGCGGGCCTTCGAGCTGTGGCTCGGCGAGCCGGCGCCGCTTCACGAGATGCGCGCTGCCGTGTCAGGATCGGACGGATGACCGCCGCCAGCCCGGGGCCCCGCCCCTCCGACCGGCCCCGCTCCCAGCCGCCCGAGAAGGACGCGATCCTCACGCGGATCGATCAGGCGGGCCGAAACTGGCAGCGCCTCCGGTACCGGCGCATCGTCCAGCTGCTCGTCTATCTCGTGATCATCCCGACGGTGATCATGCTCTCCGGCGGCATCGTGATGATGTTCCTCGAGGCGCAGATCAACGTCCTCTTCGGCATTCTCACCGTCGCGCTGGTGGCGGCGATGGTCACGGGCACGGTGCTGACCCTCGTGTTCGTCCGCCGTGAGGCCAACCTGAGCGAGCTGCAGGCCGACTTCGTCTCGAAGGTGAGCCACGAGCTCCGGACACCGC
This sequence comes from Myxococcales bacterium, assembly GCA_005777185.1. Classification (GTDB taxonomy): domain Bacteria; phylum Myxococcota_A; class Polyangia; order Polyangiales; family Polyangiaceae; genus SXNL01. The sequence goes on from SXNL01000270.1 coordinate 1,565, forward strand.
TCACCGCGATCCGCCTCTTCGCCGAGACCATGGAGCGCGCGAAGGACGATCCCGAGACCCAGGAGAAGTGCCGCCTCATGCTCGTCGAGGAGTCCGAGCGCCTCTCGCGCCTCATCGAGCGCTTGCTCGACTGGGGCCGCATGGAGGCGGGTCGAAAGCTCTACGAGCTGCGGCCCGCGGCGCCGGAGGACGTCGCGCGCGAGGCCATTCGCGCGTTCGGCCCTCACCGGTACGGGCACGACGAGCTGGACTTCATCATCGAGATCGAGCCGAATCTGCCGAAGGTGGAGATCGACAAGGCCGCCATCGTGGATGCGCTCGTCAACCTGCTCTCGAACGCGCGCAAGTACGGGGGAACGCCGCCCACCGTGCGGCTCTCGGTCTCCAGGACACCAAAGGGCGAGGTGCGCTTCGACGTCACGGACAACGGCGAGGGGATCCCGGCGGTCGAGCACCGCCGCATCTTCCAGAAATTCTACCGCATCGACGACCGGCTCTCCCGCGCGCGGGAAGGCAGCGGGCTCGGCCTCGCGATCGTGAAGCACATCGCGCGCGCGCACAGCGCGCGCGTCGCGGTGGAGAGCAAGCGAGGGACGGGCAGCACCTTCTCGCTGGTCCTCGCGCCGGCGTCCGCGCTCGCGACGTCCGAGCGCGTCGAGGCCGCGGCTCCCGCCAGATCCAGCACCGACGACCCGGGCACCGCGCCCGCTCGCTCAGGCCCCGATCGAGACGCGCCTTCCGGCGGGGACGGGATCACGGTAAAAGGCGAGGCCAGGTGACGACGACCGCCTCCAAGCCGAAGCCACGCGACAACCGCCGCGTCCTCGTCGTCGAGGACGACCGGAGCATCTCGCTCGGGCTGCGCATGAACCTGGAGGCCGAGGGGTACCAGGTCACGGTGGCCGAGGACGGAGATCGCGCGCTCGAGGCGGTGCGCGCCGATACGCCCGACCTCGTGATCCTCGACGTGATGCTCCCCAAGAAGAACGGACTCGAGGTGCTCGACACGATGCGGCGCGAGGGGCTGTCGATGCCCGTCATCGTCCTCTCGGCGCGGACGGGCGAGATCGACAAGGTCACCGGCCTCGAGCTCGGCGCGGAGGACTACGTCGCCAAGCCTTTCAGCCTGGCCGAGCTCCTCGCTCGCGTGCGGGCCGCGCTGCGCCGGACTTCGCCCCAGTCCAGGCCGAGGCCGATCGCCTTCGGCGACGTGATCATCGACGTCGAGGCGCGCGTGGTGCGTCGCGCGGGTGAGATCGTCGACATGACGGCGACCGAGTTCGACCTCATGCTGTGCCTCGTGAGCGAGCGCGGCAAGGTGCTCAGCCGCGACGCCATCTTCCAGCGCGTGTGGGGGCCGAACCACCACGGTACACCGCGCACCATCGACAACTTCGTGCAGCAACTCCGCGCGAAGCTCGAGCCGGAGCCCGCGAACCCCCACCACTTCCTCACGGTGCGCGGCATCGGGTATCGCTTCGACGGTTGATCCATCGGAAGGGAAACGCGTCATGGACCACAACCTGCTCCGGCAATACCTCGCTACCGTGTACGAGGTCCCCACCGCGACCGGCCCGCTGCGCGTCTCGCTCGACGGGGACATCGTGGCCGATCCGTCGCTGTTGCCGGAGATCCTCGCGCGGCCGTTCGCGATCCTCACCGCGTACAACCCGCGATCGATGCTGCTCCCGCGAAAGGTCAACGAGGGACGCCACGCGGTCCTCCGGGACCTGCTCATCCTGGGCTGCTACCGCGTCGAGGCGTGCGTGGGCTACGAGGAGGATCCCGAGGGGACGTGGCGAGAGCCCTCCTGGCTCGTGCACGGGATGGACCGTGACGAGGCGATCGCGTGCGGCCGGGTCTTCCGGCAGAACACGATCATCATGTGCCGGAACGCCCGCCCCGAGCTCATCGTGACCGACCCGACGTGCGACGATCTCGCGAAGACCATCGTCGGGAACTGGCGCGTGCGAAACTGAACTCGCCCGGGACCGGGTCCCGCGACGCCCGGGTCACGGGCGGTCACGGGCGGCCACGGGACGCCGCGCCCGGCGGTTCCTTCACCGGCGAAGCTTCGCGGGATCCTCGATGAGGAGCGGCGCACACCCCGCAGGCGCGGTTGCGGGCGAGCAGCGCGACGGCGTGCCGCCGGCGATCTCGAGCGCGTAGGGGACGCCCGGCACGGCCACGGGGAAGTCGGTGGAGAGGATCTGCGCCCCGCTGGCGAGGGCCGCGTCGCGACCGCTGCGATCGGACGACTCGAGCGTGGAGGGCAGCGCGTCGGCCCTCGTGCGGACGATGTAGCCCGCGGCCAGCGCCTTCTTGATGGCGTCGGCGCCGCCGACGGGATCGTTGAGGATCATCACGCCCGCCGTGGCCTCGCCCGGCGATGCCTCCGCGAAGAGGAGCCGCCCGTCCAGGCTCGTGCGCTTGCGCGAATAGGCGTCGCGAATCCCACCTCCGTCGTTGAGGAAGAAGAGCACGCGCCCGCGGGTCTCGCCGAGCGTCGGCCACCCGCGCTCGGCGATCCCCTTCGCGAGGGACGCGGAGCTCCCCCTCACGTCGTCCGGGGTGATGAGCCACGGGCGAGGAAAGACGGAGAGGATCTCCTTCTCGAGCACGAGCATGCGCGCCTCGTCCACCGTCGCGTCGGAGCTCCACTTGGGCTCGATCTGGACGAAGATGGCGTGATGGCCAGGGTGGGTGGAGGACCAGCCGCGGAGTGCGAGCAGACAGTCCGTGAAGACGCGGCACGTGCTCCGGTCGTCGAACGTGCCGATGTGATACACTTCGAAGCCGCGACAGGCGGCGTTCCACTGGACGTCGAGCTCGACGGCCCGCACGCCCTGGACATCGAACTGTTCGGCCAGCGGGACGTGAGAGTAGGCCCAGTCCACGAGCGGGTTCGTGGGCCGGAGGTGGTAGCTGTTGTGCGTCCCCTTGGTCTGCACGTGGTTGAGCCGCAGCGTGTCGTCCATCGCGAGCCGGTGGGTCGCAGCCGGCGGGGCAAAGGCGACGGGCGTGGGCAAGGTCGGGCACGACGGCGCTCCCGCGTCGTCCCCCTCGATGGCCCCGGCGTCCGTCGAGGCCGAGCCCGCTGTGGGGGCCGTCTCGCACGCGGCGCCCGCGAGCCCCACCAGGCCGAAAAGCACCGCCGTGGCTGGCCACCGCGCAGACAGAGGTCGCATGGGACCTCGAGTGTACCAGGTTCCGGCCCTGCGCATCGGCGGTTCCGTGCTACCCTGATCGGTCCATGGGCCGTCTAAAGTGGGGTTTTTTCGCGGGCGGCTCGAGCGCGCTCGTCGTCGGCCTCCTCGGAGTCCTCGGGCCGGGTTGTTCGTCTCCGAAGGCCGCCGAGGAAGTACTGCTCAGCGGCCGTGCGACCGATGCGACGACGCTGCCCGAGGCCTCCTCGACCGACGCGGGGGCGCCGGATGGGTCGACGCCCTACCCGCTGAACCAGATCTGCGGCGCACCCCCGGACGCCGGCGCGGACGCGCCCGCGGAGGCGGCGGATGCGGCCGGGGACGCCGACCCCGACGCGGCGGACGCCAGCGTGGACGCCGGGCTGGACGGAGGCGACGCCGGAGACTCGGGCGTCGACTCCGGCCACGACGCGGGCTTCGATCCGTGCGAGCGCTGTTCGCTCGACCTGTGTTGCAACACGCACGCGGCGGTCTTCGGTACCGAGGCGGGCAACGAGCTCGCAGGATGCATGGACGCCTGCTGGGCCCAGACTGGCAAGATCGCCCCCTGCCAGGCGACCTGCTTCGATCGATTCCCGGGGACGGCGCAGGTCTTCCGTGACCAGAGCGCCTGCGTCAAGAACCGCTGCCCGGCCTGTGGGACGAGCGACGAGAAGTGCTACGCGTGCTTCCACACGAGATGTGCACGCGAGGAGCTCGCCTGCGATCTGGATCGGGACTGCTTCCTCGTCGCGGCGTGCTCGCTGGATTGCGGCTACACGGAGGCCTGCGTGAAGTCGTGCGCGGAGGCGTATCCAAAGGCGCGACCGTTCCTCGCTGCAATCGATGCTTGCACAACTGAAAGGTGCGGGAGCGAGTGTGCACCCTGACGGCCTCTTGGGCGTGGGGCCGATGGGGGCCGTCATGGCCGTTATAGGCTCGTGACGATATCCATCTTCGAGGGTGTCGAGACATTTTTTCGCGACAGGGCTCCACGCGGTATGATACGTGAGGAGCATGTCCAATCTACGCGAGCAGATTCAGTCCCTGGCGGCCGACTTCGCCGCTGCGGTCGTCAAGGCCTTTCACGGCGCGTCGTTCAGCGACATCGCCGCGCTCACCGCGGGCGCCGCTCCGCCCGCGATCCCCGCGAAGGCCAAGAGCCGAAACCGGAAGCGCTCTCGCAAGGCGACGGCTGGCCCCGTGGTTTCCGCGGCTCCCGCCAAGGCGGCGCCCGCCGCCAAGGGCGCAGCGAAGAAGGCAGCCAAGCCCATCAAGCGCCGCGGCCCGGCCGAGATCGAGAAGGTCATCGCCCGCATCGTGGAGCTCCTCCAGAAGAGCCCCGGGGGCCTTCGCGCCGAGGAGATCGGCAAGCGGCTTGGCCTCAACTCACGCGAGCTCCCGCGCCCCCTCAAGGAGGCCGTCGAGGCCAAGAAGTTCGCCAAGAAGGGTCAGAAGCGCGCGACGACGTACTTCGTGTCGAAGAAGTAGACGTCCGGAGGAGTGGCCGAGTGGTCTAAGGCAGCGGTTTTGAAAACCGCCGTGGATGCAAGTCCACCGGGAGTTCGAATCTCTCCTCCTCCGCGAAATGACAGGGGTTTTCGGAGTCGCCCCTGTCGGGCTCGATCGGCGGTCGGCCTCCATTCACGCACCATTCACACGGCGGGCCGGTTCCCTGCCGAAGACCTGCACCGCGTCGCGCATGAGGGCCTCGGTCGTGTGCGCGTACCTCTGCGTCACCGAGAGGTGGCAGTGGCCCGCGAGCTTCTGCACCGTGGGCCCGCCTGCGCCGCCTACGAAGCGAGCCCTGCGCAACGTCGCGGGGCCGACCTTTCCTTCATGCAGGGCGTCGTGCGGCGCAAAGTCTTGAACACAAAAGGAAAATCGGCGCTCTCGCCCGCGCCGCCGCGAAAGTCGGGCTAGCGGCCTCTAGCGGGTTTCGGGGGGGCCTTCACGGGAGCTTGCCGGCCTCGTCGCAGTCCTTCTTGGCCGTGGCGGTCAGCGCCCCGCCCTTGGGGGCGCGTAGCCAGGCGGTGATGCACTTGTAGCCCTCGTCATCCTCCGCGAGCGAGGGGCCGCCCTTGTGACGCTCGATGTTGAGCGGCTTGCGCAGGAAGAGCAGCCGGTTCGGGTTCTCGCCGTTCTCGGCGATGAGGCGGCTCATCTCCTCGGGCTCGATCGAGATGATCGCGTCGAAGTTCGCCTGGATCTCCTGGTCCGTCGTTGCCTGCTGGCCGCTGATGAGGCCCGCGTCCTGGCTGTACAGGCGGAAGCCTCGGTAGCCGTAGATGCGATAGCCCCGGCCCGCCTGGCCGTGGCAGTCGAGCGTGCCGCAGCGCTTGTGGAGGAACAGATCGATGTTGGCCCTGTAGATGGCGAAGTCCGGCGCGACCACGGCCGTGAAGCGGTTCCTGTCCGGCACGGACGCGCACGAGGGGAGCGAGCCCACCACGGTGGCGGCGAGAGCCAGGACGAGGCTGCCAACGACGAGCCGGCGCATCACTGGAAGTTCTCCTTGCAAGCGTCGGGATCGAACACCGGTGGTCCAACGGGCGGGCACTCGCCGCTCTGCTTGGGTACCTGGCTCTCGGTCTCGTAGAGACGCACCTGTCCAGGCGAGTCGAAGAAGCGCGGGTTGCGGTGGCAGTTCGCGCACGAGGCCTCGCGCCCGATGCGGCTCGCCATCGCCTTGTAGGCGGAGCCCTTCGTCGCCGACACCAGGAGGGGGAACGCGATCGGCTGGCTCTTGGGGAACTCCTCGGGCCGCACGAAGAAGTTGCCCTTGCAGTTCGTGATGAAGCACTTCTTCGCGCCCGTCGCGTCGATGATGCGGACCGACGCCTGGTCGGCGCCGGTGGGGCTGCCCGGGCCGTAGAAGATCGTCCCCGCGAGCACGAACGTCGTCTTCGCGGGGCCCTGCACGCTGTGGCAGACCGCACAAGGCTGGCCCTGCCGGTGAAACGGACCCTGCGGGATCGCCGGATCCTCCGGGCCGAGCGCCTTCACCGCGCCGTCGTGCACCGGATCCAGGGCACACGACCCCACGGAGAGGGTGAGCGCGATCGTCGCCAGCTTCAGCGCGCGATCGAGGTGTGTGGTGGCTGTCATGCTCAGAACTCCACATCGAACGCGACGGTGCCGTAGATGCCCGTGCGCGTGGTCACGAAGAGGGAGTTGAAGAACTTGGAGTACATCACGTCGCCTACCACCGTAATGCCGTACTGGGTCTCGCCCTCCGGCGCGCCGAGGCCGATGCGGCCGCCGCCTCCCGCCGTGATGGTGACGAGCGGCGCGAGCTCGCGGTCGCCTGTGCGATAGGTCGGGAGGATGAGGGTGCCGTCCCGGTCCTTCACCGCCGAGTACGCGAGCTGGTAGAAGTTCGCCGCCGACTGGTAGTGCAGGCGCATGTGCGGCCACACGCGGAGGTGGCGCGAGAGGTCGACCATGTATCGCGCGTCGGTGGTCGTCGCCTTGGTGGACCACGTGTCGTAGTAGAGGCGTTCCTCGAGGCGCAAGGTGGCGTTGCCGCCGATGCGTATGTTGTAGCGGGCGCCGACGGCGTAGCGATCGCGGGAGGTCGGGAGCTGCTCGAGGGGCCGCACCGGGAGGCGCGAGCGGTTCACGAGGTCGACCGTGGCGCCCACGGGCACGAACGGCGCGACCCGCTCCGCGTCGAACATGGGGACGTACCGGTAAGGCTTCGACTGGTCGCCGCGCTCGAACTGGAGGCTCGCGCCGACGAGCAGGATGGAGGTCGGAGACATCACGAAGGTGACGCCCATGTCGAACTCGTGCGTCCTGAGCGTGCCCTTGTACGGCGTGATGTCGCCCAGCGGGTTCGACGGGCCGCGGCCGATCGTGTCGTAGCTGAACGAGTATGCGAGGCGCGGCGTGACGAGCTTGTCGTTGAGGTCGGCCGTGCCCGCGATGCCGCCGTTCACGGACAGGTAGTCGGGCTCGCGCGACACGTTGAACGAGCCCTGGCCGCCGTAGAGGCCGGGCTTGTACCCGCCCGTCGCGCCGAAGGCATGCCGCTGCTCGAGGAAGGGCGGCGACGCCGTGGAGACGATGTCGGGGGAAGCGGCGCTCACCACGTCGAGGATGTAATGGGCCCCCGCGTTCCAGCCCGCCGTCGGAGACACGAGCGAGCCGTTGATGCCGGGCGAGAAGACGTTGACGTGGTTCGTGTCGGAGTAGCCGCTGACGTCGGTGGCGACGCGGATGACCAGGCTCTTCTGGCTCTGCGGGAGGCACTTCTGGACCTCCTCCTGCGTCTTCGCGGCGAGCATGCACTTGATCTGCCCTTCCGTGACCACGCCGCCGGGCGTGCTCGTGGGCTTGAGCGTGATGCGGATGGTCGCGAGCTCCCGCTCCTTCACGTCGACCTCCTGCTCGAAGGCGGAGGCGAGGCCGTTCACGCTGCCCTCGGCCTTCACGACGTGCTTGCCGGGGTCGACGCTGAACTTCTTGGTGAGGCTCTCGATCGGGACGGGGCGGTCGTCGAACTTGACCTCGAGGTCGGTGACGCCCGTCGGCGGGATGAAGGTGACGTGCGGGATGCGATCGAGCAGCTCCTTCACGCGGACGCGCGCGACCTTCATGACACCCGCGTCCTGCTTGGCGAGGCCCGCCTCGAGGGCCTTCTGGGCGTCGCGGAGCGCGTCGACGAGCTTGCCGATCCGGGCCTCGCACGACGCGAGGTGGAGGCGTGTGCGCGGCTGGTCCTCGAGCTTGAGCGAGCCCTTGTCCTTCTCGACGCACTCGTCGATGCGGCCCTCCTGATCGGCCTTGAGCGCGGCGATCGCGAGGACGAAGGCGTCGTAGCTCTTCCAGCCAGGTGGCGCGCGCCCGGCGGCTGGCTCCTCGCCGCCCGGTGGGGGAGGCGGAGGCTCCTCGCCGCCCGCCGGCGGCGGCGGGGCGGCCGCGGGGGCGGTCTTCTTCGCGTCCTCCCACTGCGACTTGATGTTCGGCGTGACCCCCGACGTGGGGAGCTTCGCGCTCGGATCGGCCTGCAGCGCGCCCGCGAAGCTCGCCTTCGCCTCGTCCGCGCCCCCGAGCTGCGAGGTGACCATGCCGATGGAGATGAGGACCTGGGCCTTGATGGGCCCGCTGCAGCCCTTCCTGTTGCATATGGCGAGCTGGTCCTGCAGCTTCTTCTTTGCGGGCCCGAGGTTGGACGGGTACTCCTCGGTCATGATCTGACCGACCGCGGCCGACACCGACGCGTCTTCCCCCGCCGCCCACGCCGGACGCGCCACGACGAGCGCGGAGCACAGGAGCATCGCGAGCAGCGACGCCCGCGGGAGATGGCGCAGGATCACCCGCTCAAGGTAGCGGAAGGACCGCGCCGTTGGAAAGCTTCCGTTTGGCTGGCCGGCGTCCACGTGGCACGCCGGCACGCCGGCGCTTGCGCTCAGTTACAGCCGCAGCCACCACCACCGCCGGCGATGCCCCCGGCCGCGCCCTCCGAGACGGCGCGGACGTGCTCGTCGACGCCGAGCGCGACGTCGTCCACGGTCATGGTGGGGTGCGCCAGCATGCCGCGCTGGTACGGGGGCACCTTGACGCACCCGGAGGCGAGCGTGAGCAGCACGACGGACAGGAGGGTCACCGACAGGAGGCGGGCTCGGTCGCGCATGAACGAAGTGTACCTCACCTGCGGCCTGCATGCATCAACGCGTTTTTCCGATACGCGGGGTTGCCACCACGCCGAAGGTTGGGGACACTCTACGCATGACAGGGAAGACGAGCTCGATGGCGCTCCTGCTCGCGCTCGCCGCCGCGCTGGCCGCCACGAACTGCAGCGCGCCGGACCTCCCGCGCTACGGCTCGCCGAACTCGCTGCAGGGCAAGTCACCGCCGGCACCGCCGGCGCCGGAGGAGAGCCCGACCCAGCTTCCGTGTGGTGGCAAGGGCTTCATCAAGGACGAACCGCCGTGCACGGTGAAGTGGTCCACGGACATCTTCCCGCTCATGAAATCCAACGGCAACTGGCGCTGCGCCGAGGTCGTGAGCTGTCACGGCGGGACGATCCCGCCCAAGGTCACCGACAACTCCGAGGAGACCTGGGACAGCCTGCGTAAGTTCCCGTCGGGCAAGGGCTTCTACATCAACCCTTGCTCGAAGGACAAAGGCGAGAGCGGCCTCTCGCTGAACCTCTCGGGCACACAGGTCGGCTCGCAGATGCCCAAGCCGCCGGGCACGCCCGCGTCGACGGAGCAGCTCGCGAAGGTGGACGCGTGGCTGGCGTGCGGGTCGCCGAAGAACTGACGACGCGATCTCGAGGAGCAGCACCGGGACCGAGCGCTCCTCGCTCACGCGCGCCGCGAGGGCGCACCCGGCCGAGCCGGCGCTGATGATGATGTGATCCTACATGGGGGGGAGGATACGCGAGGGGCTGGCTGGTGTCCGCTGGGCGCGGGGTGGGCGCTGCGCGCTGGGCGCTGGGCGCTGTCCGGGTCCGCTGGGCGCTGGGCGCTGTCCGCCGACCGCTGTCCGCTGTCCGCCGACCGCTGTCCGCTGTCCGCCGACCGCTGTCCGCCGACCGCTGGGCGCCGACCGCTGGGCGCCGACCGCTGGGCGCCGACCGCTGGGCGC
>SXNL01000271.1 GCA_005777185.1 Myxococcales bacterium
CGAGCCCGAGCCCGACGAAGACGAGCCGAGCTTCAGCACCATCGCGGTGAGCATCGCCGTGATCCGCACGAGGAGGGCTCGCACAGCCACCAAGCGTTGCGCATCGGCGAGCCCGAGCACGGCCAGAACGTCAAGGACGGCTGCGGTCTCGGTCGCCGAGCGGCGCGCAATGCTGTAGAAGCGCGCCTTGTCCGCCGGAGCGAACTGCCCGGCGCCTTCCGCGATGTTGAGGGGATCGAGGCGACAGCTAGCCGAAGTTGATCGCTGAGGTAGGCGCCGATCGGCATTGGGCCTGGAGGCCGCTCGCGCTCTCGTCCGCGCCGGCGGGGTCCCGGGCGAAGTGGCGACAGGGGCGAAGGTTGAGGTAGGGTGGGCCCATGCGTTTCGCGTACGTGATGGACCCGCTGGAGCGGCTGCTCCCGGACAAGGACACGACGTTCGCCATCGTGCGTGCCGCGCAGGCGCGCGGCCACGAGGCGCTGCACGTCGAGCCGCGCGATCTGTTCGTCGAGGGCGGCGATCTCTACGCGTACGCGTCCCGCCTCAGCCTGAGCCGCGATCCGCCTCACCACGCGCTCGGTCCCCGCGAGGCGATCAAGGTCGCCGAGACACAGGGCGTGCTCATCCGCAAGGACCCGCCGTTCGATCAGGCGTACCTCTATGCCACGCTGCTCCTCGAGCGCGTGCGGAACCGCACGACGCTCGTGAACGATCCGCGCGGCCTCCGTGAGGCCAACGAGAAGCTCTACACGCTCCACTTCTCGCGGCACACGCCGATGACGTGGGTGGGCGCAAACCGCGACGCGATCGTGTCGTTCATGTCCGCGGTCGGTGGGCGAGCGGTCATCAAGCCGCTCGACGGGGCGGGCGGCGCGGGAGTGATGCGCCTGTCGGAGGGCGACAAGAACAACCGCTGCATCATCGACCTCCTCACGCGCGAGGGCACCTCCGCCGTACTGGTGCAGGAGTACCTCGAGGACGTCGTGCGGGGCGACAAGCGCGTGCTGCTCCTCGACGGCAGGATCCTCGGCGCGATCAACCGCGTCCCGCGGGAGGACGACCTCCGCTCCAACATCCACGTCGGCGGGCGGGTCGAGCCGTGCCGGGTCACCGCGCGCGAGCGCGACGTCGTCGAGGACATCGCGCCGCGCCTGCGCGCCGACGGCCTCGTGTTCGTCGGCCTCGACTTCATCGGCGAGCGCCTGACCGAGATCAACGTCACCAGCCCCACCGGCATCCAGGAGCTCTCGAAGCACGAAGGCCGGGACGTCGCGGCGGACGTCGTCGAGTGGCTCGAGAAGAAGGCCGAGGAGTTGAGGCCCGTCCTCCGCAGCATCCCCGCCGGCTGACATGCCGCTCACGGTCGTCGTCCGCTCGGAGGGGGAGCCCGCGAAGGACGCGCGTTCGCTCACCTTCGATGGCGATCGCGTCGTGATCGGTCGCGGGCCAGGCTGTGACGTCCGGCTCCCCGATCCGAGCGTCAGCCATCGCCACGCGAGCCTTCGCGTCTCCGGCAGCGACTACACCCTCGTCGACGAGGGGAGCTCCAACGGCACGTTCGCCGGGGGTGTGCGGCTCGCGCCCCGGACACCACGGACCGTCAAGCCCGGGGACCTGATCCGCCTCGGCCGGGTGTGGCTCGAGATCAAGGCGGGGCAGACGGCGCCCACGCCGGATCTCGGCCTCGCCACGCGCGATCTCGCCCTCGCCCTCGTGGCGAACGCCATGGCGAGGATGGGCACCGACACCGATCCCCGCGTCGTGGTCGTCGAGGGACCGGATCTGGGGACGGCCTTTCCACTCGCGCAGGAGGGCTACGTGTACGTGGTGGGCCGCGGCGAGCGCTGCGACTTTCTCCTCGAGGATCCGGACTGCTCGCGCGAGCACGTGCAGATCGTCCGGCGCGGGGCGAACGTGCTGGTGCGTGATCTGAGCTCGCGGAACGGTGTCATCCTCGGTGATCGCGCCGTCGCGCAAGGTCGCGACGTGCCGTGGCGCGCTCAGGACGTGATCCGGCTCGGGGGGACGGTCATCGCCCTCGAGGAGCCGGTGGCCAGCGCGCTCGCGGAGCTGGAGAGGGCCCCCGACGAGCCTCTCTCCGAGGAGGAGGCGCCGCCGCCGCCGCCGGACGAGGCGTCCACGACGGCCGGCACGGCGATAGCCGCCCCATCGCCCGGCGAGGCGCGCGCACCCGCAGCGGCCGTGCGCGAGCGGACGGTTCGCACGCACCCGCGCCGCAAGGCCTGGACGCCCACCGATCTGATGGTGACCGTGCTCGCCCTCGTGATGATCGCGCTCTCGATCGCGGCCCTCTACTGGGTCCTCCGATCGTAGGGACCTTCACACCGTGGGCTCTGGGGGGGGGGGCGGCTCGCTCGGCATGTTGGGAAGCGTCTCCGAGTTGATGGGAGGCTTCGGCATCTGCGAGATCCGGCGGCGCGGGGGGTAGTTCATGGGCAGGCTCTCGAGCGGGATCGCGGCGAGCGCCTCCTCGACCTCGGCGGCGGTCTTCGGGCGGTCGACGATCTTCTTCTTCAGACACTTCATCACGATGAGGTCGAGCGCCTCCGGGATGTCGAGGTCGGCTCGCTTCGTGCGCATCGGCGCCGGGACCATGCGCTGGTGCAGATCGAGGAGGTCGCGGCGGTTGGGCGACGTGATGGGGAGCTCGCCCGTGAGCGCCTCGTACATCAGCACGCCGAACGCGTAGAGGTCCGTCTGCGGGACGACGTTGGCGCCGATGCATTGCTCGGGCGCCATGTACTCCGGGGTCCCCAGCGTGTAGCCCGCCTGGGTGAGCGACTCGTTCGTGGTGAGCTTGCTCATGCCGAAGTCGAGGACCTTGGGTGGGCCGTCCTCGGTGAGGAAGACGTTGCCGGGCTTGAGGTCGCGGTGGACGACGCCCTTCTTGTGCGCGACCGTGAGCGCCCGGCACACTCCGATGAAGACGGGGATCGCGAAGCCCGGCGCGACGAGGGTCTCGCGGGCGAGCTTGTCGGCGAGCGAGCGCCCGACGAGGCGCTCCATGACGACGTACATCGACCCATCCGGCATCTGGTCGAGGTCCATCACGCGGGCGATGTTGACGTGCTCGAGCTCCGCCTGGATGTGCGCCTCGCGGCGGAGGCGCGCGATCTCGCTGCCGTCGCGCGCGGCGGCGCCGCGGAGGACCTTCACCGCGACCTCATGGCCGAGCGTGGTGTGCTCGGCCACGTAGACCACGCCGATGCCGCCCGAGCCGATCTTCCGGCCGATGCGGTACTTGCCGCCGAGCACCGTGCCCGTGAGCTCGCCGGGGAGCGGCTGCGCGGTCTGCGTCTCGCCCTTCAGCTCGAGGCCGCGCTCGAGGGCGGCGATACGGTTTTTCTCGAACGCGCGCGACGTGTCCTGCCCCTTCCGCTGATCGTACAGCGTGCCCGCGCCTGCGCCCAGGATCGCCGCGAGCACCGCGGCGACGCCGCCCGCCGCCGGCGTGCTGATGGCCCACACGGAGCCGCCCGCCACGATCGCCGACCCCACGGCAGCGAGGACGCGCACGCCCGATGGCTTGGGCACCGTCCAGGCGACGCGGTAGGTGCACGCCTCGGCGCCCTTGGTGAGGCAGGTCTCGTGGGTGACGGTGGCCTCCGGGTAACCCCAGATGCGCGGGTACGCCGCGAGCTCGCCCTCGCGGGCGGCGCAGAAGAACGCCTCCGCCGCGAGGTCGGGCCCCTCGGAGTCGTCCTCGATGCGCGGCCGGTAGAGCATGCGGATCTCGGTGATGTCGCCCTTCGCCGGCGGCGGCTTCTTGGTCTCGTCCTCGATGACCTCCCAGACGCCGACGCGCGTGACCTCCTTGGCGTTGTTCGCGAGGTAGCGGTACGCGTCGACGGGCTTCTCGGCGCTGCGGAGCATCCGGACGTGCGTTCCGAGCGCCTCCGGGTGCAGCGCCCAGTCGCCGCGCCTGCGGAGCGCATCGTCGCCGAGCACCTTCGCGAGCGCGTCGAGGACGCGGCGCGCCGTGGCCGCGCTGATCCAGCCGACCTCGTTCTCGATGATCGCCGCGTCGATCCCCACGTCCTTGCAGAGCTGGGCGATCGCGCCCTCCCCCTTCTCGGCCTTGAGCCGCAGGAGGTACGTCTTGAATATCGAGGCCCTCAGCTCCTCCTTGCCGCCCTGCCGGACGGCGCGCGGAGGCTGGCTCGTTTCGACTTTGCTCATCAGGAGGTCGAGCGTACTCCGCTCCGCCCCCGGTTCAAAGGTTCGTGAACACGGGGATTTCACGCGCCCCGGCGGCCGTTCGCACCGCCTCGATCATGGCGTCGTGCCCCGCGGCGAAGATGCGCGCGCGCGGGGGGACGGCCTCCCGGAAGAGCACCTCGTGCACGCGTCCGCGCGCGTGGCCTGCGCCGTCGTGGACCTCACGCGAGAGGCACCACGTGATCGTCGCCCCGGCCTCCCGCGCGCGCTCGAACGTCTCCAGCAGCGGGGCGTCGGCGCGCGTGCGCACACCGAGGAAAACGCGCGTCGTCCGGAGCTGCCGCGACGTGAGCACCCCGAGGACCGCGGGCGCGACGCCGATCGCCGAGCCGGCGAGGGCCAGCACGAGCGCGGCGTCGCCGAGGTCCGCGACGGGGAAGCCACGCCCGAGGACCCTCGAGATCGTCACGTCCGCGCCGAGGTCCAAGGTGAGGAGGGCCTCCGCGGCGTCGCCCGCCCGCCGCACGAGGAGGGAGAAGCCGTCGGCGGTCGGCGGTCTCGAGAGGACGAAGAAGCCCTTCCCGCCCGCGGCGCGGATCTCCACGTACTGCCCGGGAACTGTGTACTCTGCATGCACATCGGGCGGCGGATCGAGCGTGACCTCGACGAGCCCTCCCCCGGCGTCGACGCGAGCGCGGATCTTCGCCTTCCCGCCGTCCGTCACGGTCAGAACGCGCCGCCGACCTGGACGCCGGCGAACCCAGGGCCCACCGCGGGGGACACGAGGGGCCGGGCGCGCGCGGTGCGCGTCTTGGTGGCATCGGCCTCTGGCATGGTGAGGTACCACACGACGCCGCCGGCCGCGGTGAGCGCGCCGAGCGCCATCAGGACGACGCCCGCCGTGGCGAGGCCCTTGGCGTTTCCTGCGTCCTGCTGGGCCTGCTGGTATTTCGCGATGGTCTGCTTGCCGTTGCTGTCGGTCACGATGCCCGCGTCCTTGTACGCGTCGAAGCTGCACGTGTTCGTGCTGAAGCTGCACCCGTCCGGCTTGTTGGCGTTGCCGACGCCCCACGTGATCGCGCCGCCCACGACGAGAGCCCCGCCGGCTCCCACCACGATCCACGGGTAGATCGGGCGACCGGGGCGATCCGGCGTGGCCGTCGCCGTCGCGGTCGCCGTGGGCGAAGTGGACGCGGACGTCGAGGGGTTCAGGCGCGCCTTCGCGTCCGCCTCCTGCGCGCGGCGGCGGAGCGTGGCCACGAGGTCCCGGCGCTCCTTGGTCTTGGCGTCGTCCTTGACCCGATCGAGGTACGTCTCGAGGGCGAGCGCGGCCTCGTACAGGTGACGGGCGGTGTCCTTCGTGGAGGCCTTCTCGTGCGTACGCGAGATGATGATGAGGAGATCGTGCTTGGTGCAGTCGGCCTCGTACGAGGCGGCGAACTCGCGCGCCGCCGTGTCGTAGTCGCCCTTCTCGTGCGCCTTCTCGCCGATGACGAAGTGCGACTGTGCGACCTTGAGGTCCTTCGTCTGCTCGCAGCGGACCGGGTTGTTCGGCGGGTAGCGCGTGAGCGCGCGCTCGGCTGGAGGTTGCGCCAGCGCAGGCACGGCGATGGCCACTCCGAACAGGAGCGGGAGAAGGAAGCGAGTCTTGGACATCGCAGACGACGATATCGTAGCACCCCTGGCGTCGTTCGGATCAGGAACCCTTTGTGGCCTTCTCGCCGAAGACGTGAGCCGCGTCCGTGAACCAGTTGAGGCTCTGCGCATCCGCGCCGAGCGCGACGGGCACGAGCACGAAGCCGCCAGGCCGGATCTCGGCGTGGATGGGGATGCGCCAGGAGAGGAGCAGCTTGCGCAGGCTCGGGGTCAGGGTCTCGGTGACGTCCGACGGCTGGGGCGCGAAGGTGGCAAAGGCCTGGTCGAACCACGCGTCGCCCGAGGCGCGCCGCTTCATCGTCACGAGGTCGAGCGGCTCGGCGAATGGCCCGGTGAGATCCGACGTCACCGCGAGGTGGCCCTTCAGGCGCTCGTCCTGGGTGATCGCGATCCATGAGGCGATCTCCGTCGAGCGCACCGGCCCGCCGGGCCCAGGTGCGTCGACGACGTTGATCATGCGCGCGATGGTGAGCGAGCCCACGCCACCGGTCGCCATGAGCTGGTGCTCGTATCGCATAGGTATGCGGAGCGTGGTGAACGGCTCCCAGGCGCGGATCCAGCGCTCGTCCGCGTCGGCTTCGTACCGGAAGCCGCGCAGCGCTGCCACCTGGGCGATCCACGGGACGGGCTGTCTCACCCCGCTGAGCGTATCATGGTCCCCGGTCCCGGTCCGCTATCCGCCACCACCCGCCGGGGAGCGCCCGGGGTCGCCTCGGGGGTCGTGCGACGTGCGCTACCTGGGAACGCCCACCGCCGCGTGGGGGGCTTTCTCCCCCTTCTGCGCGCGGTCGTTCATCTCGTACTTGGAGGGGCACTTCGCGAGCACCTTGCTGGCCTCGAACGCCCCGCTCGGCGTGAGCTGCCCCTCGACCGTGACCTCCACGCGGGTGTCGGGCATGTCGCGGAAGGTGTCGGGGACGACGCACGCCTTGTACGACACGGGGATCTCGACGCCGTTCTTCTCGAGGGTGAACTTGTACTCGCACGGCTGCTCGACCTTCACCAGCGTGCCGTGGACGAGGAGGCCGTCCGCGCGAACGGGGCGGCCGGCGAACTTGCTCTTGTTCTTCACCAGCTCGTCGACCGGCTTCGCGTAGATGCCCTTGTCCTCGATGCCCGTGAGCACGAACGCCACGAGCGCCGAGGCTGCGACGACGAGCCCCACGACGAGGTACAGACCTCCCCGGCCCGGCTCGGTGCGCGGCTCGCGCCGGAGGTGAGGCGGGCCCGACACGGCCGGGGCGTCGACCCGCGTGGGCACCGCCATGCTCGGCGCGCTCGGCGTGTCGGACGCGGCCGGCGGGTGCTCGTCGCTCATCTCGAGAGGAGTGTAGTCGTGAGACCCCGGGTTGTCGACACCCTCGCCCGCGGTGCTATCGTGGAGCATAGCCCTCGCCATGACGGACGTGCTTGCCTCGCCGGTCCTCATCCTGAACCGGTACTTCGAACCGATACAGCTCACGACAGCGAAGCGCGCCTTCGTGCTCCTCTACGGAGGTGTCGCGAGCGCCATCGACGAGGGAGGCGAGGCGCACGACTTCGACGCGTGGCGCACCCTCGCCGTGCGCGAGGGCGACGAGGCGATCCCGATCGTCGGCGGCGCGCTCCGCGTTCCACGCGTGCTCCACCTGCACAGGTACGACCGCACGCCGCGCGTCACCGTCCGGCTCACACGTCGCAACCTCATGCTGCGTGACGCCCACCAGTGCCAGTACTGCGGTCGCCACCCTCCGCTCCGGGACCTGAACATCGACCACGTCGTCCCCCGCTCGCGCGGAGGCGGCGACTCGTGGGAGAACCTCGTGACCGCCTGCCGGAACTGCAACCTCCGCAAGGGGTGGAAGACGCCGGAGGAGGCAAACATGAACCTCTCGCGCAGGCCCTACCGTCCCAGGTGGACGATGAGCGCGCAGATCCTGCTCTTCACGCCACGGCGGTTCAAGGAGTGGGAGCCGTTCCTGAAGGCGAGTTGACCGCCGGTGGCCGTCCCCCGCGGGCGGCGGAGCGATCAGGGCTTCTTGCCTGCCCTCGGCTTCAGCTTGAACGGATACGTCGCGCGCGACTCGAGCCCTTTCGGGCTCGGTGGGAACTCGATCTTCTTCAGGACGGCCATCACGCACGCCTGCACCTGATCGTCGACGACCTGCGTCTTGCCGGTGTCGATCGAGATCTTCGTCATGACCCCTTTGGGGTCGATGACCCAGTTGACGACCAGGTCGCCCTCGAGTCCGGGCCGCCGCTTCAGGCCCTCCTCGTAGCAGGCCTGGATCTGCTCACGGTGCGCGTCGACGCGCGCCTTGATGTCCGCCGGGGATCGACCGGGCTCCGGCGCGCGCGGCGCGCCCGCGTCGCCTGCCGCCTGCGACAGCTTGGTCCCGCCGCCCGCGCCGCCCACGTCGAGCGTCGTCGACGGAGGGCCCGCGGAGGCCGTGGGGGCGGGCGGTTCCGCGGACGATCCGGTCGGTGCGGCGGGGGCGGGGGCCTCCGCGCTCGCGGCGCCGGATGCGGCCGCGCCGGTGACCTCGGAGCCCTTCGGGGCCTGGCTTGCTCCACAACCGAGCGCGCTCGCGAGCGCGAGCGAGGCGAAGAGGGTGAGCGTGCGAGCGTGCGTCATCTTTCGAGGGTACACTCCCGGGACCGATGCGGCGACCGTTCTTCGCCCTGGCCATCCTCGCTGGCGCGAACCTCCTCGCGTCGTCGTGCTCGGACACGCCGCCCGCCGTGCGGTGCAAGAACATCCCTGCGGGCGGGTGCCCCCTGTCGCACGGCGTCGCGTGCGACGATCCCGCGTGCGCCGCCGTCTACGCGTGCGTCGACGAGACGTGGCAGCTCGACCGCGTGTGCCCGAAGCGGGCCGACGCCAGCGGCGCGGTGGATGCGGCCGGAGATCGCGTCACGATCGGCGACGCGCCCGTCCGCGACGTGTCGCTGCCCGACGGAGCATACGGCGGTCCGGGCTGCAGGGATCTCCAGCTCCCGGAGTGCTCGCTGGGCGCCGCGCTCGCGTGCGCGTCGTGCTGCGGGTGCGAGGAGCTGTTCGTCTGCGCGGCGGGGGGCTGGAACCTGTGGGGAACGTGCGAGAACGGCGTGATCACCCCGAGGTGACGTCGCGTCCTCCGTTGGAGTATACCCGGGTATACTCGTCCGGGCGTTCGCCGGTCACGTCAGGACGTCGACCACCCACCCGCGGGCCGTCCACGACTGGAAGTGCGCGCCCACCCTGCCTTCGAAGGCCACCGGATCGAGGCCGAGATCTCGCACGACGTCCTCGCACGCGGGCCCGAGGGAGACGCCGCGCGCGAGGCGAGCGAGGAGGCCCCACGCGTCGCGGTCCAGGTCCACGTACTCGAGGGTCTCCTCCCCCCGGTAGACGGCGACGAAGGTCTCGTCGGGGTCGGGCCGCGCGGGGCCCCCGTCCCGCTTCGCGGCCGCGCGGAACGTGTGCCCGGGCCATCCCATCCGCACGGCGCGAAACGATGGGTGGAACACGAGGCGCGCGGCGGGCCACACGTCCTCGGCGATCGCGGCGATCTTCGTGGCGTCCAGGGGGGGGACGTCGGGGGCGTCCCACGCGTCCACGAAGGCCCACTCGAGGTCGGCCAGGTCGCCGATCAACGGATCGTCGCGCCATGGCGCCTCGCGACGGACGAACTCCCCGAAGCGCTCCCCGAGGTGGCGCAGGGAGTACGCGCGCGACGGGTGCGCGGCGAGGTAGGCCTCGCAGAGCGTCCGCCAGGCGTCGTCGCCGAGCAGCACCTCGATCGAGCGGAAGTCCTCGGCCAGCGCGTCGACGTGCCGGAGCCAGAATTGCTCGCGGTACACGTCGAGCTGATCCACGGGTGACATCCGCGCATTGCCCGTGCACAGGCGCGTCGCCTCCGCGGCGAGCGCAGCGTTCTCCGCGAGCGGCGTCGGCGCCTGGATCGCCTGCACGACGCGCTCCTGGAGGTCGCTCAGGCGGTCGCGCACGTCGCCTCACCCGCGGCCGTCGCCGTGGAGGCGAGGGCGCGCGCGCGCGCGGCTCGCGCCATCGTGGCCTCCTCGGCGAGCACCTCCCACGAGGGGATGTCGTCATCCCACTCGACGAGCGTCGACACGGCCCCCACCCTCGCGATCGCGTGCTCGTAGAGCGTCCACACCTCCGCGCGCACGTGATCCGCGTGGGTATCGAGGACGTACGCCCCTTTCTCCGTGTGGCCTGCCAGGTGGATCTGCACGACGCGATCGGGAGGGATCGCGTCGATGTACGCGATCGGATCGATGTCGTGGTTTCGACTCGACACGTAGATGTTGTTCACGTCGAGCAGGATCCCGCAGTCGGCGCGCTCGGCGATCTCCGCGACGAAGGCCCACTCGGGCATGTCGCTCTCGCGGAACGCCATGTAGCTCGACACGTTCTCGAGCGCGAAGGGGACGTCGAGGGTGTCCCTCACGCGCTTGACGCGCTCGACCACGTGGAGGGCGGTGGCCATGTTCTGCGGCAGCGGCAAGAGCTCGTGGGCGTGGAGGCTCGCCGTCCCGCCCCAGCAGAGGTGATCGGAGAGCCAGGGCGGGCGCACGATCCCGGCGAGCCACTTCAGCCGCGCGAGGTACGCGTCGTCGAGCGGACTCGAGCCCCCTATGGAGAGCGACACGCCGTGCATCACGACCGGGTACCCGTCGATCAACCGACGCAGGTTCGCGAGCGGCCTCCCGCCCGGCCCCATGAAGTTCTCGCTGATCACCTCGAACCAGTCCATCGCAGGCCGGTCCTCGAGGACGCGCGCGTAGTGCGGCACGCGGAACCCGACCCCCACGCCGAGATCGGGGATGTGGTGCCGTTCCCGGAAGCCCATGGCGCGTGCTTAGCCCAAAAAAGAAGGAAGCGCGCCTCGACTCGACGTCGCGGCGCGCTCGATTCCCCGGGGCGGGCCTCTCAGCCCCCTCGAACCTGGGCTGTCAGGCCGGCTTCGGGCAGGACGTTCCCTTGCCCTTGCAGCTGTTCTGACCTGCGCAGGACGCGTTCTCGCCGGCCTTGCAGCCGCTCTTGCCCTTGCACTCGTTCTTCCCCTTGCAGCAGTCCTTGTTCGCCGGGGCGCTCTCGGTGGTGGGGGTCTTCGCGTCAGGCGCCGCCTTGTTCTCGCCGCAGCCGCCGAGGACACCTGCGATCATCCCCGTCGCCGCCGTGATTGCCAGAGTCTTGCCAATGTTCATCGATGTCTCCCTGGAAGAATGGTGCTCCCGGTGAACGCCGGGGACCGCACACGTCTCGCGCGAGCGTACAAAGGTATCGTGGCCGAAGGCCACTTTTTTCTTTAGGATCGCTGGCGTGGCCGAGCCCGACGTCGTCCCTGCCCTCGTCGCCCTCGGGTTCAGCCTGAACGAGTCGCGTGCCTACGCCGCCCTCCTCGTCGAGAGTCCGGCGACGGGCTACGAGGTCGGCGTGCGAGCGCAGATCCCCCGCTCGGCCGTGTACGGCGTCCTCCGCCGGCTCGTGAAGGCGGGCGCGGCGCGCCAGATCGCCGGGAGCCCGATCCGGTTCGCGCCCGCGCCCGCCGAGGAGCTCATGGCGCTCCTCCGAAAGCGCTTCGAGCACTCGACGGGCCAGCTCGAGCAGGCGATCCGGAGCCTGGACACGACCCCGCAGGTGCCCGACGCGTACAGCGTCCGTGGCTACGACCGCATCCTCGAGGAGGCCGAGCGCCTCGTTCGAGGCGCCGAGGCGCAGCTCGTGCTCTCCGGGTGGCCGCGGGAGCTCGATCACCTGTCCGGCGAGCTACGAAAGGCGCACAAGCGCCGCGTCCTGGTCGTCGTCTTCTCCCACGCCGCCGTGCCGGGGTTGCCCGGCGAGGTGCTGACCTACGGCCTCGACGAGTCCCAGCTCGAGGACTTCTGGAGGCACCGCCTGGTCGTCGTCGCGGACGACCGACGCACGCTCATCGCCGCCACGGAGCGCGCGGAGTCCGACTCGGCCGTCGTCAGCGAGACGCCGGCCATCGCGGAGCTCGCCACCAGCCAGATCGCGCTCGACATCACGCTCCTCTCCCAGCGCCGGAAGATCGACGTCCAGGACCTCATGGCGAGGATGCTGGGCAACCGCGTCGGTCGCCTCGACACGCTCCTCGCGAAGCGCGGGAGGGGGCCGTGACGGGCTCCTCGCTCCACCGCGGCTCGATCGATCCTTACGCGGAGCTCCTCCGCGACGTGCGCGGGCTCCGTCGCGAGCAGCAGCAGGCCCGCGAGGGCTGGTACCACCGGCTCGAGATCGACCACAAGGAGCGCCTCCTGTTCGAGCTCGAGGTGCTCCTCAAGGGCCTCGCGTGCTTCTCCAACCCCCGCAACCACCCCGGCATGTCGGAGGTCGGTCTCTCGGGTCAGGACTTCCGCGAGCAGCTGCTCGTGGCGCGCGAGGCCATCACGCGCATCGTCGCGGTATGCCGCCTGCTCCTGCAGGAGCGCGACCGCGCCTTCGTCTTCCACCGCTACCTGGAGACGGTGCTGCCGGACGACAGCGCGCGGAGCAGCCTCGCGAGGATCGCGCTCACGCAGGACTCGCCGCAGGAGTCCCTGTTCGTGCTGCGGCACGCGATGACGAACCTCCTCGAGGTCGTGTCCGGCGTGTGCCGCCTGCCGCGCGTCCCGTTTCGCCTGTTCTTCTCGACGCTCACGATCGTGCAGCGAGAGATCTCGGCGAACCAGTTCTTCAACCCGCTCACGGCCCTCGAGTTCCGCCCGGAGTTCGATCGCATCGCGAACCCGCGCATCCTCGAGCTCATGCGCCAGGTCCCCGGCGAGCAGGCCCGCCGCCTCGTGGCGCTGTGCTTCCTCTCGCTGTTCCGGATGCTGCGGTACCTCTCGCTGGTCGAGGAGAGCGCGCGCGAGTCCGAGAACCTCTCCGGCGTGGTGTACCTCACCCTGGCCGTCCTGCACTCGGACGCCCGCGCGCTTGCGGCGCACCTCCGGAATCGGGCGGGGGCGCAGCTCGCCGAGAGCTACGAGCAGGAAGTCTTTCGGGTGCATGCGTCGCGGATCGCCGAGGCGTACGAGGCGCTGCTCGCGGAGGGCCACCGGCTCCTCGGCATCAAGGCCACGTTCGGCGGCATCGCGGCGAACGTTCGCCTCGAGCTGAGGCGCGGCTTCCGTCACGACTTCCCCTCACCCGGATCGGCGCCCGACTACGAGCAGGTCCGCGCCGCCTCCACGGTGCTGGTCGGCAACCTCCGCCCGGCGATCCAGAACGCCATCCTGGTCCTCGGAAAGGCGCTCGGCGTCCGCCTCGACGAGCACGGCGTCTTCAGCGACGCGGTGGCGAAGCGCGTGCTCTCCGAGCGGCTGCGACGCGACGTCTGGATGTTCTCGCAGATCGCGCGCGCCTTCGGCCACAAGGCCACGGTGATGGGCGAGAGCCAGGAACGCTGGGCCGGGGCGGCGTCGCTCGCGTTCGTCCGCGAGTTCCTCGACTACTTCGGCGCCATGGGCTACCCGCTGCTCCGCGCCGCCGACTACCCCCGCATCGATCCCTTCCTCGACGCGCTCGCCGCCCTGGAGGAGACCGATCTCCTCGACCCCCAGCGCCTCGACCTCGCCGTCGGCGAGGCCGCGGAGTTCTACGTGTTCCTCACCGACCTGTTCGATCGCATCAGCCACCGCGACGAGCTCAAGGACGTGCCCTTCGACCGCCGGGGCGCCGCCGAGGCGCTGAAGCTGTACCTCGGCGACTGACCCGGGCTCCTCCGCCGCTGTAAGCGGACCACCTCCTGCTCCCCCGTAGGGGTGTCCGCCGTTCAGGCTGATCGGGGTGACAAAAAGACTGAAGGACGATATCCGACAGTGTCGGACTCGTCCTTCGTCCCGGAACCCCTCAAGAAGCGTCTGGAAACTCGAGGCCATCGCCTCGTCCGACCAGACAGGGGTAACGTCTTGGAATAGCTAGGCTATTCCTCCCCGTCGTCCCCCATGGGGGACGGGGGCGCGCTACCAAGCAGCGAGGGAGCTCCCGCGGGCGGGCCCTTCTTGGGCGCAGCCGCGGCCTTCTTCGCCGGCTTCTTGGGCGCCGCCTTGGGGGCGGCTTTCCTAGCTGGCTTCTTGGCAGCCTTTTTTGCGCCAGCCTTTTTTGCAGGCTTCTTGGCAGCAGCGCGCTTCTTGCCGCCCTTCTTCGCCGTCTTGCCAGCCGCCTTCTTCGTGGTCTTCGTCTTCTTCGCAGCCTTCTTCTTCGCAGCCATGGTCGTAACCCTCCTTGAGAGGAACACACGCAAACGCCGTATGGAAACGCAGGTTAGTGCGCGCCGGGATGCAGACCTGCACGCCAGCCAGTTGCGGTGAACTGCATGACTTATATGGTCACCTACGTTAGATGTCAAAATAAAAAAACTTGACGCCCGGCCAGGGGAGGGTTTCCGAGCAGGGTTGCACACGGGTGCAGCCCGAGAAAAATAGTGGTTTTCGCTTGACAGGGGGCGGGCCGAAAGTTTTTTTTTGGGTGGTGATTTTTTTTCTTGGGGGAGTGAGTTTCCGATCGTGATCGACGTGATCGGCGGACAGCGATCGGCGGACAGCGATCGGCGTACAAGGATCGGCGGACAAGGATCGGCGGACCGTGATCGGCGGACAGCGATCGGCGGACCGTGATCGGCGGACCGTGATCGGCGGAACTGACGGGCGAACCGCGACGAGCACGTCGGCGAACGGAGACGGGGGAAACGCGGGTCGCGAACCGCGACGAGCAGGTCGGCGAACGGAGACGGGGGAAACGCAGGTCGCGAACCGCGACCAGGAGGCGGGCGAGCGGTCGGCGAACCGCGACGAGCAGGTCGGCGAACCGGGAAGCGTCCTCCGGAGGTGGGCGAACGAGGCCGTTCGCCGATCGGTGATCGTCGAACGGAGATCGGCGAACCGCGAAGGCGATCGGTGCTCGCGCTTCGCTCCGTGCTCTCCGCTGTCCCCCGCCGAGAGTCCGGGCGGGCACTCGGCCGCTGGCACTCCAGGGTTGACGACGGCGGAAGGCGCTCGTACCGTCGCTCTCGGGTTTTTTTCGCGCGCTTCACGACGAGGAGGATCGACGATATGGCGAGGAAACGTTTCGTTTGGGCTTTGCTGATGGCGGGGTCGCTCGGCCTCCTCGGGTGCGGTCACTCCGACGAGGAGATGGCGGCGAAGCAGCGCGAGATCGACAAGCTCGGCGCCGACCTGACGGCTGCGAAGCATCAGATCGATCAGGACAACAAGAAGATGAGCGAGGCGCAGAACGAGATCGAGAAGATGCGCGAGGAGCTCAAGAAGGCCGGCGTTGGCCTCGAGCAGGCGGGCGCGGACCGGGCGCGGCTCCAGCAGGCCCTCGCCGAGTACAAGCAGCGCGCCGATCAGCTCGCCGTCATCGAGGCCCGCTTCAGGGAGCTGCGCGCCAAGCTCGAGAAGCTCACCAGCTTCGGCCTGCGCGTCGCGGTGCGCAACAACCGCATGGTGATCCAGCTGCCGGGAGACATCCTGTTCGAGTCGGGTAAGGACGAGCTGAAGCCGGGCGGCAAGGAAGTGCTCGGGCAGGTCGCCGACGTCATCCGCGGCGACAAGGATCTCTCGAGCCGCATGTTCCAGGTGGCGGGGCACACCGACAACGTCAAGTACGGCGGCGGTCCGTTCCACGACAACTGGGGCCTCTCGCTCGCGCGCTCGCGGCAGGTGCTCCTGTTCCTGGTCTCCCCGACCGCGGCGAACAAGCCCGCTGCGCCCGGCAAGAAGGCCGACGTCACGGGCGGCGGCCTCGACCCGAAGAAGTGGGCGGCGTCCGGCTACGGCGACACCGACCCGGCCGCGGGCACGGTCGAGAACCAGACCAAGGAAGAGCAGAACAAGAATCGTCGCGTCGAGCTGGTCGTGCAGCCGAACGTCGAGGAGATGCTGAGCCTCGAGAAGATCAAGTAGGGCGTCGCCAGGTTCGATGGGCCCAAGAGGCCCCCTCGACCGGCGGAGGACGTGAGGACGTGCAGGTCGCGGCCATCGACGTCGGTACCAACACCGTGCTCCTCCTCGTGGCGAGGCGGGGCGCGGATGGTCGCGTGGTCGCTGTTCGCGAGGAAGCGACCATCACGCGGCTCGGGCAGGACGTGGACAGGACGCGCGCGCTCCACCCCGACGCCGTCCTTCGCACCAACGCCTGCCTGTCGCGGTACGCCGACGTGATCCGCGATCACGGGGGTGTCGCGCGTGTCCGCGTCGTCGGGACGAGCGCGATGCGCGACGCCGCGGGGAGCGAGGCCGTGCGCGATCACGTGCGGCGCCTGCTCGGCGTGGCCGTCGACGTGATCTCGGGGGTCGAGGAGGCGGAGCTCGCGGGCGCCGGCGCGCTCTCCGGGCTCGACGTCGCCGGGCCTGTCCTGGTCTTCGACATCGGCGGAGGCAGCACCGAGTGCATGCTGCGTGGCGGGTCGGGGTCACCCGCCGTGAGCGTCGACATCGGGAGCGTGCGCGTCACGGAGAGGTGGCTGCCGTCCGAGCCGCCGACCGGCGCGGAGATCGCCCTCGCCGAGCGGGAGATCGCCGCACGCCTGGCGCCGCTCCGCGAGATCGCCACGGCGTGGCGGGCGGCGGGCGGGAGCGGCGCACCGGTCGGCGTCGCGGGGACGATGACGACCCTCGCGGCCGTGGCGCTCGAGATGGAGACCTACGACGCCGCGCGCGTCCATGGCCACCGGCTCCGGCGCGCAGAGCTCGAGCAGGTGGTGCGGCGCCTCGCACGCCTGCCGGTCGAGGCGAAGCGGACGGTCCCCGGGCTGCACCCCAAGCGCGCCGACGTGATCGTCGGGGGTGGGCTCGTCGCGCTGGCGTGCCTCGACGCGCTCGAAGCGAGCGAGGTGATCGTGTCGGATCGTGGGATCCGGTGGGGTGTGGCCGAGCGCCTCCTCGAGGGCGACGGCGCGGGGGCGGCGTCGCTTTGACCTTGCGCGCGTCGGGTTGTCCTTACATACTCCCACCTCCTCGCGTGCCCGCGCCCTGAAGGGATCCTCCCGATGTCGTTGATTTTGCTCGATCCTCAGCCGACCCCCTGGCTCTTCCCGAACGTTCGGAGGTAGCTTACGTGCGGGCTCCATGACGACGGATGTCGAGTTCAAGGTAGGCGACAAGGCGGTCTACCCCGTCCAGGGGGTCGTCGAGGTCATCCGCGTCGAGGAGAAGGACATCGCCGGGTCGCGGCAGCGCTTCTACGTCCTCAAGGTCCTGCACACGGACCACAAGATCCTCGTTCCCGTTCAGAACGCGAGCGATCGGGGGCTCCGTAACGTCATCGGCGAGGACGAGATCCGCGAGATCTTCGACATCCTGCGGGAGCGCACGATCACGTTCGACAAGCAGACGTGGAACCGCCGCTACCGTGGGTTCCGGGAGAAGATCGACACGGGCTCGATCTACGACGTGGCGGAGGTGCTGCGCGACCTGTACCGCCTCAAGACCGACAAACAGCTCTCGTTCGGCGAGAAGCGCATGCTCGACACGGCGCGCCAGCTCCTCGTGCGCGAGATCGGCATCGCGCGGGCGCAGAGCGAGGAGTCGGTGAAGAACGAGATCGAGGCGATCTTCACCGCCGGCGGCTAGCGCCAATGCCGTTCGGAAAAGGCATTCGTTGGAGCGAGGGTGCCCCCACTCGCCGCGCTACGCGCGTCGGTCTCGCCCCGATCGCGCGCTACGCGCGCGATGGGGGAGACGAAGAGGTTCCGTGGAGGCGGTGGGGCGCGCGCGCAGACCTCACCCCCCGGCCCCCTCTCCCTGAAGGGAGAGGGGGCACGTGAACGGGAGAATCGCCTCTCGCAGGGTCTCCCGGTTCAGTCGTGCGTTCTCGAGGCGAAGGACGCGGAGGCCACGGCGCGCGAGGATCGTCGTGCCCCTCGCATCCCGTTCGGCCCGCTCCGCGTCGTCGTGGACGGCGCCGTCGATCTCGACGACGAGCCTGAGCGCGGCGCCGTAGAAGTCCACCACGTAGCCGCAGAGGACTTGCTGCCGGCGGACCTTCAGACCGATCCGTGGCCGCGCTCCTCCCTCTCCCTTC
>SXNL01000272.1 GCA_005777185.1 Myxococcales bacterium
GCAACGCTTGGTGGCTGTGCGAGCCCTCCTCTTGCGGATCACGGCGATGCTCACCGCGATGGTGCTGAAGCTCGGCTCGTCTTCGTCGGGCTCGGGCTCGGGCTCGGGCTCGACGTGAGGAAAATGAGGGGATGCCTCAGGGAGAGGGGGACAGGGGGTGAGGTCTGCGCGGGCTCGCCCCACCGCCTACACGGAGCCTCTTCGCCTCCCCCATCGCGCGCGTAGCGCGCGATCGGGGGGAGGCCGGCGCGCGCAGCGCGACGGGTGGGGGCACCCTCGCTCGAACGAATGCCTTATCCGATCGGCATTGGCACTAGGGCCCCAACGGTCGCAGGGCCCCCGCGGCCACCTGCTCGCTCGCACGGCGCGCGGCCGTGACGGCCGTCGACGCCAGCTTGGCGTACGAGTCGATTCGCGTGTACACGTGGTTCCCCTTCCCGGAGCAGCTCCCCCCTCGCGAGACGACACCGACGACCTCGCCCGTGCGCGCGTCGATCGCGGGGCCGCCTGAGTCGCCGCGGCACGTGGCATGGTCGACCTCGAACTCGCGCGGGCCGAGGACGGCGCCGGTGTCGGAGTTCGAGGCGGGGCCGATGGTGAGCACGCGGCTGAACTGGCGCGCGACGCGGTGACCGACCTGGTTCTCCTTGCCGCCACCGAAGCCCACCGGCACCACCGTGTCGCCCGACTCCACGGAAGCGTGAAGGCGCATCGTGAGGATGGCGGCGTTGTAGACGGGTCGGTCGAGCACCAGGAACGCCACGTCCGCGTCGCAGAGGACCTGCCCGGCGGGGTGCACGGTCGCGATGGCGCGGGCGCTCGGTGTGTCGAGGTCGGGGCGCACGTGGTCGCCGGTGTAGATCGAGATCATCTGCGGATCGGCGTCCTCTGCGAGGTGCGCGCCGTTGTGCGAGCGGCCGCGCGCGTCACACGACGGCGTCGCCGTGACGGCCCGCGAGACGCAGTGTCGTGCCGTGAGGACCAGGTTGGGCGCGACGAGCGCGCCGCTGCAGAGGGTCACGTGCGAGGGGTTGTCGTCGAGCGCGGTCGCGACGGCCACCACGCCCGACGCCTGCCCCTCGAGCATGTGCAGCGTCTGCTCGGTCGGGATCTCCTGTCGCTTGACGCAACCCGCGCCGAGGAGCGTCAGCGCGATGACGGCGGCGGGCGGCAGCCTGGCCAGCGACGACGCGTCGCCGCGCTTGGCTCTTCCGTGACCGCGTACTGCCATCTTGTGCGTTGGGACCCGGTCGGAGAAACATCCTCCGCCGTACTATCACCATGACACCGCTCGACGGCGGCGCAAGCTGGAACGCTCGCGTCAGTCGCGAATCCCTTCGAGCTGCGCGTTGAGCTCCGCGCCCACGAGGAGCGCCAGGCTGCTGAGCCAGAACCAGACGAGGAGCACGGCCACGGCTGCGAGGCTTCCGTAGTAGAGCGCGTAGCGCCCGAGAGAGGTCACGTAGACGCTGAACAGCCACGACAGCACGAGCCAACCCACGATCGCGAGCGTCGCCCCTGGCCAGACGACGCGCTTGATCTCCCTCGGACGCTCGACGCCGTAGCGATAGAACGCCGCGAGCGTGCAGGTGGCGACGAACAGGGCGATGCCGAGCGTGAAGCGCTGCTGCACGTCCGAACCGCGGAGGATCTTCCGCTTCGTGAAGCTGTGCGCCATCGCGACCATCCTCGCGGGGCGCGACGGCTCGGCCTTGTCGTGCCTGTCTTGCGCGTCTTGCCTGTCCTGCCTGTCTTGCGCGCTTGGAGCCGCGGAGGGCGATGCGCGCGTCGGCTCGGGCGTCGTGACTTCGGGCGCCTCCATCCCGCGGACCACATCGTCCCACTGAACCAGCGCCCAGCCCGTGACGGAGAGGATGGCGAGCACCAGGAAGACCCAGCCCACCGAGAGGAGCCGCTTCTTCCAGTATGGCCGCCGGGGCGCGTGAACGGCTCGCTCGAGCGCGTCCATGAAGCCGTGGGTTCCGCTCGACGCGAGCCACAGGAATCCGAGGACCGCGAGGGGCGCGGGGGCGGCGCTCGAGCCCCCGAGGCGCTCGAGCTCGCGGCGGACGATGTTCTGGGTGACGTCGGGCGCGGTGCCGAGGAGCGGGGCGAGGATCCCGTCCACACCCCTCAGGCGGACGAAGTGGCCCACGATGTAGCCGAACACGACCAGCAGGGGGACGAGGCTCAGGAAGAACTGGAACGCCATCGCGGGCGCCGCCGCGGTCGCGTCGTGGTAGTAGAGGCCCTGGGAGAGGCGCACGATCGTGCGCACGACCCGGTGGAGGATCGGGGCGTCGCTCGACAGGGGTGGCAAGATGCGCCCCGCCGAGATCTCGACGTGGTTCCCCCTTCTGGCGCCGTCCTCCTGCGTCACGACATGACGGGACCACGCCGCCGCCCGGCGGTCAACCGCTCCGGAGGTGGTCCACGGGCCGCTCCTGTGGCACTCTTCGCAGCGTGAGTCGCTTGCTTGGGCTTGTGGTGGTCGGCGTGGCGTGCGGGACGGGTCCGGCCCTGGCCCTAGGCGCGTTCGTGGGATGCAGTGGCGGCAAGGCCCAGCCCGCCCCCATCGGGATGGCGTCCTCGTCGCCCTCCGACGCGGCGACCGAGCAGAGGCGGCTCGCCCAGCCGTACCGCCCCGACGCGTCCTGCGAGGTCATCATCGACACGCCGGACATCATGGCGAGCCCGCACGTCGAGATCGGGACCGAAGTCGCGTACAACTCGAACCCTCCGACGAGCGGGCCGCACTACCCCGTGTGGGCGGCCTTCCAGGAGTACGACCGGGCCGTCGATCGCCGTTACTACGTGCACAACATGGAGCACGGCGCCATGGTCCTCCTCTACAAGTGCGCCACGCGCGACGCCTGCCCGGACGTCGCGGCGAAGCTCCGCGCCGAGATGGATCTCCTGCCCGCAGATCCGATCTGCACGGAGATCAAGAACCGCGTCATCCTCACGCCGGACCCGCTCCTCGACTTTCCGGTGGCCGCCACCGCGTGGGGGTGGCGTTACCGCGCGCAGTGCGTGGACGCGCCGACCCTGCGGGACTTCGCGCGGGACCACTACGGCCAAGGCCCCGAGGCCGTCTGCGCGAACGGGCAGTTCCCCTTCTGATCCGCGGTCGGCCGCAGCGGGTCGGAGCCTCGACAAGCTGGAAGGCCGTGTGCATGATGGGGCCCATGTCGGACGACAAGAAGCAGCCTCCCGATCCCATGGCCGACGTCACCGAGGGCCTCGGCCTCCTCCTTCGCGCGGCGAAGACCGCGGTGGACAAGATCCCGACGGACGAGCTCGGGCAACTCGTGACGAGCACGGCGGAGGGCGTGGGCCGCGCGCTCGAGGGCGTGGGTAGCGTCATCGAGAAGGAGATCTTCCACCACGATCGCAAGAAGTCGGAGCCTCCGGCGGCCCGCAAGTCCGAGCCGCCGCAGACGCCGAGCGCACCGCCCCCTGCCGAGGCCACCGCGCGCGCGCCCGCAGCTCCTGCGCCCGCGGACCCGTCCCCTGCAGCCCCGGCGACGGCGAACACGACGACGCCGACCGCACCCGACAAGACCTGACGGACACGCGGCGGATCAGCGCGCGCGCCTGCTCTTCGCCGCCACCGGCGCCGGCCTCGCCGACCCCTGAGGCTCGGGGACGGGCGTGCCCTCTCGCAGGCGGAGCTCGCTGTTCCGGCGCTCGAAGAGCGTCGCGCGGTTTCGACCGCCGCGCTTCGAGGTGTAGAGCGCGAGATCGGCGGACTTGAACAGGCCCTCGAAGTCGGTGCCGGCCTCGGGAAAGGTGGCGACGCCCAGCGAGCACGTGACCGAGAGCTTGCCGCCGCGGGTGTGGAACGCCGTCTTCTCGAGCTCGGTCCGGATGCGCTCGGCCAGCAGCATCGCGCCGGGCTCGTCCGTCTGCTCGCAGAGGACGACGAACTCCTCGCCGCCGTACCGTGCCACGACGTCGGTCGTGCGCTTGTGCCGCCGGAGGACGTCCGCGAGGCCCTTGATGACCAGATCGCCGACGTCGTGGCCATGCACGTCGTTGACGCGGTTGAAGTGGTCGATGTCGACGACGAGGAGGCTGAGCTTGCGCGCGAAGCGAGTCGCGGCCAGGATCTTCGCGTCGGCTTCCTCGAGGAGCGCGCGCTTGTTGAGCAGGCGCGTGAGGCCGTCCTCCTTCGCGAGCGTCTCGAGCTTCTGGACCATGCGCGCGTTCGAGAGCGACACGCCGAGGTGGCTCGCGAGGACCTCGAGGGTGGGCCGCACCGAGTCGCCGAACGCGTGGGGGCGGTGGGAGCCGAGGATGAGCGTGCCCAGCGCCCGATCGTGGAGGACCAGCGGGAGGACGAGGAGCGACGGGAGCCGGGGCCACGGGAAGCGACGGGTGAGCACGACCTGGTGCGTCGCGTCGAACTCGCCCTTGTAGGGGAGCGGGAAGCGGTTCTGCACCACCATCGAGACGAGGCCCGCGTTGTGGTTGAAGCGCGCGCCGACGAGGTCGTCGATCTCGCCGTTCTTGCTCGTGGCGGCGCACACCTCGTGCACCTTCTTCTCCTCGTCGTACACGGTGACGGCCGCGAGGTCGAAGCTCGCGATCTCGCGCGCGGCGCGTACCCCGGCGGAGAGGACCTCGGCCTCGGTGAGCGCCGCCCCGAGGCCCTTCGCCGCCCGGTAGAGCTTGCCCTGCTCGACCTTCGCGCGCTCGAGCTGGAGGAACACCCGCTCGTTCTGGATCGCGCGGTGGCAATAGCGCGCCGCCTGCTGGCAGAGCTCCTCCTCCTGCGGTGAGAAGGCGCGCGCGCTCTTGCGATCGACCGCGAGCACGCCCCGGACGTGATCGTCCTCCATCACGGGGATGGCGAGGAGGGTGCGCACGGGGCACGGGCCGGCGTAGTAGGGGACGTGGTAGGAGGGCCTGAGGTTCTCGAGCGAGACGCTCTTCCGCTCGACCATCACGGCACCCAGGACGCCGTCGCCGGTGCGGATCGGCGCGTCGTGGATCTCGTCGTCGCCCGTCGAGAGCTCGGAGATGCGGAGGTGGGTGCCCGCGTCGTTCTGCCACAGGAGGACCGCCGTGTTGAGGTCGAGCGTGCGGCGCAGGAGATCGAGGGCGTAGTGGACCGACTGGTGGATCTCCTCGACGCTGGATCGCGCGAGCCGGTCCTCGGCCTTGGCCGGATCGCGCTCGTCCTCGCCAGCGCCCAGGAGGCGGTAGCGGCGCGCGTCGTCCTTGAGGCGCGTGATCTCGTCCTCGATGCGGCCGCGCGCCCGCGTGCGCATCCGTGCCACCTCGGCCCGAAGGAACACCAGGTTCTGCGCCGCGAAGAGCGAGACGAAGCCGACGTGCGAGAGGAAGGCGTCGGGGGCGAAGCGTCCCGCCAGGACGGCGACCGCCGCCTCGATCCCGAGCAGCCACGCCGCCACGGCGAGCGTCGCGCTCGGCCGCGCGAACGCTGCGACGACCGTGACGAGGACGTAGAACAGAGGGTAGAACGGGCCGTCGAGCCCGCCGTCGACCCTTCGCACCACGATGAGGACGACCGCGTGCGCGAGCGTGCCCAGCTGGGCGTCCAGCACCCACGTGATCGGCGCGAGGGACCCGGCCCGGGCGCGACCACGAAGCCTGCGGAGCACCAGCACGGCGTAGGTGCCGACCATCCCGAGCACGAGCGGCGCGGGCAGCTCCCGCGTCCCGTGGAGCACGAGGCCGGCGCCGAGGGCGAGCGCGAGCACGAGCGCCCAGGCGTGCCCGGCGAGCCTTTGCACGAGCAGCGACGCGCGCACCAGAGGGGTCATCCAGTCTTGCGGTTAACAGAGCGCGCGGGCGCCGGCCAAGTTTCGCGGTAGGCTCCCGGGGTGGACACCGAGGTCGACGCGAGGGCGCCCGCCGGCACGGGAGAGCGGGAGCGCGGGGAGGGGCCGAGCAAGGCCGAGATCCTCGACTCGCTCCTCGGGCCGAGACGGGGAACGACGAGGGATGCGGAGCCCGATCGCGGGCACATGACGTGGCTCCTCCTCGCGGCGAACGTCGCCGTCTACGTCGCCATGGTCGTCGCGTCGCGTACGCCGGTCGCGGCGCTGAAGATCCCGCAGGGCGCGCTCATCGGCTTTGGCGCGAACGACGCGGTGGTGACCATCGGCGACGACCGCCTGGAGACGCTCGTGACGTCGTGCTTCCTGCACGGGTCGCTCATGCACATCGTCTTCAACATGTACGTGCTCCGGCAGGTGGGGCCGTTCCTCGAGGGCGCCGTCGGGAGGGCGCGTTTCCTGCCGCTGTACGTCGTGAGCGGCGCGGCGGGCAGCGTCGCGAGCGCGCTCGTCGGGTACCTCTGGGATCCGCGCGTCAGCGTCGG
This sequence comes from Myxococcales bacterium, assembly GCA_005777185.1. GTDB lineage: Bacteria > Myxococcota_A > Polyangia > Polyangiales > Polyangiaceae > SXNL01. The sequence continues at coordinate 6,353 of SXNL01000272.1, forward strand.
CGCGTCGGGCGCGGTGTGCGGCCTCGTGGCGGCGGCGATGGTGCTCGGACTTCGCACCGGTGGCGTGAGGAGCGTGCTCGCGCGGCGGATGGCCGGGTGGCTACTCGTGACGCTCGCCCTGGGCTTCGTCTCGCGGTTCGACGCGGGGCCGGTCGGGAGGATCGACAACGAGGCGCACGTCGGAGGAGCGGTCGCGGGGGCGCTCGTGGCGGCGCTCTGGAAGCGAGGCAAGGTGTACTCTGCACTTGGCGAGCGGATCGCGATCGGGGCGTCGATCGCGATCGTGCTGCTCGCGGGGGCGGTCGTCGCGTGGCGCGACGTGACCGATCCGTTCGTGCGCCTCCGCGACAAGGAGTCGCGGCTCCGTGTCGCGGCCACGGCGCTCTGGGAGGGGCGCTGCGAAGACGCACGCGTGGCGGCGGAGCGGGCCAGGCGGCTGGATCCGCGGGCGAGGGAGACACGGGAGGTGATCGCCGAGATCGGGCGGCGGTGCGGGATGTGACGGAAACGCGATCGTGCGGGGGCAAGCTCACGTGCGACGCGACGACGACGGACGCTCGAACGGCGCAGGTACACGCGCCGGCGCGCGACCCGACGACAGCAGAACTACAGCGCCCCGTTTGAGGAGATCGCCGCGTACACGGCGCCCGTCGTCCCCGGTACCGGCTCCGCCGAACCCCACGTCGTGCCCTTCAGCCGCACGACCTTGGCCTCGCCCGCGGACACGACCACCGCCACCGCGTCGTCGCCGCACGCGCCGACGGCGACCTGCGGCGGCGCGGCGACGGTCGTCGCGAGGATCGCCACCGGCGCGGACCACGTGATCGGCGTCGCCGTGAGGTCGCCAAGCGCCGCGTACGCCTTCTGATCGGTGCCCCGGAACGCCGCAACGACGCGGTTGGTCCCCGCGGGGGCGAGTGAGATCTGCTCCATCGTCGTCGCGATCGGCGCCGTCGGCCGGATCGCGCCGGTCGTCGACCACGTCTTGTCCACGGCCTTCCGGACGCTAGCCGTGACGCTCTTCGTGGTCTTGTCGATGTGGAGCGTGAGCAGGTCGCTCGTCCCCGCGAGCTTGACGATCCCGGGAAGGCCGCCGCAGGCCGGCGTGGCCGTTCCGCACACGGCGGTTCCGCTCACCGCGACGCCAGCGGTCCACGCAGCGCCGCTGAAGCTCTGCGCGTAGAGCGGGCCCTCGCTCGCGCCGCCGTTGACGAGCACGAGCTCCGCCCCGACGCCCATGATCGCCGCGGCGTTCGCGCCGTAGCTCTGGCCCGCGGGGGCCGGGCCCCGCACAGGGTCGGCCGCGGCGTCCCACGTCGTGCCGCCGAACACGCCGTGGAAGTACGTGAAGGCTACACTGTCCTGGTAGACGAGGTGGATCTGCGCCCCGGTCGCCGCCAGCGAGGGCGTGTCCCGCGCGACGCGCGTGCCGATGCGGCCCTGCGTGGTCCAGCCGGCGCCGGTCGTGCGCAGGCCCTGGAGCGCGCCGTCCTTGTCGCGCACCACGGCCTGTACGCCGCCGCCCGCGTCGATGAGCGCCGGCACGCCCGCCACCGAGCCCGTCATCGACGAGGTGAGGAAGGCGGCTCCGCCGGTGGACAGGCTCGCGAAGAGGGTCGTCGGGCTCCCTGAAAGGATCGCGACGCGCCCGCTCGCGCACCCGGTCCCCGCGTCGCCCGCGTCGAGAGCCGTGCCCGCATCCGTCGCCGCGTCGCCGCCCGAGTCGGTGGTCGAGGAGGCGTCCTTTCCAGGAGGAACGCCCGTGTCCGTCGCGACGGTGCCGCCCTCCGACAGGACGCCGCCGTCGATCTCGAACTCCGGGCCGAAACTCTTGTTGTCGCTGCCCTGCGCGGCGCAGCCGGCCGCGATCAGGCCAAGGTACAAGGCGGTCCCGAGGCTGCCGTGGGTCGCTCGCATCCGCGATGGTGTACCACCGGGAGCCCGGACCGTCGAGCGCGGCCCCGTGGCCCGAGACGCCTGAGGAATCCCCTCATTTTCGAGCCCGAGCCCGAGCCCGAGCCCGATCCCGATTCCTGCGCAACGAAC
>SXNL01000273.1 GCA_005777185.1 Myxococcales bacterium
AGCTCGCCGGAGAGGTACTGCCGCTCGAACTCCTTGGTCTCGCCGACGTAGCTCGACACCATCTTGACGATCTGCTTGTTGCGCAGGAGGACGCCGAGGCCGAAGTCGTCGACCCCGCAGTTGTTCGACACGAAGGTGAGTTCGCTGGTGCCGAGCTCGCGCAGCGCGCGGATGCAGTTCTCGGGGATGCCGCACAGGCCGAACCCGCCCGCGAGGATGGTCGCCCCCCGGGGGATGTCCGCGCACGCGTCACGCGCGCTCTTCATGACCTTGTCCATGGAGAGGGTGCGTAGACCCGCGGGGGCGGGATCGCAATGACATTGTCCGCCGTCGGCGGTGTAAGCTCGCCGCGTGGCATCGTCTGCCGTCCGGCCCGAGTACGAGGCGCTCTCCCGCGACATGGAGCACGTCGCCGCCCATTTCGGCCTCGTCTTCGACGAAGCCCTGCGCGCGGATCTCGCGTCGCTCGCGCGCACGTTCGAGACCATCGATCGCCACGTCGACGCGACGCCGACGTCCGCCGCGCGCGCGGTGCTCTGCGCGAGGATCGTCGGAGCGCTCCGGGATGGTCCCGGCCCCGCCGTCCTCGATCCCGAGCTCGCCGAGAGGCTGGCGTGGGTGAGGGGCGTCTACGGCGATCGCACCGGGGCGTTCGCCGACGAGCTCGCGCGCTTCTTCGGCGTCTCCGAGCGCCTGCGCACGACAAGCTCGCGGCGCACCTACATCTCGTGCGTGCTGGGCGAAGCGCGCTGCGCGAGCACGATGACGCTGATGCTCGATCCGCGCCTCCGCGGCGCAGAGTTCGCGCGCTTCTTCGAGGTGCTCTCCGAGGTCGCCAACCTCGTCGACAAGCTCCACGACGTGCGCGACGACCGGCGTCGCGGCGAGATCGCGATCCGCCCGGGCGTCCGCGTGCACGCACGGCTCGCGGGGACGTTCGCGGCGCGATCCGCGCGGCTGCTCCGCATGTCGCCTCGCCCGCTCGAGCTGGCGAGGTGGGGGGCGCGCTACCTTCGCGAGGTGACGCCCGCCGAGCCGCTGCGCGCGTGACGTGCGCCGTGCGAGCGACTCGCCCCTACAGCGGGTTCCTCAGGATGGCGAAGGTGTCCGGATCCGTCGGCGAGACCGTCACCTGGATCGGCTGCTCCACCGCACCCTCCTCGAGCTCCACGCGGAGGATGTTCGTCTCCGGCCACGGCCGGTCCATCTTCCACTGGTGGTGGTCCCCCATGAGGTGCAGCACGGGCTTGCCCCACGCGCCGACCGCCGCGCGATAGGGGATCATGAACGCGTCGTGCCGGGCCAGGGGTTCCGCGTGCGCGAAGAGCACCATCGCGTACGCCGACGCCCCGTGGAGCGCGATCTGGTCCGAGACCCACTGCGCGTTCTCCGGCAGACGCGTCGCCCACTCCGTCGCGTCGTGCAAGGCGCCGCCGGGGAGGTTGATGCCGATGAAGATCACCCCCGCGTCCACCCACGCGAAGTTCTCGTCCCGGACGGCCTGACGCGACACGACGGGCGCCTTGGCCCAGTATTTCTCGAAACGGCCGAAGTGCGCCACCCAGAATCCCCACGCCTCGGTCGGGTCCGTGCAGTCGTTCCACTCGTTGTCGCCGGGGATGATGAACGTGGGCACCGTGAGCGCGTGGAGGAGGTTCGCGACGTTCGCGTACACGGGCTCGACGCACGGATCCGATCCGGTCTTGATGTCCCCGAGGTGCACCATGAACTTCGACGGGCTGAGCGCGTTGTGCGTCACGATCTGCGCGGAGAGGATCGCGTCCTCCGCCCTCGTGTAGGGAATGTCGGCCATCACCGAGAAGATGACCGGCGGCGGGTGGCCCCCGTCGTTCCCCGTCTCGGCGAGGTCGACGTCGCGCCCCGCGTCCGCCGGGCTTGCGTCGGCGTCCGGGGCACCGTCCGCGGGCGAGCCCGGCGCGGTCGGGGTGCTCGCGTCGTCCGCCACTCCGGCGGGTGCGGACGGCTGGGATCCGCACGCGCCCGCCACGGCGAGTGCGAGGACGGGTGCCAGGGTCGGCCAGGGCACGTGGGAGGTTCGCATGCCGATCGCTCAGCCCCCGAAGCAGGAGGAGCCAGACAGCTTAGCATCGCTTCCGGCCCCTTGTCCGCGCCGCGGGCGGTCCGGGGGCCGATCGCCCGCAAATTTGGCCGCCGGGCGCCCTCCGTGGTGGTTTGGAGCACGTGCCACACCATCGCGCCCTCGCCCTCGCCGTGACCCTCCTCCTCCCCACCGCCGCCCTCGCGGGGCCGCCCGCGAAGAGCGCGGGCGCGCGCGCAAGCCTCGATCACGGCGTCAAGCCGCGCAGCATCGGAAGCCCCACGACGGGTCACCTCATCGGCGGCTCCCACCTCGACGAGGGCCCGCACCTCCGCGTCGTGCCGGCGTACGCGCAGGGGGACGTCCGCTGGGGCCTCCCGCAGCTCGTCGGCATGGTGAACCGTGCGGGCCGCGCGGTCCGACGCCAGTATCCCGACGCGGTGCTGTCGGTCGGACACCTGTCGCGCAAGGGCGGCGGGGAGATCGATCACCACGCCTCGCACGAGTCGGGGCGCGACGTGGACATCGGCTTCTACGTCAGGAACGGGGCAGGGAAGCCCGTGCTCGAGTCGCGCTTCATCGCCTTCGCCGCAGACGGGGCGGCGCCGTCGATGCCCGGCGCGCACTTCGACGACGCCCGCAACTGGGCGCTCGTGACGGCGCTCGTGAGCGATCCGTCCGCGCGCGTCACGCACGTGTTCGTCGCCGCTCCGCTCCGCGCGCGGCTGCTCGCTCATGCCGATCGCGTGGCCGCTCCGCAGGCCCTCCGTGCGCGGGCCGCCGAGCTCATGGCCCAGCCCAGGGGCGCGCTACCCCACGACGACCACTTCCACGTGCGCATCGGGTGTCCCTCCGGCATGGATCGCTGCATCGAGCAGCCCCAGATCGCCCACCACCAGGCGTCCATCACGCGTAGCCGCCCTGCTGCGCGCCCGGCCCCACCCGCACATCCGACGTCGCCCGCCGCGCCCGGGACGCCGAAGGTGGGATCCCGCGCGGGCGACGCCGAGCCCGCGCCGCGCCTGGCCCCCGTCGTCGACGGACTCGACTCCGCGCTCGTCGTGACGCCCATCGGGCCGGTGCTCGACTCCACGCCGAAGGCCACGCCCCCGGCGCCGCTCGACGACGTCGACGGAACGGTCGGGCCCAGCCACTCCGACTGACGCCGTCCGCGCGCGTCCGACCCGTTCCGCCCGCCAGAAATTCGGCCCCGGATGGCGCCCGACGCGAGCGTCTTCCCCCGCGCCCCCGATCCGGCGACGGGGGGCGACAGATCGAGCGCCTCGCGTTCGAGGTCGTGAGCACCGAGACGCTCCCGTCCGCCGAGAGGAAGGCGGTGTCTCTCGCCGACCGTGGCGTCGCGCGCGTGTTCGCGCTCGACGTGAATCGACGTCGTGCGCTGGAGTGGTCTCGCGAGACGAGCGGGTGGGAGATCCTGCCGTTCGGGGCGGTGATCCACGACGACGCGTTCGTCGCCCCGCTCCCCGTTCACGATCTCGTGAGGGCCGCGAAGGCGGACGACGCGTGGCGCGCGGTCTCCTCGCGAAGAAGAACCCCGTCCTCGTGCAGGCCCTGGTGACCGAGGGCAGGGTCGAGGGCAGGGTCGAGGGCAAGGCCGAGGGCAAGGCCGAGGCGGTCCTCACCGTGCTTGCGGGTCGTGGGCTTCGCGTCTCGCATGCGCAAGCGGCGCGTGTCCGGGCGACCGCCGACGCACGTTGAGAGCGAGAATAGGGGGACAGGACCTAGTCGTCCTCGAAGTCGGCGCTGTTCGGGCGGCCGTGCTTCGGCGTGAAGGCGTTGGCTCCAGCGTCCGCCGCCGCCGCGGATGGGGCGCTCGGCGTTGCCGGGGGAGCCGTCGCTGCCGCGGAGGGTGCGGCCGCCGTCGCAGGGGGAGCCGTCGCCGGCGGAGCCGTCGCCGTGGCCGTCAGATGAAAGAACTCTCGCGCGAGCAGTTGCGCGATTTCCGGAACCGCCTTGAACTCCC
>SXNL01000274.1 GCA_005777185.1 Myxococcales bacterium
CGGCTCGTTGAGGATGCGCAGCACCTCGAGGCCTGCCAGCTTCCCGGCCATCTTCGTGGACGCGCGCTGCAGATCGTTGAAGCTCGCCGGCACCGTGACGACCGCGCGATCGACCGGCACGCCGAGAGCCTCCTCGGCTATCGCCTTGGCCTTGCGCAGGATGAAGGCGCTGATCTCGGGGAGCGCGTACTGGACGTTGCGGGCCACCACCATGGTGGTGTCCTTCGGCCCGAGGACCATCGAGAACGGGAACTTGGCGCGGGCGTTCTCGACCTCGGGAGAGTGAAAGGAGCGACCGATGAGGCGCTTGGTGGAGTAGATCGTGTTCGCCGGATCGATGAGGCGGCGCTCCTTCGCGGCCGCCCCGACGAGGGTCTCCCCGTTCGGGTGAAAGGACACGATCGACGGCAGCAGACGCCGCCCGCGCTCGTCCGGCAGGGTGATCGCGACACCGTCGACGACGGCCGCCACGACGGTGTTGGTCGTCCCGAGATCGATCCCGATCGCGGCGCCCACGGCGTTACTTCGCGCCGGGCATGGAGGGGCTGGCGGGCCCGCGACCGGCGTCGGGATCGACCGCGCGGGTCGTCGGCTCCTTCTGGCCCTCGGGTGAGGAGTCGTTGACCTTGTGGTAGTCCCGCGGCGGCGGTCCGTAGCAGGCCATGAGCGTCACGGCGACCGAGCTCGCACCGGCCACGGCGATCGCCTTCTTCGCCAGGGCGACGAGCTTCCCGCTGCCGCAGTTCGGGCACGCGGAGGCGCGCTGCGAAGGCGGGGGGAGGAACCCACCGCAAACGGCGCAGGGGAGGAGTCTCTTCACCGGGCCATCATAGCGGGTGGCCGTTGGGCGGGCGAAATTATTGCTACGCGAGCCGCGGGGGAGTGCCACGCAGGCCGCGCTGCCAGCTAGCGTTCCTCGTAGCGCATGCTCACGCCGCCCATCTGGATGATGTCCCCGTCCGCGAGGCGGCGCGGGGTCGAGCCCAGGATGAGGCCGTTCACGACGGTAGGGTTCGTGCTGCCCAGATCCGCGATGAAGAAGCGGCCGTCGAGGGCATAGACGTCGGCGTGCCGGCGCGAAATCGAGGCATCGGCCACCTGGATCTCCGCCGAGGTCGTGCGCCCGATGGTGCACTGCGGGCCAAGGCGGTGGCGGCCCACTTCCTTGCCGTCCTCGACGCGGACGAGCCACGCCTTCGGGTAGCCACCACCCGTGCGCGAAGCATACGCGACCGACGAGGGACCCGTGATGCTCCTCGCGCTCGTGCCGAGATCGAGCGAGGTGCTGCGCTGGTGCTTGCGGAACGTGGAGTACGCCTCCAGGCCCGGGCGGCGCTCGAATGCGACGGCCTCGTCGAGGAGGAGCTCGTGGACCTCCCCGAGGTCACCCTTCATGGGCTCGAAGCCGGGGGCGCGGGCGACCTCGGCGAGGAAGCCGCGGAGCCGGGCCGCGGCCCCCTCGAACTGGCCCCGATCGGCGAGCACGCGGGCGGCCCTCCGCGCCTCCTCGGCGCGCGCGATGAGGACCTTCTCGTGCACGTCGGGGATGATCTCCGAGGTCCCGCTCTTCAGGTCGACGGTGGCGTCGCGCGTGTGCTCCTGGCGCGACTGATCGCTCGCGCGACGGTAGCGGAGGACGACGCGCGCGAGGTGACCATGCACGACAGCGCGCGGATCGACGGCGAGCTCGGCGACGAGGACGCGCCGCGTGCCCGACGTCACGTCGGCGACCGGGACGGCAGCTCCCGCGCGGGTGAAGCGCACCTCGTGCCCGAGCACGCGGACGAGCTCCACGCCCGCGGAGGGCGCGAGGACGAGCTCGAGCGCGTCCGCGACGATGTCGGCCTGCGCGCCGAGCACGTGCGCGAAGCGGGGCTGGCACGCGATGGGGTCCGGCACGTAGTGGTACGCGCCTCCCCCCGCGTCGGCGACGGCGACGAGGATGTCCTCGTTGTGGTGGACACCGTAGCCGAGCGAGGAGACCGAGATGTCGGGGCGCATGGCCTTGACGACGCGCGCCAGGTCCGCTGCCGAGACGGCGCCCGCGTTCGGCTCGCCGTCCGAGAGGAGGAGCGCGGAGCGGCGTCCGGCGAACGCGCGCGCGTCGAGCATCGCCTTCGCGGCGACGAGGCCGCTCTCCACGTTCGTGCCCCCGTCCGATGCGAGTCGGCGGGCGCGCGCGGTGGCCAGCCGCGTGCCCGCGTGGTCCATGGGCGTGGGCGTCATCACGGCCGCCGCCTGGTGAGAGAAGGCGACGAGGCCGAGCTCGTCGGTCGGGAGGAGGAGCTCCGCGACGCGCTCGACGGAGGCGATCACGTGGTCAATCGGCGGACCCCTCATGGACCCCGAGACGTCGAGGACGAGGACGCATGCGAGCGGCGGGCGGGACGACTCCACGGGCGGCGCGATGGGATCGATGGCCACGGCGAGGAAGACGGTGGCGTGGGAATCGGCCGGCGAGAGGCTCGCGACGTCGGGACGGACGTCGAGGGTGAGGGAGTGCATGCGGAGAGCGTTGCGTGCGCTCTGGCGCTGCACAAGCGCGGCGCGGCGAAATTCGCTCGGGCTACGGAAAAGCGTGGGCGCCCGTCAGGAGCGGGACCGCCGGGCCGTCATGCGTCCGCCGGGCGAGGTCCGCCGGAGCGGTACCCGGGTGAGCGGCACCGTGCTGAGTTCCGGGCGGAAACAGCGTACGCTGTACCGCAAGTAACATGCGTACGCTGGCTCTGCTGCCACCCGCGATCCTCCTGACGTCGTTCCTCGCATGCGGGAGTGACACCGCGCTGGCTCCCGTGAGCGAGATCGACTCGGGCACGGCTGCGCCCGATGCAGGCCCCGGACCAGGCCCCGAGGGCGGCGCGGACACCACCCTGCCAGACTCGGGAATCCCGCCGGTCCCCTCGCCGTTCGGCCTCGACGCGCGCCCGCCGAACCCCACGTGCGTCGCGAAGGCGCGTCCCCCGAGCACCGCGACGATCGCGCTCGAGGACGCGTTCCCTTCGCTCCCGAACTTCAACCGTCCGGTGTGGATGGCGCAGGCTCCCGGCGACAAGACGAAGTTCTACGTCGTCGAGCAGGGCACATCCTCCGGCGAAGCCCACATCCTCGCCTTCTCGAACACGCCCGCCGCGACGACCACCACGTCGTTCCTCTCGCTGCCGGCGGGGACGGTCGTCCGGGGCGCGGCGGGCGAGGGTGGCCTCCTGAGCTTCGCGTTCCACCCGAGCTGGGCCGCGAACCGGACGGCTTTCATCTCGTACACGTACGGAACGGGGAACACGATCACCAACTCCCGCGTCGCGAGGATCAAGAGCACCGACGGCGGCGCCTCGCTCGACCTCGCCACCGAGGAGAAGACCTTCCTCGAGATCGCGCAGCCGTTCAGCAACCACAACGGTGGTCTCGTCCTGTTCGGGCCGGACGGCAACCTCTACATGGGTTTCGGGGACGGCGGCTCGGGCAACGACCCGAGCGGCAACGGGCAGAACACGGACGTCCTCCTCGGCAAGATCCTCCGCGTCGGCGCCGGTCCGACGGGGCCGTACACCATTCCACCCGACAACCCCTTCGCGGCGGGCGGCGGACGGCCCGAGATCTACGCGTACGGTCTGCGCAATCCGTGGCGGTTCTCCTTCGATCGGCTGAGCGGCGAGCTCTGGGTCGGCGACGTCGGGCAGACCGGCTGGGAGGAGGTGGACCGCGTCCAGCGCGGAGGCAACTACGGATGGAAGATCCGCGAGGGCTTCCACTGCCGCCCGGCCGGACCTCCCACGTGCGCCACGGCGGGTTACATCGATCCCGTCGTGGAGTACCCGTACACGGCCGGCGGCCAGTCGATCACGGGCGGGTACGTGTACCAGGGGTCGAACATCCCGGAGCTCGCGGGCAGCTACCTCTTCGCCGACTACGTGAAAGGTACCGTCTACACGATCGACTGGTCCACCACGCCGGCGTCCCCGAAGGTCCTGCTCACGGCCCCGTTCAACATCTCGTCCTTCGCCGAGGACGCGGACGGCGAGCTGTACGTCCTCAACTACGGCGGCGGCAGGATCATGCGCGTCGTGCGGAGCGGGCCTCCGCCCGTCGACACGTTCCCGAGGCAGCTCTCGGCAACGGGGTGCGTCGATCCGACGGACGCGAGGAAGCCTGCGCCGGGCCTCGTCCCGTTCGCACCGGCGGCGCAGCTCTGGTCCGACGACGCGGAGAAGTCACGCTGGCTCGCGATCCCGGACGGGAAGAAGATCGCGCGCGCGGTGGACGGCGACTTCGATCTGCCGACGGGCACGGTGCTCGTGAAGGAGTTCCGGGTCGCCAAGAAGCGCGTCGAGACGCGCCTCTTCATGCGGCACGACGACGGCGAGTGGGGCGGGTACAGCTACGAGTGGAACGACGCCGAGACGGACGCGACGCTCCTGCCCGCCGGCAAGACCAAGCCCGTCACCGGGCAGACGTGGACCTACCCCGACCGCGTGCAGTGCCTCGGGTGCCACACCGCCGCGGCGGGGCGTTCGCTCGGCCTCGAGACGGGGCAGCTCAACCACGATCTCGTGTATGTTGCAACCCACCGGATCTCGAACCAGCTCGCGACGCTCGACCACATCGGCATGTTCGAGGCGCCGATCGGGAAGCTCACCGACCACCCGAGCTTCCCCGATCCGGCCGGGACCGCGGCCCTCCCGTCGCGCGCGCGCGCCTACCTGCACGCGAACTGCGCGGGCTGTCACAGGCCGTCGGGGACCGGGCAGGGACCCCAGAACTTCCTCTTTGGCGTGGCGACCGCGGACATGCAGGTCTGCGACGTGGACCCGCAGCAGGGCGATCTCGGCGTCGCGGACGCCAAGCTCGTGTTCCCCGGCTCGCCGGCGAAGAGCATCCTGTCGCTCCGGGTCCGCGCCACGGGCGCGAGCCGGATGCCGCCGCTCGGCACACGCCTCGTCGACGCCAGCGGCGCGGCGCTCCTGGACGCGTGGATCACCGGGACCGCGAGCTGCCCATGAGCGGCGCGCGCGTCCTCCCCCTCCTGCTCGTGGGCGCCGTCGGGTGCGCGCGTGGGACGACGTCGTCGAACCCGATCGACGACGTCGGCGATCCGGCTCGCTCCGCGGACGCTGGAAGCAACCTCGGGGCGCTCGGCTCGCTCCCCGAGGCCGGCGGGACCACGGGAGACGGGGGAGACGCGGCGGTCGCTACGGCGGTGAAGCCGGCAGCGGGCGACGTCCTGATCTCGGAGGTCATGTACAACCCGAGCGGCGTCGAGCCGGACAGCGAGTGGATCGAGATCGCCAACATCTCCACGGGCCCGAGGACCCTGACCGGGCTCACGCTCAAGGACGGTGGCGACCGGACCCACCTGATCGAGGCGAACGTGGTCGTCGCCCCGGGGGCGTTCGTCGTCCTCGCCCGCTCGACCGCGGGCGCGGCCGCCGCGAAGGTCCCCGCGACCGCGGTGGGCTACGAGTACGGCGCGGGCCTCGGGTCCACGTCCGGGATCATCCTCGCGAACGGCGCGGCGGGGTCGATCGCGCTGCTCGACGGGTCGAAGGTGCTCGTGCGGGCCGACTACGGCGCGTTCACGCTCGCGACCGAGGGCAAGTCGGTGCAGCTCGCGACGCTGACCGTCGCGGCCTCGACGAAGGCGGCGAGCTGGTGCGTCTCGGAGAAGCGGTGGGCCACGGGCGCCGAGATGGGCACGCCGGGGGCCGCGCCGGACTGTCCGTGAGCGCGGGCTCCGGCGCGCGTTCCGGGGGAGGCCGCCCGCATCCGCGGTCGGCCGTCCGCTGGATGGCTACTCCTGCTCCTCCACGGCCCCGCCCTTCTTCAAGCTCCCCCCCGCCGCGGCAAGAAGGTAGGCCTCGACGAAGTCGTCGATCGATCCGTCGAGCACCGCATCCACGTTCCCCGTCTCGTGGCCCGTGCGGAGATCCTTCACGAGCCGGTAGGGCTGCAGCACGTAGCTCCGGATCTGGTTGCCCCAGGCGATCTGCGTCTTGCCCGCGAGATACTGGGCCTGCGCCTCGTCGCGCTTCGCCTGCTCGAGCTCGTACAGCTTGGCCTTCATCATCTTGAGCGCCATGCGCCGGTTCTGGAGCTGCGAGCGCTCGGCGCGGCAGACGACCATGATGCCCGTCGGCAGGTGCCGCATGCGCACGGCGGTCTCGACCTTGTTCACGTTCTGGCCGCCCTTGCCGCCGGCGCGCATGGTCGTCGTCTCCAGGTCCTCGTCCTTGATCACGATGTCGATCTCGTCGTCGATGTCGGCCGTCACCTCGACGGCGGCGAAGGACGTCTGGCGGCGCGCGTTCGCGTCGAACGGCGAGATGCGGACC
>SXNL01000275.1 GCA_005777185.1 Myxococcales bacterium
CGGGCGGCACGCTCACGGTTTTCGAGCTGGCGTACTACCCGGTCTCGATGGCTGCCCTCCTCGATGTCGAGGATGGGTGGGACCGTCGCGAAGGTTCATCGTCGCTGCGGGGCGTAGAGAAGATGAGCCGGATGCGTCGAATCGCGCGATCTCGTCACTCCTCGAGCCCTCGCTCGGACCCGACCACGGCGACTACTTCGACGCCGCGACCGCGCCGTCTCCGCGCCGCGCGGTGGCCCGTTCGGTCTCCGCATGCTCGAGCGCGACCGTTCGCGGTTGGTCGCGCTGGGCGCGCCCGGGGTCGCGCGCTGTCGCGAGCCGCGCGTCCGCGAAGACGTCGCGGCAAAGTGCCTGGACGCCCATGGTGTGCGAGCGGCTGAGAGCGAGTCCAGGAGAACTGATGCGATGTCTGTCGACCCTTTCGAGATTCTCCGACCGGGAGTGTGGGTCGTCGTAGAGGTCGATCCGGAGCGGAAGCTCCACCTTCAGGTCGAGAAGATCGTCCTTGCGCCCCCCACGGTCTGGTGTCACAGCCGCCCGACCCAGGACGAGCCCGCCGGAGAGCTCGAGGCGTGCCCGATGACGATGTTTCTCGGCCAGCTCCAGGTCCCCGTCGTACCGGCGAGCTCGTCGTGGACGACCCGCGAGGAGGGCCACATGCTCACCGCCAGCTTCCGCGTCTTGCCGGGGACCATTCGCGTGCAGCGCCGCGGCTTCGTCCGGCTCAGGAACCCCCAGGTCGAGGTGCGGGTCCGGCGCCGGGCGACGCACGACGCCCCGGCGGGCGTCTTCGAGCGCGTGAAGGCCGACAACCTCGGGGGTGGTGGGGTGGCCATCCTGCTCGCGGGGCCGGGCTTTCAGCTCGGCGAAGCCGTGGACCTCGAGGTCAAGGTCGGCGCGATCACAGTGCCTGCGAAGGGGCTCGTGTGCCGCACCGAGCAGGTCGGCGGCGACGTGCTCGTCGGCGTGCAGTTCACCGACATCCAGGAGGGTCACCGCGACAGGATCGTGAGCTACATCTTCCGCGAGCAGGCGAGGATGCGCAGCGTTCGGTAGGACCCGCCGTCTGGGGATGCCAGGCGCGAGCGTGTCACGGCAACGTCCGGATCGGGTACCCGTGCTCCGCGTCGAAGATCGCGAGCTGACTGGTCACGACGTACGCGCGATCCCGCTCCAGACGCAGCGCGGAAATGTGGGTCCCCTGATCGCTCCCGTGGATGGATTGGGACCATAGCTCCTCCCCCGTCTTCGCGGACCGCGCCGTCAGGTGGTATCCGGCGAAGGCTCCGTCCTTGGCGTACAGGTAGAGGACCCTCCCGCCGCCCACCTCGAGGCGCGTGGTCCCGCGACGGTTCTCGACGTGGCCGTCGGTCGCCAGCCGGTGCTCCCACAGCAGCTTGGCCGACTGCCCGTCCCAGCCGGCGCCGTACGTGAACCAGCTGCCGTCTCGCTCGACGCCCGCGGCCGTCAGCCTGAGGTCGACGTCCGACCCGCCCATCGTGGCGCGCTCGGCGTGGCTCGTGTAGCCGGAGAAGCCAGGCATCTTCACCTTCGAGCGGATGCGATCCCCGTCCGAGATCGTGCGGGCGCCGAACGCGTGCACGACCCTGCACGACGACCCCGCGGGCGCAGGGCCCACCGTCCGCGTCACCGTGTCGAGGACCCGCGCGTTCGTCCCGCCCGGGTCGAACAGCGCGTGCCGGTCGTCGAGGGCGCAGGCGGCGCTCGCCCCGCGCGGGAGGGCGATCGTGGCCGCGGGCGTGCCGGTCCCGAGCTCCATGACGTGCAGGGTCTCGCGCGAGTCGGTGACCACGACCGTCCCGCCGACCACGAGGAGGTGGGTCCCCATCGACGACCACTGGCTCGGAAACGGACCCGCCCGCCACTTCAGGTCGAACGTCTTGCCATCCCACGCGCCGACGAAGAGCGCGCGCTCGTCGTCGCCCGCCCGCCACACGAGCCCCAGGATGTCGTCGGTGCCGTCGCCGTTCATGTCCACGAGCGTCGGGCCGACCCCGGCCTGCGGGTACCACTGCGTCCCCGCGAGCGACGGAGGCGGCTCGACGCTCGCCGGAATGGCGGTTGCGAGCGCCGGCTCGCGGGCGGGCACCCGTCGCGCGTGCGACCACCCGAGCCCGCCGAGCGCGAGCATCGCCGCGCTCGAGATCCCCGCGCCGAGCAAGAACCAGCGCCACGCCGGCGTGGGGCCGTGGGGGCGGACCGCGCGCCGCGCACGGAGCTCGTGGGAGAGGTCGTCGATCCTTCGTTCGAGGGTGGCGAGCTCGTCGGTCATAGCGACTCGATGGCCTTCTGGTGCGCGCCGGAGGCGGCGTCGAACACGTGCAGGGTCTGGTTCATCACGACGAACACGTGCCCGCCACCCACACCCAGCGCGGAGACGTGCGAGCCCTCCGCGCTCCTCGGGAGCGTCGCCCTCCAGGCGAGCTCGCCCGTCCGGAGCGACCAGGCCACGAGGCGGAACGGCCCGAGGTTCGGATCCCGGTCGGCCTGGTACATGTAATATACATTCTTACCGTCGACGACCTCCTCGTGGCGTCCGCCGTGGTCGACGTCGCCGGGCGCGACGAGCGCGTGATCCCACACGGGCTTCGCGGCGCCGCGCTTCCAGCCGACGGCCCACCGCTCGCTCGAGGCGCTGTCCCGCGCGCCACGGTCCTCGGCCCAGCCGAGCGTCACGCGGGTCCCGTCGTTCTCCTGCGGGTGGGGCGCGAACGTCTCCCAGCCGCGAAACGCCTTCGCGCCTGGCACGGCGGGGATCCGATCCTCCGAGGACCGGCACACGCCCGTGACGCGATCGCAGCCCTGGCGCGGCGGGTCTTCGCACGACCTACCGGGCGGTGCCTGCGAGAGCAGGCCGCTCGCCAGGTCGAGCACCTCCAGGTCGGGCCCGCCGGAGCGGGTCGATCGGACGAGCACCGAGGGCGGCTTCTCCTGTCGCGCCGGCAGCGCGCACACGTAGTCGATGCCCCCCTGCGGGGTGACCGTGTGAAGCACCCTGCCGCTCGCCAGATCGAGCACGTGGACGGACCCGCCCTCGTCCGTCACCAGCACGCGCCCGTGCGCCACGACGAGCCCGGTACGGCTGGCGTTCCAGATCGCGGAGAAGGGCCCCGCGTGCCACTTCTCGGCGAACGTGGACCCGTCGATCGCCACGGCGTGGACGCTCCGACCGCCTGTCGACCATGCCAGACCGAGGAAGTCCTGCGCGCCGTCGCCGTCCACGTCCACGACCGTCGGGGCGACGCCGGTCTGCGGAAACCAGCGCGCGCCGATCCGGGGGGCCGGCGGGACCACGTCTCCAAGGGGAGGCGGCGTGTAGGGGGGTTGAGGAGGAGGCGGTGGCGGTTGCATCGCGATCACGAGGGTCACGAGCGCGGTCAGGCCGAACGTGGCGGGGCCGAGCATCCCGAGGAGGAGCGCGAGCATGGGCGACCTGGGCGGCGCGTCGAGTCCGCGGAGGGCGCGCTCGAGGCGGGCGAGCCGACGGGCTGCCGCGCGTGCTCGTGGGTCGGTCACACCCTGGGTCATGCTGGCCACCGGCGAAGGACGAGCGAGCGAACGAATCCATTCCGCCCGCTGCCGCGAACCGTCGACCCGAGGCGTCGAGCGGTCCTTGGGTGACACCGGGCGGCGGACCGGGTCTCAGGCGCTCCGGTCCACCTCGCTCAGGCGGCCTGCTGGCGCGCGACCTTCGCGAGCATGGCCTTCGCCTCCGACACGAGCGCGAGCAGATCCTTCGAGCAGCGGTCCCAGGAGTACACGTGCAGGACGGTCGCGCGCTGGATGGCGCCCAGCTCGGCCCGGTACCTGGCGTCGCGGTACAGGCGCCCGAGCTCCTCGAGGTACGCCGCCGGCGAGTCGACCCCGCCCGCGCCGCGGAGAGACACCATCGCGTCCTTGCTGGATCGCAGCGACACGACGGGCACGCGCCCGTGCATGGCGAAGGCGATGCTGTGGCCGCCCCCGTCCCGGAACGGGTTGGCGAACACGTCGCACACCCGGTAGAGCGCGGGGAGATCCCGCTCGAGCGGGACGTAGTGCACGCGCGCGGGATCGACCCCGAACCGCGCGGTGACTTCCCGCTCGTCCACGCGGCCCACCACCACGACGTGGGCGCGCTCGTGGGTCGAGACGAACGCGCCGAGCATCTCCGCGAACGGCCCCGAGATCTCGCCCATCAGGCGGTTGCCGACGACGACGACGGCGAAGGCGTCCTCGGGCAGGCCCAGGCTCGCGCGCGTGATCGTGCGGCCCGGCTCGGGGAAGTCGAGGCCGTACTCGTGCTGCCGGATGACGCACGTACGGACGAGGCGCGACGCGTCCATCTCGCGCGCGATCTCCCCGGGACGGCGCGGGCTCGCGAACACGTCGCAGCGCGCCGAGGAGGGCGGTCCGCCACCGAAGGACACCGACACGATGGGGACGTGGCCCTGGAGGACGAAGCGGGCGAGCGGGATCTCGGCCCCGAGGGCGACGACGGCCTCCGGCGCGAACGCGGCGATCCGCTGCACGTCGAGCTCGGTGCGGCGCTTCCGGTCGAGATCGGTCCTGGCGTACACGATCTCGACGCCCAGGCCCGCGAGCTCGGCCGCGTGCTCGTTCGCGAACGCGGAGGACGGCTCCGAAACGATGAGCTCGGGTGCGACATTCTCCTCGGGGCTGTAGGTGAGGTCGTCCGTGACGAATACGCGGATGTCGAGGCCGGGCCGGTACCGGCGCAGCGCGCGGACGTACCCGAACAGGTTCTTGGTCGGCGCGTGGGGGAGGCGCTTCATCTGCATCATGAGGATCGCGAGCCGGCCCTCGCGCGGCACGAAAGACGGCACCGTGAGCCCGAGCTCCGCGGCGCGCTTCGCGAGCCTCCGGTCGCGGATCCTGGACGCGTCGGGTACGTGGGGCTGACCGTAGTGGCCCGCGAAGGCGATGCTGGAGAGAAGGATCGGGATCTCCGCCTCGCGTGGGACCGCGCCGCCCTCGAGGGTGCTGAAGATCTCACGGAGCGCGCGGCCGGACGGATCGCCTGGCATCCTGCGGAGCGCGGCGTGGACCCGGGCGTGCGCCTCCCGCTCCAGGAGCGCCCGGGTCAGCCGGGCGGCGCGTCCGGGGTGGTTCGCCATCTTCGCCATCGCGCGCTCCGCCATCGAGGCCACGTTCGACGGCACCCGCCCGCCGGCGGCCGACGACAGCACGATCGGCAGGAGGCTCGGCCGCCGCGACAGCTCGAGCTCCTTGGGAGGCGCCAGGGAGGGCGTGGTGTCGAGCGCGAACGTCATCGGCTTGACGGGCGCACCGTCAACGACGCCGATCTCGACGACGCCTCTCGGGGTCTCGAAGCGCTTCTGCGCCATGCCCTTGGGGAGGCTGCGGCCGTGATCCATCGCGTCGAGGAGCGCGAACGCCCGGGGGGCGCGCGCGACGAGCGGCGCGACGTACCTCTCGGACTCGAAGCTGCACGCGAGGTGGATGCGCGCGAAGGCCTCCTCGTCCCCGACGTGGGAGAGCGCGGCCTCGGAGAAGATGCCCGCGTCGGCGCCGTGCCGCGCCGGCTGCTCCGCGAGCCACACGAAATCGTCGGCGAGCCGCTGGTAGGCGCGGTACCACCCGAGCGCCCACTCTCCCTTGTCCGTCACGATCACGAGCCGCTCGTCCGCGTGCGGCGTGATCTCGCGCGCCGCGAGCCACGCCGGCAGGTCGAGAGGCCCCTCCGACGCGTTCGGGCGGAGCCGTACGAGCGTGTAGCCCTCGCGGTCGAAGAGGTTCTCGATCGCGCGTCGCCGGAGAGGCGACGATCGATCCGTCCAGACGAAGGCGGCGATCTTGTTCATGGCGTTCCCCGTAGCACCCGCCGTACCAGCTTCCCTGCGCACGGAACTTGCGATGCTCCCCCGCGATGCGCCCCTTCCCGGAGCCCGTCCCCATCACGCGGCCGCTCGTGCCCGACCTCGCGCGGCTGAGCGCCCGCCTCGCGAGCGTCCTCGGCAGCCGACAGCTCTCGAACGGGGGCGCCCAGCACGCCGAGCTCGAGGCGGCCCTCGCCGGGCTCACACGTGTCGACCACGTGGCGCTCACCGCGAGCGGCACGACGGCCCTCATCCTGGCCCTCGCCGCACTCGGTCGGCGGGGTGACGAGGTGCTGACCACCCCCTACACGTTTGCCGCGACGACGAACGCGATCGCGTGGGCGGGCATGACGCCGGTTTTCTGCGACGTGGACGCCGACGACTGGACCCTGTCCCCCGACGCGCTCCGGGCCGCGCTCACCCCGAGGACGCGCGGGATCCTCGCCGTGCACACCTACGGGATCCCATGTAGGGTGCACGCGATCGAGCGCTTCGCCCGCGAGCACGGGCTCTTCGTCGTCTACGACGCCGCGCACGCGTTCGGCGTCGAGCGCGGCGGGGAGAGCGCTCTCGCGTGGGGGGACGCCTCGTGCGTGAGCTTCCACGCGACGAAGCTCCTCCACACCGGGGAGGGCGGCGCCGTCTTCACGCGTTCGGCCGCGACACACGCGCGCCTGGACCGGCTGCGAAACTTCGGTCTCTTCGCGAGGGATGGCGAGTTCGAGGTCGGGCTCAATGGCAAGATGAGCGAGCTCTCCGCGGCGCTCGGCCTCTGCGTGCTCGACGAGGTCGCGCGCGAGATCACCCGGCGGGGCGCCCTGGTCGTGCGGTACCAGGACCACTTCCGCGGCGTGCCGGGGCTCCGCCACGTGGGGCCACCCGCGGGGGTGGCCCCGAACCACCAGTACTTCGTGCTCGCGATCGACGCCGCCCGCTTCGGCCGGACGCGCGACGAGGTGTGGGAAGCCCTGCGGGCGGCGAACGTGCACGCGCGTCGGTACTTCCACCCGCTCACGAGCGCGGTGCCCGCGTGGGCCGGGGTCCCGTCGGCGCGGCCCGAGAACCTCCCCCGCGCGCACGCGGCGGCGAAGGAGGCGCTGTGCCTGCCGCTCTTCGGTGATCTCGGCACGGACGTGGTGGATCGCATCGCCGAGGTCGTGCTCCACACCGCGGCGCTGGAGCGTGCGGCGTGAGCGGCATCGGCGGCTTCTTCCCAGCGGATTCGCTGCCGCCCGGCCTCCCCGGTGCGAGCGTGCTCGACGCGTGGTCGCAGGGGGCCGCCCGCGTGGACCTGGTCACCAACGGGCGAAGCGCGCTGTACCTCGCCTTCCGCGCCCTCCACGAGCGTGGGTTCCACCGCGCGCGGCTGCCGGCGTTCGTGTGCCCGTCGGTGCTCCGGGCGGCGCTCAAAGGCGGGCTCGAGGTGCGCTTCCACGATGTCCTCCCCGACCTCGGGCCCGACGTGCGAGATGTCGGTCCGCGGGACGTCGTCCTCTTCGTGGACTACTTCGGCCGGATCCCCCCGAGCGCCGTCGCGCTCCGCCGCCGCCACGACGCCGTCCCCTTGATCGAGGATCGCGCCCAGGCGCTCCAGGCGGGCGATCCGGTCGGCGACGTCCTCGTCTACAGCCCGCGCAAGCTGACGGGCACCGGCGAGGGGGGTGTGCTCGTGCAGATGACGCGCGCCCTCTCCTTCGAGCCCGCGCTCGGCCGCCCGCGCGCGAGGGAGCTTCCGGTCACCTGGAGCGCGTTCCGCGCGAAGGAGAGCCTCCAGCGGATCTCGACGCGCCGGATGAGCCCGCTCGTCGAGCGGCACCTCCGGCGGCTCGATCTGGACGCGCTCGCGCGCCGCCGCCGCGACAACCACGGCGTGCTCTCCCGCCACGCTCCGGTGACACCCCTCTTCCGTGCCCGCGGAGAGGGCTTCGCGCCGCTCGGGCTGCCGATCGTCGTGCCCGACGCGGTGGAGACGCAGCGCGCGCTGGCGGTGCGTGGGGTGTTCGCGGCGCGATACTGGCCGCACCTCCCCGCGGGGGACGGCGACTTTCCGGTCACGCGAGCGATGGCCGCGCAGGTCCTGCTCCTCCCGTGCGATCAACGCTACGGCGCAGAAGAGATGCTGCGTGTCGCCCGCGCGGTCGCGGAGGTGCTCTCGTGACGCACCTTTACGCCGACGGCGCGTGGCTCCGCGCGCTCGATCCCGACGGCGAGGCGCCGCTCTCGGTGGATCCCTGGGGAGCCACCGTCCGCGTCCGGCGCTGCGGGCCAGGCCTTCACGACGCGGCCGGGGCGTACCCGGTGTGCCCCATCCGGTCGGACGCGGACGTGCCGGCCGGGCTCGCGATCCTCCGCGCGTGGGGACTCGTCTCGGTGGTCCTGGTGACGGACGTTCTGTGCGGTCCTCCCGCGCAGGCGCTCGCGCCGTTCGACGTCGCGCGTCCGTTCAAGAAGCACTGGCTCGTCGACCTCGCGCGCCCATCGATCTCGAAGCACCACCGCTACGAGATCCGCCGCGCCGCCCGCGCGTGCGTGGTCGACGAGGTGCGGCTCGTCGACCACCTGGACGCGTGGAACACGCTCTATGGCGCCCTCGTGGCGCGGCACCGGATCACCGGGGTGCAGGCGTTCTCGCGCGCGGCGTTCGAGGCCCTCGCCCGCCATCCGTCGATCGTGACCCTGCGCGCCCGCGAGGTGGACGGCCCGGTCCTCGGGATGCACGTGTTCGCGCTCGGCGACGGCACGGTGCACAGTCACCTCGCCGCGACCAGCGGTCGCGGGTACGACCTCGGCGCGGGGTATGCCATCCACGCGGCGGCGCTCGAACGGTTCCGGGGTCGGGGCCTCATGGACCTCGGCGGCGCGGCGGGGCTGGAAGAGGAAGACACGGGGCTCGCGCGGTTCAAGGCGGGGTTCGCGAGCGAGACCCGCGAGGCGTGGCTGTGCGGGGCCGTGCTGGATCCACGGCGGTACGGGAGGCTCGCGGCCGGGCGCGAGGGCGGGTACTTCCCGATCTACCGGGCTCCGGACCTGGCGCGCACGGCGGCGGCTTAGCCCGAATACCGTTCGGTTAGGCGCGATCCAGCGAAAAAGAAGGGGTGCCCCCACTCGCCGCGCTGCGCGCGTCGGTCTCCCCCAAATCGCGCGCTACGCGCGCTCAGGGGGAGACGCTGAGGCATCCCCTCATTTTCCTCACGTCGAGCCCGAGCCCGAGCCCGACGAAGACGAGCCGAGCTACAGCACCATCGCGGTGAGCATCGCCGTGATCCGCACGAGGAGGGCTCGCACAGCCACCAAGCGTTGCGCATCGGCGAGCCCGAGCACGGCCAGCACGTCAAGGACGGCTGCGGTCTCGGTCGCCGAGCGGCGCGCCATGCGGTAGAAGCGCGCCTTGTCCGCCGGAGAGAACTCCCCGGCGCCTTCCGCGATGTTGAGGGGGATCGAGGCGACAGCTCGCCGAAGTTGATCGCTGAGGTAGGCGCGGCCCCTCGGAAAGCGGTCCGCGAGCTGGTCCGCCCCCGCCACCAGCTCGATGCTCGCATGGTAGACGTC
>SXNL01000276.1 GCA_005777185.1 Myxococcales bacterium
CCCCGAGTTCCGGGCTGAAGTCGCGAAGGGTGCCTCGCTCGACTTCATGCGCGGCCTCTACCGGCTCGGGCGCACCGGCGGCGCGCTCCACCGGATCATGCGCCTCGATCTTCTGATGGCCATCGCGCAGAACGACATCCCGAAGGTCCACGGCGCGACGCGTTCGGCCGGGGTGACCGTGCGGTTCCCGCTGCTCGACCCGCTCCTCGTCGCGTACACGAGCCGCCTCTCGGAGCGGCAGAAGGTCCGCGGGCTCCGCAAGCGCCACCTCTTCAAGCGCGCGATGAAGGGGATCCTCCCCGACCAGACCCTGAAGAAGAAGAAGCAGGGGTTCGGTCTGCCCATCGCGGTTTGGCTGCGCCGCGATGACGCGTTCCGCGAGATGGTGAGGGGCGTGCTCTTCGATGGGCGCGCCGCGGCGCGCGGCTGGTGGCAGCCCGGGTGCGTCGAGGCCCTGCTCGCCGAGCACGTGCGCGGGGGCTGGGACCATGCGGACTCGATCTGGCGCCTCTTCGTGCTCGAGCTGTGGCTGCGGAGATGGGTCGATGCACGCTCATGAGCCGCGCGCGCTCCGCATCCTCATGGTGCTCGAGAGCGATTTTTCGCCGGCGGGGGGAGGCGGGGCGGAGTCGCAGGTCCGGACCTTGGCGCGCCACCTCGTGCGGCTCGGGCATCGGGTGACGGTGGTTACCCCGCTCCTGCCGAACGCGTCGCAGCGCACCGCCGAGCGCCTCGAAGGCATCCCGGTCGGGCGCGTCCGGTACCCGCGGCGGCGCCTGCTCGGCGGGGCGGTGCTGAACCTGCGCTTCGCGGCGTTCCTGTGGCAGAACCGCCGACGGTACGACGCATGGCACGTACACATCGGGCACAACATGGGCGCGATCGCCTGCCTGCTCGGCGATTTCATCGGCAAGCCGGTGGTGCTGAAGGTCTCCGGCTGGTGGGAGCTGGAGAGGGGCGTGCTCGCGCCGGACGCCGGGCTGATCGGACGCGTGGCGCGCTCCTCGCTCAAGCGCGCGAGCGCGGTGCAGGCGATCAGCTCGCGTATCGCCGCGGAGCTGGAGCGGTGCGGGTTCCCGGCGGAGCGCATCGTCTTGCTCCCCAACGCGGTCGACGTCGCGCGCTTCCGGGTGCGCCCACGGCCGCGTGGCCCGGGCGCGCCCTTCACCGCGGTGTTCGTCGGGCGGCTGGTGGAGGAGAAGGGCCTCGTGACGCTCCTCGACGCGTGGGCCGAGGCTTTCGGCGCGCGCGACGACGTCCGCCTCGCGCTGGTCGGCGGCGGCCCGCTCGAGTCCGCGCTGCGCGCGCAGGCGGAGCGCCTCGGGATCGGATCGCACGTCGAGTTCCTGGGGCACCGCGATCGCGTGGAGGACGTGCTCGCCGAGGCGCACGTGGGCGTTCTCCCGTCGCGGATCGAGGGGCTGTCGAACACGCTGCTCGAACTGATGGCTTGCGGCCTGCCGACGGTGGCGAGCCGGGTGAGCGGGAGCGAAGACTTCGTCGTCACGGGGCACAACGGTTGGCTCTACCCGGCCTCCGACGTGGCGGCGCTCGCGGGCCACCTGCGCGCCGCCGAGGCCCTCTCGCCAGCGCGCCTCGCGGAACTGGGTCGACAGGCGCGCGCCGACGCGGAAGCGAAGGCCGCGCTCGACGTCGTCGTGGGACGACTGCTGGCCCTCTACGAGAAGCGGGGAGAGGCCTGAAGTGTGCGGCATCGTCGGCATCGTCGCTGCGCCGGGCGCACCGGTCGGGCCCGAAGCGGTCGTGCGCGCGATGAACGCTGCGATAACCCACCGCGGGCCCGACGACGAGGGGTTCTTCCGCCACGCGCAGGCGATGATCGGCATGCGCCGGCTCTCGATCATCGATGTCCACGGCGGGCACCAGCCGGTCCACAACGAGGACAACACCGTCCAGGCGATCCTCAACGGGGAGATCTACAACTACCGCGAGCTCCGCGCCGAGCTCGAGCGATTCGGACACGCGTTCTACACGCAGAGCGACACCGAGGTCATCGTCCACGCCTACGAACAGTGGGGCGAGGGGTGCTTCGCTCACCTCGACGGCATGTTCGGGCTCGCGCTCTGGGACACGCGCACGCGCACGCTCGTCCTCGCGCGCGACCGGTTCGGCGAGAAGCCGCTGTTCTACACGCGCGACGGGCGGCGGCTCGTCTTCGCTTCGGAGCTCAAGTCGCTGCTCGCCGTGCCGGGGCTGAAGGTCGGCATCGATCCGGAGGCGGTGCGCGGCTACGTCTGTTACGGCTACGTGCCCACGCCACGGAGCATCTTCACCGGCGTGCAGAAGCTCCCGCCGGGGCATTTCCTCCGATACGTCGACGGACGCGCATCCGAGCACCGCTACTACACGCTCGACCTCGAGCCCAAGTACCGGCTCGGTGAGGTGGAGGCCGAGGCAGAGCTCGCCCGATTGCTCGAGCGCGCGGTCCAGAGCCGCCTCGTCGCGGACGTACCGTTCGGCGCCTTCTTGAGCGGCGGACTCGACTCGAGCGTGGTCGTGGCGCTCATGTCGCGCCACCTCGCGCACCCGGTGCGCACGTTCTCCATCGGCTTCCGCGAGGCCGCGTACAACGAGCTCCCCGACGCGCGCCGCGTGGCAGCGCATCTGGGCACCGAGCACCACGAGCTCGTGGTGCAGCCCGACGCCGTCGATCTCGTCGAGAAGCTCGTCTGGTACCTCGACGAGCCGTTCGCCGATTCGTCGGCGGTGCCCACCTACCTCGTGTCTAAGCTCGCGCGCGAGCACGTGAAGATGGTCCTCACCGGCGACGGCGGGGACGAGGCCTTCGCGGGCTACGAGCGCTACCTGCGGTTCCTGGACCTCGAACGCGTCGGCCCGCTCAAGCCGGCGGCGGCCGCCGCGGCGGGGCTCGTCGGACGCTTTGTCCCAGGGAGCCGGGGCTACCGGCTCCGCCGCATCGCCGAGCGTCTCCGGATGCCTTTCCCGGAGAGCTATCTCTCAGGCGTCGCCCTCACGCGCAAGGACGCGGCCGACGCGCTCCTCGGCGAAGCGGTACGCAGCTCCGATCACTACGCGGGACTCGCGGCGGCCGGGCGCGACCTCGATCGTCTCTCCGCGCTCGACCGGTGCGTGGCGCTCGACTTCGCCGGCTACCTGCCCGACGACATCCTCGTGAAGCTCGACCGGATGGCCATGGCCAACTCGCTGGAGGGGCGGTCGCCATTCCTGGACCACAAGCTGGTCGAGTTCGCCGTCCGGCTCCCGCGAGCCCTGCGCGTGCGCGGACGCCGCGGCAAGCACCTCCTCCGCCGCGTGGCCGCGCGGTGGCTGCCGCCCGACGTGCTTCGCAAGCCGAAGCAAGGCTTCGCGATCCCGCTCGGGCAGTGGTTCCGCGGGCCGCTCCGGGAGCTCGCAAGTGACCTGATCGGCAGCCGCTCCTTCCGCGAGCGCGGGCTCCTGGATGCGCGGGCGGCCGAGCTCACGCTCTCGAGCCACCTCGCGGGCGGCGCCGATCACGGCGAGCTGCTCTGGCTCATCCTCTGTCTCGAGCTCTGGTCTCGAAGGTACCTCGACGCCGCCCCGGCACAGGGGGGGGCCTGATGCTGCTCAAGGGGCTCCTCTTCTTCAACCTCCTGTTCGTCGTCAACCAGGTGCACTTCCCATGGGAGACGGGCATCCCCGGCGTGGCGCCGACGAACATCCTCTTCGTCTTGATCCTCGTCGCGATGCGCAACAAGCCCGACGCGCTGGCGAACGTCCGCCCGATGATACAGCCGCCGCTCCTCTACTTCTTCGCGGCCCTGACCCTGGCGTTCCTCTGGGCGCAAGTTCGCGCGCCAGGGAACTTCATCCAGGACTTCACGTACCTGAAGAACGCGGTCTATTACCCGCTGTTCTACTTCATCTACCTGAAGTGCCGGCAGGACGAGAAGACCACGCGGCAGCTCCTGATCTGGATCATGATGATCGCGGCCGTCGCCGGCCTGGAGGCGATCCGCGAGGGACTCGACTACGGCTTCGGCAAGTACAACCCGGCGCGACGAGCTTCCGGGCCGTTCGGTACCGACTGGCACAACGCGAACCGCGCGGGCGTGTTCTACGCGATGTTCACGCCCATGTTCGTGGCCCTGGCGCTGTTCCTCCGAAAGCGGCGGCTGTGGCGCATCGCGGCCGTCGCGGGCGCCGCGCTCTTGGCCGGAGGCGCGCTCTTCACGTACTCGCGGCAGGCCTACTTCCTCATCCTCCTGTCTGTCGCCGTGCTCCTCCTGAGGAAGAGCATCATCGTCGCGGTGGCGATCGGCGCGACCCTGATGGCGCTCTCCGGCTACCTCCCCGACAGCGTGGGACAGCGCGTCGACGAGACCAGCCAGGAGAGCAAGAAGGGCGGCGTGGAGGTGGACGAGAGCACCGCGAGCCGCTGGGAGATCTGGGCCGGCGCGATGGGTATGGTCAAGGACAATCCCCTCGGCGTGGGGCTCTCCCGATTCAAAGGCGAGATCGGCAACTACTCCAGCCACAAGGGCATGGACGCCCATAACTTCTACGTGCTGACGCTGGCGGAGACGGGACCCCAGGGCCTCGTGGCGCTCCTCTTCCTCATGGGCTCGCTCTTCTTTCGGCTGGCCGCGTTCCTCCGGCGGAGCGTCGCCCCCGACGATCCGGAGGCCACGGCGCTGATGCTGGGGTTCACCGTCTGCACCTTGTGCATGGCGCTCGGCGGAATCTACGGCAGCCCCACCCTGGAGGGAGCCGTGATGGCGCCGTACTGGGCTCTCTGCGGGCTCCTCGAGCGTTACGTGCGCCTGAGGATGCAGAACGCCGATGGCGGACCGAAGGCCGAGGCGGAGCCCTCGCTCGTGGAGCGCTTTCCTCTGGCGGCGCACATCGAGCCCGGGCGACACGGCAGGGTCGAGAGTCGCGGGGGCGGGGCGACGGCTACCTACTCGACCGCCACGATCCACATCTGCGCACCCTGGACCGGCCGCGCCCGCCAGGTGACGTCGTAGGTCCCGGCCGCGGCCACATGTTTCATGGCGACGGCGCACTGGACGAGAGCGCCGGACTCGAGAACGGCGTCGAGCACCTGAAACCCGCCTTCGGGCACGGCCTTCTTGTCGTACAGCACGTCCGCGTCGCCCCACCAGAAGGCGACGAGCGTCGCGGGACCGGTCGTGGTGACCTTGCCGCTCGTCAGCGGACTTCCAGCCAGCACTTCGTTCCAGGCCACGTCCACGATGCGCCGGCCGTCGACGACGACGGCAGCCAACGTGACCTCGTCGTTCGCGGGTGTCGAGACGCGTATGGCGCGCTGGCTCCCGCCGGCGGAATCCTCGGCGACGTAGAGGGCCGTTCCAGACTTCGGCCAGTTGGTATAACTGTGCGTGACACCGAGCTGCCTGACCTGCAGGCCGCCAGGGTCGCTGGTCGGCATCTGGAAGGCCCCGATGTCGCCGCGACCGACACCCACGACCGTGACGGTCGGCCCGGCTCCGGCGCGCATCGGCGGGGTCGATAGCTCGGTCCGGCCACCACCCATTCGCTGAAAGACGAGGGCGTGCGCGCGCAAGCCGGCCGGCGGATCCCGCAGTCCGCAGGCGACGAGATAGGGCAGCATGGTCACCGAAAAGACGACGGTTCCAGCCAACCTGCGGACGTAAGCCAGTCGACGTTCCAGGTTCATCGCGGATCAGCCCGGCACTCCTCCCTCGGCGCGGCCTACGACTCCGCGGCTTTTCGGGTGCCTGGAACATGAGACCACGGCCGCCGACCCGAGCCAACCTCATTCTCGCGGCACGTCGCGGCGGACCCGGCCCCGGTGCGTGTCCAGCGCCTGCCCGTCGCCGCCCTGCGCGCACACGGTGCGAGCGCTTCACCCGCACGAGGGAGAACAGCGTCGCGACGCGGACCACGGTCCGGCATCGAGCCGCCGCAGGGGCGGTGACGGGATGCTACGCTAGCGGGATGCACGCCGACGCGCCAAAGCTGCGGTCACGACGACCGACGCAGACGGCTCGCCCGCGGATCCCCGAGGACGAGCGACGGCCCGCGCGGATCGGCGAGGAGACGTCGCCCGCGAGGAAGTCCGCCTCGTGTGCCGCGACGATCGCGCGCCGGTCGGCGACCGCGCTCGCGAGCCTCCTCTTGCCGGCCTGTGGCGTCCTCATCGGGATCGCGCCGCTCGAGGTGAGCGACGATGGCGGCGTCGACGGCGGCGTCGACGTGGTCGTGCCCCCCGTCGCAGAAGCGAGCGTCCCGTTCGTCGATGCGTCCAGCGACGATGGCGCGACGGCGATCGCTCCGCCCCGCCGTCCCCCCGAGGGGACGTACGTCTATTCGGTGACGGGGAACGATCGCATTTCAGGCGTGCTCACCTTCGCCGCCACGTACGGGCCGACCGCGAGCGCGACCGTCACCCACGTGGGCGCCGACTGCTTCACGCTGAAGATCACCCTGCGACCCAACTACGACGAGACGATGAACCTCTGCGTCAAGGGACTCGACGTCGTCGGGGACTCCGGCACACGCAGCCAGCAGTTCGCGCTCAACATCGGCGCTCGGACGACCACCGACTGCAAGCCCGGAGACACGTACTTCACGTCCGCGCCGTCGCCGAACCAGATGTGGACCCACGCTTGCTCCGGCAAGAACACCGACGACAGGTCCGGGTCGAGTACGTTCGTGACCGGCGGGACCTATCGCTACGTCGGCCAGGAGGCGATCGGCATCGCCGGCGTTGACGTGCCGGTCATGCACTTCCACCAGGACCGCACGGTGAGCGGCGCGCAGGCCGGAACGACCGTCGCCGACTGGTACTTCGGCGTCGGCGACGGAGTCCTCGTGCGCCTCAGCCGCAACATCAACCTCGACTACCCGTCTGGCCTCGGTAACATCAACTACCGCGAGACGGCGCTCATGACGCTGACGAAACGGCCCGGCCTTCCGGGCGATGCCGCCGCGGACGCGAGGTGAGGCGCGCGGCCGCGAGCCCGGGGCTTGCACGGCGGGGGCAGGGCCCCGCGTCACCCGCGCGTGTGGAGGCCGTGCTTCTTGAGGAGTGAGCGCAGGTAGTGTCGCTCGATCCCGGCGCGCGCGGCGGCCATCGCGATGTTTCCATCGGTCCGCGCCATCAGGCGTTGCAGGTAGTCGTGCTCGAAATCGTCCACGGCCGTGCGCTTGGCGCCCTTGAACTCGGGGACCTCGTCCTCGCCGCTGTCGTCGAACCGGGGCTCGTTGCGGCGCTCCAGCATGCGCTCGAACGCGAGATCTTGCGGACGGACCACGGGGCCGTCGCACATGTACGCCGCACGCTCGACGATGTTCTTGAGCTCCCTCACGTTTCCCGGGTAGTCGCGCTTCGCGAGCTCGGCGAGCGCCTCGCGGGAGATCGCGCGCGCACAGGACGCATCCCGAGGGAGGCGCCGCAGGACCTCGGCGACGAGGGCCTCGATGTCCTCGCGCCGCTCGGCGAGCGAGGGCAGGACGACCCGGGTCTGCGCCAGGCGGTAGTAGAGGTCGTCGCGAAACGCGCCCTGGTTGACCATTCGCCTTAGGTCCCGCCAGGTCGCAGAGAGGACGCGCACGGAGATCGGCCGCGGCCTGTCGTCGCCGAGGCGGGTGACCTGACGGTTCTCGAGGACGCGCAGGAGCTTCGGCTGCAGGTCGAGCGGGAGGTCGCCCACTTCGTCGAGGAACACCGTGCCGCCGTTCGCGGCCTCGAAGACGCCGACGCGCGGCGCCACGGCGCCCGTGAACGCGCCGGTCGTGTGACCGAACAACACCGACTCGGCGAGGTTGCCCGGGAGCGCCGCGCAGTCGAGCACCACGAACGGCTCGGGGCCGCGCGCGCTGTCGTCGTGAAGCGCTCTCGCGACGAGCTCCTTGCCGCTGCCGGTCGGTCCCTCGATGAACACCGACAGGTCGGTCGCGGCGAGGCGCTCGAGCAGCGCGAAGAGCTCACGCATGACCGTGCTCTTCCCGAGGAGGGAGCGGAAGGAGTCGCGTACCGCGCTCGACGGCTGCTCCTCGGTCACCACGTCGACGCGAACGGTGGACTCGCCCAGGGAGAGGGTCGCACCGCGCGGCACGACCGCGCGCTGGATGCGCGCGCCCTCGAAGTGGGTCCCGTTCCAGCTGTCGAGGTCCTGGACCTCGATGCCGTCCGAGCTCGCCGCGATCTCGACGTGGAACTCCGAAACCGTGAAGTCCGCGATGGTGACATCGGCGAGGCGGGAGCGCCCGAGCGTGATCTTCTTTCCGACCGCGGTGCTCCCCCTCGACGCGCCCGCCACCACGACCGCGCGGACCGCAGCGGGCGCCGAGCGTGGTCGGCGGATCGTGCGTGTGCTACCCTCTCTCATTCGCAGGCTCCTCGCACGCCAGGATAGCGAGAAGTGCCCGCCGTTGAACCATGGAAGGGCGCTACACGATCCTCGGCCACATCGCGAAGGGGGGCATGGGGAGCGTCTACCTGGGGCGCGTGACGGGGAGCGCGGGCTTTTCGCGGCTCGTGGCCATCAAGCGGCTCCACCCCGACCTCGCGGCCCAGAAAGAGTTCGTCGGCATGCTCGTCGACGAGGCGCGGCTCGCGTCGCAGATCCGCCACACCAACGTGATCGACACGCTCGATCTCGTCGTGAGCGACGGCGCCTTCAGCCTGGTGCTCGAGTATGTCGAAGGCGACTCGCTGAGCCGGCTCCTCCGGACGGCAGCGCAGCTCGGCGAGCCGGTGCCGCGAAGGATCGCGCTCGCCGTCATGTACGGCGTGCTTCGCGGCCTCGACGCCGCGCACGAGGCCCGGAGGGAGGACGGTCAACCGCTCGGTATCGTCCACCGCGACATCTCCCCGCAGAACGTCCTGATCGGTGTCGACGGCATCCCTCGCGTCATCGACTTCGGCGTCGCGAAGGCCACCGGCCGGTTCGACTCGACGCGGCCCGGGGAGGTGCGAGGGAAGTTCTGTTACATGGCGCCCGAGCAGATGGAGGGACGTCACGTCACGCGTCAGGTCGACGTCTACGCAGCCGGCGTGATGCTGTGGGAGTTGCTCGTCGGGCGGAGGCTCTTCGACGCCGACGACGAACGCGTGCTCTGCGCCGCGGTGCTCCGCGGGGACATCAAGGGCCCGAGCACCCAGAACCCTGGCGTCCCGCAGGAGCTCGACGCGATCGTCCTCCGCGCGACCTCGCACGAGATCGGCGAACGCCATCTCACGGCGCGCGAGCTTCTCGGCGATCTCGAGAGGCTGGAGCGCGCGTCTGACGACGAGGTCGGCAAGTGGGTCCGGCGCCTCGGCGCCACCCAGCTCGCCGAGCGCCAGCGGATGATCCAGGACGCCGCGCCCGCCGCGGACGGCCGACCGCTCGAGGAGATCGTCGCCGATCTCGGGCGCAGCGCCGGGGACCGCCGGCTCGGGTTGCCACGGGATGCTCGCGCGGTCGACGAGAGCGATACGGTCGTGGCGTCGACGGCCCGCACCGGGCTCGTGCTTCCGGGCCCCGCGAAGGCGGCGAGCGGCGGGACGGTGACCAGCCGGCGCGCGAGCTTCGTCGCCGCTCTGGCCGTCGTCGGTGTCCTCGTGATGCTCGGAGTCCTCGTCCTGCGTGCGGCAGCCGAGACACGCGAATCCACGGGAGGAACGCCGAGCGCGCTGCTCGTCGTCCCGCCGCCAGCGCCGTCGACGCTCGCTTCCCCGACCGCCCCAGCCGCAAGCGTGGAGGCCGAGATCGAGTTCCCGACGACCTCTCCCACTCCCTCTGCCGCGACGCCGAACAAGCCAAACAGGGCGCGGCCGACGCGTCCGCGCCCGCCGGCCGACCCCCTGGACCGTCGATGAGACACACGAGATGGTCCCTCGCGGTGGGCGCCATGATCGCGCTGGCGACGACGGCGCCCAAGGCGCGTGCGGACGACGTGGCCGCCGAAGCGCTCTTCAAGGAAGGGCGCGTCCTGCTCGCCAAGGGCCGCATCGAGGAGGCGTGTGACCGATTCAAGCGTAGCGGCGCGCTCGAGCCGCGCGTGGGTACCCTGCTCAACGTCGGCGAGTGCTTCGAGCACACGAAGCAATACGCGAGCGCCTGGGGTGCCTACCGCGAGGCAGCCAACCTCGCTGCACGAGTGGCGGACGACCGCGAGGGCCTCGCCCGCGAGAGGGCCGCGCTCGTCGAGAAGCGCGCCGCGTGGTTGACCGTCTCCGTCGCTCCGCTGCCGCCCGGCGCCACCTTGACGCGCAACGGCACGAAGATCGACCCGGCGATCCTCGACACGGCGATCCCAGTCGACCCGGGGACGCACGACATCGTCGTGACGGCCCCGGGGCGGAAGCCATGGCGGGCGCAGCTCGAGCTTCGCGAAGGGGAGGCGCGGAGACTCGCGGTCCCGCCGGTCGACAGTCTACCCGCGGAGGAGCGCGCGCGGCCCCGGGATGCGGGGCTCGGTGGAGGAACACAGTCGAAGGTCGCGGTCGGACTCGAGATCGGGGGTGGCGTCGTTCTGGCGACGGGCCTCTTGTTCGGCGGGCTCGCCATCCGCACGTGGTCTTCGGTCGAGGACGCGTGCCCGAGCGCAAGGTGCGCCAGCGTCGCCGAACGGGATCGGCTCGACCATGACCGGAGCCGGGCGTCGACGTTCGCCGCCGTGAGCACCGTGGCCACCCTCGCGGGCGGCGCGGCGCTCGTCACCGGCGTCGTGCTCCACGTGACAGCGCCCGAGCGACGCGTCTCGGTCGTGCCCGCGTTCGAGCGCGGCGGCGGCGGCCTCGTCGCGACCCTCAGCCTCTGATCGACAAGGCGCGGTCGAAGCGTCGAGCTTCACCTCCTCCGCGCGTGGGGGTCACGGCCGTGACCGGCGAGAGTGTTCGCTCGATCCGGCCCGCGGGAGGGCTTGATGGACGACGGCCGGCCCATTCCCTTCAGGGCGGCGTCGACGAGGGCTGGCACGGTGCCTGCTCCGTGCGCACACATGATGGTCGCGCGCCGACCCCGGCCCCTGTCCTCACGCGGGCGGCACGTCGTCTCCGGGCCGGTCGCCACCGGTGGCATGGCCTCCATCCACCTCGCCGTGTCGTCGGATGCGCCGGGCCGCGTGCTCGCCCTCAAGCGGCTGCTGCCGCACCTCGCGAACGACCCGCGCTTCACCCGGATGCTCCTCGCCGAGGCCGCGATCGGTGCGCGCGTTCGGCACGAGAACGTCGTGACCACGCACGGCGCAGACATCCTCGGCCACGACACCGTCCTCGTCATGGACTACGTCCCGGGACTCTCCCTCCGGGCCATCCTGCGGAGGTCGCCGCAGGGAGCGATACCGGCCCGGTTCGCGGCGGCCATCCTCGCCGACACGCTCCGCGGCCTGCACGCGGCCCACGAGGCCGTCGACACGAGCGGTGCATGGCTCGCGATCGTCCATCGTGACGTCTGCCCGCAGAACATCCTGATCGGTCTCGACGGCGTCGCGCGCGTGCTCGACTTCGGGATCGCCGAGGCGAAGCACACGAGCCTGGACGCTCGGTCCGGCGACCTCGACGGGAAGCTCGCGTACATGGCGCCCGAGCGGCTCTGCGGCGACGCCATCGACCGCCGTGCCGACATCTATTCCGCCGCCGTCGTGCTCTGGGAGGCACTCGTCGGCGCGCCCCTCTTCGCGGCCCGCAACGACGTGGCCACATACGCGAAGGCGCTCGAGGGGTGCTCCACGCGGCCAGGCGAACGCGCGCCTGGGGTGGCAGACGCGCTCGACGCGGTCGTCATGCGCGGTCTCGCCATGCACCCCGGGGATCGCTTCGCGACGGCGCTGGACATGGCGCGCGCGATCGACGCCGTCCAAGCGTTCGATCCGGCGCGGAGGGACGAGCTCCGCGCGTGGCTCCGTGACCTCGGCGCCGCGACGCTCCGCGGGCACGCGCGCGCGGTCGCCGGGCTCCGCCGCCGCGCGCTGCCGTCGACGCCGGTCACGCCGTCTGTCTCCCTCGCCCGCAGTCTGTCACCTCCTGGAGGACCCATGAACACCGACCCCGAGCCCTTCGCCCGCCGCCTCGCGACAGCATCCCTCGTCCCCGCGTTGATCGCCCTCGGCGGAGCGTGCGCCGCGCCGACCGACGGCGAGGTCTCGAGCACCGAGTCCGGGCTCTCCGGCTACAGCACGGCGCGCGGCGAGCGCCTCGCGAACCGCGCGCTCTCGTTGTGGAACGGCAAGCCGTCCCGCGACCTCTGCCTGGCGGGCGTGGGGGACACGCTCGAGACCTCGGGTGTCGTCTCCCCCGCGTTCCCTCGCCTGCCGTCGGCCGTCGCGTTCGACGACTGGGCCCGCGCGAACCCGGGTGAGCTGGCGAGGCGCGGCTTCGAGAAGCAGTCGCCCGACATCAACCACATCCCTCGCGGGTCCATCATCACCTGGCGACCCGGGCAGTGCGGCTATCACGCGCGTTACGGCCATGTCGAGATCGTCGTGGACGGCGCGTCGACGCGGGCGTGCAGCGACTACTGCGGCAGCATCCGGAAGACCTGCGGGGCCCCCGGGGTCTACGTGCCCGTGGGCGGCCGCGCGCCTGGCGGCGCAAGCGGCGGAGGCGCCTGCGAGGTGCGCGCCGACGCGCGGCTCCACTGCGCCAACCGGCGCGGAGCTCCGCTGCGGGCCGAGCCGAGGGCCCAGAGCCCCGTGGTGAACATCCTCCGCACCACGAACAGCTGGTTCGACTGCTGGACGAGCGGCGATCGCCACGCAGGCGGCAACACGACCTGGTACCACACGGTCGGCGACGACAACGCGAACCAGGGATTCGTCGGCGGCGTCGATCTCGAGACCCCCGACGCTTTCGACGCCAACCCGAGCGCAGCCGGCCTCGCGAAGTGCAGGCGCTGAGGCGCCATCAGGAGCCTGCCCGCCGCTTCCCCGTGGCGTGTCTCGCGATCGCGGTGTTGCCGGCGCGCGGCGACGCGCCCGACGGCTGGGCGCCCGCCGCTTGTCGCTGCCGGCAGATCGGCGGCGAAGGGTCCCTCCCCTCCTGAAGCTGAGGCATCCCCTCATTTTCCTCACGTCGAGCCCGAGCCCGAGCCCGAGCCCGACGAAGACGAGCCGAGCTTCAGCACCATCGCGGTGAGCATCGCCGTGATCCGCAAGAGGAGGGCTCGCACAGCCACCAAGCG
>SXNL01000277.1 GCA_005777185.1 Myxococcales bacterium
GGTTCGTCATCGTGCGGAGGTGGCGGGCCACGAGCTCGATCGAGCATCGTCTCCGGGATGGCGGCGCAGTTGACGGTGACGTAGGGGGCCTGCGCGCGCTTGCTGTTGAAGTGGATGGCGCGCGACACGAGGTCCTTGCCGGTGCCGCTCTCGCCGTGCACCAGCACGGGCGCGTCGGTCGCCGACACCTGCTCCATCTTGCGCTCCACCTCGAGCCACGCGGCCGAGAGGCCCTTGATGAGGAAGGGCCGCCCGGTGTCCTTGCGCGTGGCGCGCGCGAGCTGCGCGCGCCGGAGGTGCTTGGCGGCCGCCTGCGCGATGCGGACGACGGCGTCCACGTGACGCCCGTCGAAGGCCGCGGTGCGCTTGGCGGACACCGAGAGGACGCCGAGGGATCGGCCCTGCCACGGGATCGGCACGGCGAGCACGGACCCGACCTCGAGGAAGTACCGCGCGTAGTGCGGATCAGCCGCCGTGTCGTTGCAGAGGTACGGCCGGCCCGAGTCCCAGCACGCGAGCGCGATGCCGTTCGGGCGGCCGTCGGAGCGCGGCCGGAGGAGCGCACCGGGCAGCGTGACGACGACGTCATCGACCACGTGGAAGTCGACGACGAGACCGCGCGCCTTGGCGTCCCAGAGGAAGATCGCCCCGTCGTGGGCGTCAGCCTGCTCGCAGGCCAGCGAGACGATCCGGCGCTCGAGGCCCTCCGCGTCCTCGGCGTGCAGGGCCGCGTCCGCGTCAATCATGGACACCAGATGTTTCTCGTCCATGAACTATATTTGCATGATATATACACTAACGCAAGAAAACCCAATGAATTCACTGTGCATATCTATGGCACTGGCGTTGCAAAAGGCCGGAGCACACACCCGCACACCGGAGAAACCCTCATGCGCCTCTCGATCCTCGCCTTCGCCGCCTCGCTCCTCGCCGCTTCCGCTCTCCCGGCTTGCGCCGTCCAGGCCGACGATCAGGAGGAGTCCTCCGACGAGACCAGCGACGCGCTCGCCGCGACGTCGTCGGGCAAGTTCGAGACGTTCACCGGTCGCGACGGCAAGGTGTACTTCCACCTCCTCGCGGGCAACGGCGAGAAGGTCCTCGCGTCCGAGGGCTACGCGTCCGCGGGCGCCGCGCTGGCCGGCGTCGCCTCGGTCAGGGAGAACGCCACCGACCGGGACCGCTTCGAGGTTCGCACCGCCGTGAACGGCGAGACCTACTTCGTCCTCCGCGCCGCGAACGGCGCGGTGGTCGGGATGAGCGAGACGTACGTGTCGCGCTCGAACACCGAGCGCGCCATCGCGACGGTGTCGAAGATCGTCTCGAAGACCGCGGTCGCGTCCGCGGCCCAGGGCTCGAAGTTCGAGACGTTCAAGGGCATCGACAGCAAGCAGTACTTCCACCTCCGCGCCAGCAACGGGGAGATCGTGCTCCAGTCGCAGGCGTACTCGTCGCGCGCGGGCGCCACGACGGGCATCGCCTCGGTGCAGGCGAACGGCAAGCTCGCGTCGCGCTACCAGCTCCGCGAGGCGGCCGACGGCCAGTGGTACTTCGTGCTGCGGGCCTCGAACGGCGCGACGATCGGCCGGGGCGAGACCTACGTGTCGAAGTCGAACGCGCAGCGCGGGATCGACACGGTCGTCAGCCTGCTGGCCAACTGACGTGTGAACGGGGGACGCCGTGAACGGCTCCCCGCGCGCGAGCCGCGGGGATTTCGACGGTCGGGGAGGGCACGGGGGTTGCGATGGAGAGGGACGTGCCGCGGGCCGTCCCTCTCCTCGTCTTTTGTGCGCTCCTGTTCACGGGGCGCGTCGTTCACGCCGATACGCTCGGTCGGGTCGAGCGTTCACACCAGCGATCGTCCTCATCGTCCGACTCGGGGCGAGGGTCGGGGCGATCGGCCGCGGGGGCCGGCGTGCGGGTGGTCACGGGCATCCTGCAGGCGTTCTTCCGGTCGTCGGGAGCGTCGTCGAGTCGCTCGAGCGGTGGCGACGGGGCGGGGTGGTCGCCGCCGGGTCTCGCGATCGAGCCGTACGGGGAGCGCTCCCGGTCCATCTACATCGCGGGCACGGAGAAGGGGCACCGGATCACGCGCAGCGCCGAGCTCGCGATGAGCGGGTGGTACGCGCCCCGTCCCCGCCTCTACGCCCACGCGCTCGACCTGCGCGGGTGGCTCGGCCCGGTCGTCTTCCACGGCGGATGGACGCGCTACCACGAGCCGGGCGCGATGACCCTCGACGCGCTCGACCTGTTCCGCGCCCGGATCGGCCTGAACGTCCTCGCCGGATCGTCGCGCGCCGCCGAGCTCACGCCGCTCGTGGGCGTGCTCGCGCTCCGCGGGAACGACGTGACGCCCGCGTTCGACGCCGGCGCGGATCTGCGGGTGTACCCGATCCGCCCCCTCGTCGTGGCGGCGTCGTTCCAGGTCGCGTTCTTCAAGGACGGGCCACCCTTCCTCGAGACGCGGCTCGAGCCGGGGATCTCGATCTCGCGCCTCGACCTCCGCGTCGGCGCGATGTGGGTCCACCAGGCGAGGGCGATCTCGTCCATCGGCCCGAGCGCGACGATCGCGGTGCGCTGGTAGAGCGGCTCGCGTTCGTGGGCGCGACGGGTTGACGCCGCCAGACCTTTCGCGTGTGATGCTCGCGTGATCACGCGGCGGACGTTCCTCGGCGCCACGGGCGCGTCGCTGGCGGTCGGGATCGGGGCGCCCGCCCGCGCCGCGGATGAGCTGCTCGTCCACGGCGGGGCGCCGCAGAACCTCGGGACGCCGCTCGCGTGGTTCGACCGCCTCGGGACGCCGAACCCGGTCTTCTTCGTGCGGAGCCACTTCGGCCCGCCCGCCCTCGACCGCGGGCGGAAGCTCGTGATCGAGGGCGCGGTGAAGGCACCGGTCACGCTGACCGTGGACGACCTCAAGGCCTTCCCGGAGGTCACCGTCACCTCCGTGCTCCAGTGCGCGGGGAACGGCCGAGCGCTGATGGCGCCGCGTGTGCCCGGCGTGCAGTGGGTTCACGGCGCGATGGGGCAAGCGGCGTGGACGGGCGTACGCCTCGCGGACGTGCTCAAGAAGGCCGGCCTGGCCGCGGACGCGCTCCACGCGCGGCTCGAGGGAGCCGATCGGGCCCCGAAGCCCACGGTCCCCGCGTTCGTGCGATCGATCCCGATCGCGCGCGCGATGGACCCCGGGACGCTCCTCGCGTACCGGATGAACGGCGACCCTCTCTCGCTCGCGCACGGCGCGCCGCTCCGCCTCGTCGTGCCCGGGTGGGCGGGCGACCACTGGGTGAAGTGGCTCACGTCGATCCGCCTCCAGAAGGAGGAGGCGGAGGGCTTTTACATGCAAACCGCATATAAATTCCCGGTCCGGCCCGGCGAGCCCGGCGTCGCCGTCCCGCCGGAGGGGATGCGCTCGCTCTCGACCTTCCCGGTCAAGTCCACGATCGCGCGGCCCGAGGACGGCGCGAAGATCCCCGCGGGACCGCAGGAGGTCGCCGGCGTGGCGTTCTCGGGCGAGGCACCCATCGCGACGGTCGAGGTGTCGATCGACGGCGGGAAGACGTGGGCGAAGGCGGCGCTGGAGGGCGAGCCCGGCGTGGGGCGCTGGCAGGTGTTTCGCCACCGGTTCGAGCAGAAGACGCCGGGGAAGATCGAGGCGTGGGTCCGCGCGACGGACGCCAAGAAGAACACGCAGCCGGAGCGCGCGGTCTGGAACCCGAGCGGGTACTTCTGGAACGCGTGGCACAGGGTGACGTGGGAGGTGGTGGCGTGAGGGGTCGGGGCGGCCTCGGGGTCGGTTTGGGGTTCGGGCTCCTGTCCGCGCTGCTCGCGGCGTGCAAGCCGTCGGCGCCGGCGCCCGTGGACGCGGGCGTCGTGGCCGAGGCGCCGGTCGACGCGGCGGCGCCGGCGCCGCTCGTCGACGGGAAGAAGCTCGCGACGAACCACTGCATGAGCTGCCACTCCGAGGAGATGCTCGCGCAGCAGAGGCTCACGCACCCGCAGTGGGCCGCGGTGGTGAAGAAGATGAGCGGGTGGGGTTCGACGGTGGAGCCGCACGAGGTCGGGGCCCTCGCGGACTGGCTCGCCGCGACCTACGGCCCCGACGCGGGCCCGTGGACGCCACGCACGATCGGCGCGGACGCGGCGGCCGCGGAGCTCGCGGAGCTACCCGATGGCCCCTTCGCGAACGGCGACGTGGAGCACGGCCGCGCGCTGTTCAGCGCCTGCTCGAGCTGCCACGCACCGAACGCGCGCGGCGCGATCGGCGTCAACCTGGTGGACCGGCCGGTGCTCCGACGCGCGGCGGACGTGGCGGAGATCGTGCGCAAGGGGCGCGGGAAGATGCTGCCGGTGCCGGGGACGAGCGACCGGGACGTGGCGGATCTCGTGGCGTACCTGCGCACGCTCGGGTGACCCGCGGAGCGACGCGCGGGGGAGCTAGCCTCGCCGTGTGAAGGGCCTCCGCATCGTGCTCGCGATCGCCCTCACGGCGGGCGGATACGCCCTCCTCCTCGAGTTCGCGGTCGTCCCTGGCACGACGGGATCGTCCTGCCGCTCGCGCTCGCCGGAGGGGCGAGGCTCGCGGCCCGTGCGCGACCGACGTGGCGCGCGCCGATCCTCGGGCTCCTCGGCTTCGGTCTGCTCGTCGGGGCGCCCCTCGTCGCTGGCGCGCCGGCTTCGCGGGACGAAACGCGGTCTTCGCGGGCCTGTACCCGTTCGCGGACGCGGGCGGCCAGTACGCGGACGCGCTCCGCATCGCGCACGGGGCGGACATGAACGGCGCGTGGGCTCGCCGGCCCTTCCCGGTCGTGATCCTCGCGGCGCTCCTCCGCGTCGGCCTCTCGCTCCGCGCGGTGATGGTCCTCTTCGCGCTGGCATGGGCCGCGTCCGCGGCGCTCCTCTCGGCGGAAGTGTGGCGCACACACGGGCGGACGGCCGCCACGGTCGTCCTCGTGCTGTCGATCCTGTTCGCGCGCCGGTACGTCGGGTTCGTGCAGAGCGAGGAGGTGGCCGGCCCCCTCGGCTTCGTGGCGCTCGCGCTCCTGTGGCGCGCGGCGTCGCTCGAGCGATCGGGCGCGGCGTGGTGGGGGTCGTTCCTCGGCGGGATCTCCTTACTCACGCTCGCGCTCCTCGCGCGCCCGGGGCCGCTCTTCGTCGTCCCTGCCCTCGTGCTCTGGGCCGCGCGGCGCGAGACGTCGCGCGGTCGCATGACGAAGCTCGTCGCCGCGAGCGCGGGCGTCGTCGCCCTCGCGGTGGGGGCGCAGGAGCTCCTGCGCAGGAAGCTCTCGCCGCCCGGCGCCGGCAACTCGGATCTGCCGGGGGTCGCCTACGGCCTCTTGCACGGGGAGGGGCACCTCCCAGCCCGACCGGTGGAGCGCGCTCGGGACCCTCGTGCGGGGCGAGCTCGCCGAGAGGCCGTGGCTCGTGCCTGCCGCCCTCGCGAGGAGCGCCGCCTCGTACGTGATCACGCCGCAGGGTCTCTTCGGGTTCGTGTGGAACAACCCGGACGACGCCGTGCTCCAGGACCGCGCGGTCGTCGAGCGGGCGATCGCGACGTGGGGCCCGCTCGGGCCGATCCGGCACGGGGCGGCGGAGCTGGGCTGGATCTCGACCGCCGCGCGGAGCGTGTCGTCCAGCCGCGCCCAGGACGTCCGCCGCCGTCCGTGCTTCTGTTAGCCTTCGCGTGTGGCCGGTATCCTCGAGATCCCCCCCGGGACGATCTTCGGCGGCGACTTCCGCGTCGTCCGCCGGATCGCAGAGGGAGGCATGGGCGCGGTGTACCTCGCCGAGCAACTGTCCACCGAGCGGCAGCGCGCGCTCAAGCTCATGCGCCGCGATCTCGTGGGCCGCGCCGACTTCCGCGCGAAGTTCGAGCGGGAGGCCCGGGTGGGGGCGAAGATCGCGAGCCAGCACGTCGTCGAGATCGTCGCAGCGGGGGTCGACGACGACGTGCCGTGGATCGCCATGGAATACCTCGAGGGCCAGGACCTCGCGGCGTTCATGCGTCAGAAGGGCGCGCTGTCGTTCCACGACGCGCTCTTCCTGATGCAGCAGATCTGCCACGCGGTGGGCGCCGCCCACGCCGCAGGCGTCGTGCACCGGGATCTCAAGCCGGAGAACGTGTTCCTCTGCGACACCAGGCAGGTCGGCGTCCCCTTCTCCGTCAAGGTGCTCGATTTCGGGATCGCCAAGGTGGTCGAGCGCGCGGCCGCAGCGAGCACGACGACCGCCATCGGGTCGCCGGCGTGGATGGCCCCCGAGCAGACGGAGCGTACGGGGAAGATCACGCCCGGGACGGACGTCTGGGCGCTCGGGCTCATCACGTTCCACCTGCTCGTGGGGAAGAGCTTCTGGCTCGCGGGCAACGACCACGAGGCCTCG
This sequence comes from Myxococcales bacterium, assembly GCA_005777185.1. GTDB lineage: Bacteria > Myxococcota_A > Polyangia > Polyangiales > Polyangiaceae > SXNL01. Next base: position 6,379 of record SXNL01000277.1, read on the forward strand.
ATGACCAACCTCCTCCGCGAGGTGATCGTCGACCCGATCCCGAAGGCTTCCGCGCGCGCGCTCGCCGTCCAGCCGGAGCACGCCGCCCTCCCCGCGGCGTTCGACGCGTGGTTCCCGCGCTGCGTGACGCGTGAGCCAGACGCGCGCTTCAAGGACGCGGGTGAGGCCTACTTCGAGCTGTCGGGGCTCGACGCGCCAGCGGGCTCGAGGCCGTCCTTCACGACGGGGCCGGTCGCGGGCTCGCTCCCCGGCCTGCCCCCGACGAAGCCGAGCCCGGGGAACGTCACGTCCGACCTCGCGAGCGCGCGCACGATCGAGGCGCCGGTCCCCGTGCTGAAGGAGGAGATCGACGAGCATCTCCCGACGCCCGTTCACCGGACCCCCATCGCCTACGTCGCCCTTCCCGTCGCGCTCGCGGCAGCCGCGCTCGGCGGGGTCGTTGCGTGGCAGAGGTGGCGCGGGCCCGACGTGATCGTCATCCCGGACGACGCCGGCCTGGTCGTGGCGCCGCCGCGCGCGAACTGCCCCCAGGGCATGCGTGGGATCCCCGCCGGTCGGCTCATGATGGGACGCGACGAGGGGAAGCCGCCGGAGCGCCCGGCGCACCCGGTCACCTTGAATGCATATTGCATCGATCAGAACGAGGTCACCGTCGAGGCGTACGACGCCTGCGTGAAGCAGGGTGCATGCCGGAAGCCCGAGCCCCGGATCGCGTGGCCGAAGGCGAGCGTCGACGAACACAGGCGCTGGGATCCCATGTGCAACAGCGGCCAGAAGGACCGGGCCCGCCACCCACAGAACTGCGTCTCCTGGGAGGAGGCGGCCCAGTTCTGCAGATGGGCGCAGAAGCGCCTGCCCTCCGAGGAGGAGTGGGAGCTCGCGGCGCGCGGAATGGACTCGCGGCCTTTCCCGTGGGGCGCCAACGCGCCTGCGCCGCGCCTCCTCAACGCGTGCGACGAGGGCTGCGTGAGCGCTCCGGAGCTGAAGGATCTGTCGCTCGTCCCGATCGCGATCGGGAGCGACGGGGCCATGACGACCACGCAGGTCGGGAGCTACTTCGACGGCGCGAGCATGTTCGGCGTCCTGGACCTCGCCGGCAACGTGGCCGAGTGGACCGCCGACGCGCACTGCCCGTACCCCGGAAAGAACTGCAGCGCCACCGCGCGGACGGTCCGTGGCGGGAGCTTCCTCTCCACCGATCCCGACGATGTCCGCACGACCGCCCGCGTGGGCCAGGAGCCGGACGTGCGAGCGGCGGGTCTGGGGTTCCGGTGCGCGCGCTGAGACGCCCCTCGGGGACGCGATCCGCGCGTCGGTCGCGCTGGCGAGAGCGGCGGGTGACGAGGAGCCGATCGGCATTCGCGTGCGCCCGTGACTCGCCAAGATCGAGCGAGGCTCCGTGATGAACGCAAGACGTACGCTCATGCTCCTCGTGCCCGGGTCGTGGCTGGCGGCCGCCTTCGCGGCGTGCGGGGGCGGAGATCCGACGCCGGCGATCGACGTAGGCTCCGACGCCGCGCGCTCCCCTGCGCCGGAGGGGGGCAACCTCCCGCGACCCGCGGACGGCTCAATCGACGCTGGCGACGCGGCCGTGGGCCTGGACGCGGCCTTGGAGCCGCCTTGCGCGCGGTCGACCGTCGACGCGGGTCGCTCCGACGAGTGCCTCGCGCGCCTCGACCTCGTGGGGAAGAAGCTCCCCTATTACCGCTCGCACGCGCTCGATTCGCCACACCCGGCCATCGAGCGCCTCGTGGTCATCCAGCACGGCAGCAACCGCAACGCCTGGGACCACTACGACGTCGTGAGCGCCGCGGCGCGCGTCCGCGATCCGGCGCGTACGGCGGTCGTCGCGCCCCTCTTCCAGGCGTACAACACCGTGTGTGGCCAGGACGCAAAGGAGCCCGACGATCTCTACTGGGGCTGCAGCGACTGGAAGGAGGGGCGCGAGGCGAAGAACGCCGCCACCGACTCGTTCGTCGCGCTCGACGCGCTCATCGTCGCCGCGAAGGCCGCGTTTCCGGGGCTGAAGCGGGTCACCGTCGCCGGCTACTCGGCGGGCGGGCAGACCGTCCAGCGCTACGCCGCCGGAAACCTGGAGCACGACCGCACGCCTTCGATCGCGACCCGCTACGTCGTCAGCAGCCCCGGCTCGTACATGTACCTCGACGGTCGCCGCGTCCATCCCAGCGCCACGTGCACGGGGGCCGCGAGCTGCACGCTCGACCCGGGGTCGTTCGTGGTGCCCACCTACGCGCCCGATGGCTGCGTGACGACCGATGGCGCGCTCGACCCGGACGACCCCGACGACGCGTACGACGACTACCGCTACGGCCTCCGCAATCGCAAAGGCTACCTCGCGGGCGTGGCGGATGCGCACATCGTGGCGAAGTACCCGGCCCGGTCGGTCGTCTACGTCCTCAGCGACGGCGACTCGAGGAGCGGTGCGGGGACCGCCTACAGCGTGCTCGACCGCGGCTGCCCCGCGATGGTGCAGGCGCCCGTGGACGCCTCGTTCCGGCTCCAGCGTGGGCTGGTGTTCCACCGCTACATGACCCTGCTGTTCGGCGCGTCGCACCGCATGGTCGTCGTACCCGTGTGCGCGCACGACGAGGCGTGCGTGCTGTCGGCTCCTGCGACGCAGGAGGAGATCTTCGGGCCCTGAGCCCGGGGGCCCACCGTCTTTCTTTTCCGGACTCGATTGTATCGATCTTCACTACAATCGAGCGCGACTCCGCGCGGATTTCGCGTCGGCGGCCCGCGGTGGGGGCAACGGAGGGAGCCGCCTTCTGCCCGCCGGCCACGTCCGTGTGTGGGCGTCGCCCGGAGCGCGCGCTATAGCAAAGCGTGCGCTCCGCACGCGCGTCTTCCTAGGAGGAACCCTTGAGCTCGAGACTCTTTCACACGGTCGTGGCCTTCGGCATCGCCCTCGGCGCACAGGGGGCAGCCTGCCTCGGGGACGCGGTCGACGCAGCGCCGCCCGTCGAGCCCGCGGAGGGAGGCGCCGGTCCGGCGACCGAAGACGCGACGGCCGACGCGCGTGCGTCCGACACGGGTAGCAAGGGAGCGGTGGACGGCGCCGCGGCGACGGGCGACGGAGGCGCCTCCGACGCTCCGCGCGACGTCATCCTCGACGCCTTCTGCGACGCGGCGTGGCCCACGACCAAGGCGACCCCCGGCGGCCCGACGTGCGGCGCAGTCGATGCGTGCAAGGACGCCGGGGCCCCGCCTCACTGCTTCACGTTGACGAGCGAGACACCGCTCCTCACGTGTGACTCGCGCGCCGTGCTCCCCGCGTGGTGCGTCGGCGGCGGGTGGCGCTGCACGGCGGGGTCGGTCACGGAGGACGCGTGCAAGTGCTGGAAGAACCGACCGTGCCCGTGATCGAGCACACGGCGCGAGGGCGGTGGGGCGGTCGCCTCACGCAGCGACCGCTCCCGGAGGTCGACGAGACCATCCTCGCGCTCGCGCCCGAGCACCGCGCCCGGCTCGCGGACACGTGGATGACGCGGGCGGCGATGGAACGGCGCGTCGCCGACTCGTTCGTGATCATCCACGAGGCGCTCGCCCGCAGGCAGGCGGCGCCCGACATCGTCGCGCTCGCCCACAGGGCGATCGACGACGAGTATCGCCATACCGAGCTCTCCCGGCTCGTCGCGTCGCGGTTCGCGGGCAGGGATCTCCCGGCCCCCGCCCGCCTGACGCTCGAGACCCCGAGGCACAGGGGAGCGTCTCCGGAGCTCCGGGACACGCTGTTCGTGGTCGGGCAGTGCCTCCTCAACGAGACGACCGCAAGCGCCTTCCTCGAGGCCTGCCTCGCGTCCGCGGAGGGGCCGCTCGCGCGGGCCGCCCTCCGCGAGATCCTGTCGGACGAGATCGACCATGGGCGAATAGGGTGGGCGTACCTCGCGTCCGTGGACCGGAGGACGCGCGACGAGGTCGGGCCGTGGCTCCTCCCGATGGCGTTCCTCAACCTGCGCATCTGGCAAGACGAGAGCCCCATCGATCCCTCGCACGCGGACGCGCTCTCGGCGCACGGGGCGCCGCCGGGCCACGTCATCCACGCGACGCTCGTGGATGCGCTGCGGTCGCTCATCGTGCCTGGACTGCGGGAGCTCTCCGTGGACACGGGCGCGATCGAGGCGTGGATGGACCGGGGGGCGCCGACCGATCGGGTGCCGGAGGATCTCGTCGTGTGACCGCGGTTTCTCAGCCTGAGGTGGGCTGTTGCTGGGCGGCGCACCGGCGGACGCGCCACGCCACCACGCCCACGACGACGAGACCGGCCGCGCCGAGGATCCAGGCCTCGGGGGGCGCGGCCTTCATCCAGTCGAAGAGGCGCTGCCCGAAGAAGCTCATGACGAACAGGGGCAGGAGATAGCCCACGAGAGAACCCCAGAAGTGCGTCGAGAAGCGCACCTTGGAGACGCCGAAGAAGGCGTGGAGGAGCGGGGGCATCCAGAAGACGAGGCGGAGGAGGACGACCGTGGTGAACGCGCGCGTCGCGAGCGCGTCGTCGTACTTCCTGAAGCGCGCCGGGATCTTGCTCGCAAAAAAATCGCGCGCGACGAACCGCGCGAAGGAGAAGCCGACCACGCTCGCCGCCATCGTCCCCGTGATGGAGAGGGCGTACGCGATCGGCCAGGGCCAGATGAGCGCCGCGGCGAGGACGAAGACGGTCCCGGGGATACCGAACGGCTGGAACGTGGCGTACGTGAGGATGAAGGCCAGGTAGCCCCACGCGCCGAGCGCCACGAGCTTGCGCGCGGCGGTCGGTGGATCCTCGAGCTCGTGGAAGACGCCGAGCCTCTGGCCCGCGAGCAGCACCGCGATCACGGCCACGACCGCGGCGATCTTCAGGTGCCGCGGCGGGCCCGCGGCTCGGGACGCGTCGCTCACGGGTTCACACCGCCGCTGAGTCTAGACGAGGCCAGCAGGTGAGACAAGCGGCCGTTTCGTGGCGAGCGCGCGGGGCCGCGCTCCCCGGCCGGGCGCCGTACGTGCTAGGGACGCGCCGATGTCGTCGGGTTCCGGGGCGCTGACGCTGTTCGCGACGGTGAGCCGTCTGCACATCGTGACCATCGGGTGTCTGGGCACGCTGACCTTCGGGTGGCTCCTGTCCGGCCGGTACCTCCTCGTCTGCGCGGCGTTCTCGGCGCTCGACTGGTTCCTCGTCAACCTCCTCAACCGCGTCGTCGACATCCCCGAGGACGAGGCGAACCGCATCGCCGGCACGGACTTCGTGCGGCGGAACGCGCGGACGATGAAGTGGGGAGGCCTCGCGCTCCTCGCGGCGTCCATCGCCGCCACGCCGCTCGTCGCGGGCGCGCTCGTACCGTGGCGCCTCGCCTTCCACGCGCTCGGGCTCGCGTACAACTGGCCCCTCCTCCCGGGGGGCCGGCGCATCAAGCAGCTCTACTTCTGGAAGAACACGGCGTCGGCGGTGGGGTTCCTGCTGACGCTCTTCGCGTATCCCCTGGCGATCATGGGCGGGCGCGTCCCGCTCGCGCCGGGTGTCACGTCCACTTCCGTCGTCCTCCTCGCGACGTTCTTCTTCCTCTTCGAGCTTAGCTACGAGGTCCTCTACGATCTGCGCGACGCGGCCGGCGACCTCGCGTCCGGGATCCGCACCTACCCCGTCGTTCACGGCGAGGCGGTCGCGCTCCGGATCGTGTACGCGCTCGCCGGCGCGGCGGCGGCGGCCCTCGTGCTCGGCTACGCGACGGGCGCGCTGCCGTGGCGCGCCGTCGTGATGATCGCCGCGCCAGCCCTCCAGATCGCGTACACGCGGCGCGTCGAGCGCGCGCGGCGCGTGACGACCGGCGACTGCGTCACGCTCACGTGGATCGGGGCGAGCCTGCTCGCGTGCTACCACCTGTGGATCCTCGCGAAGCTCCCGGGGGTGTGACGTGATCCTGCTCCAGGCCGCGTGCGTGGGGATCGTCCTCGTCTACGCCGCCCTCCGCGTGCACGCGGACCGAGGGTTCCCTGCGCGGTTCGCGCTGCTCGCGCTCGCCGGGCTCGTCGGCGAGGACCCGATGATCCGGGCGTACGGGTTCTACGCGTACGCGCCGTCGTGGTGGTGTTTCGTGGACCGCGTGCCGCTCCTCATCGTCGTGATCTGGCCGGTCGTGATCGACTCGGCCGACGCGCTGGCGCGCGCGCTCCTCGGGAAGGATGCGCGCGACACGGACCCGCGTGTCGCGGGCCTCGCGAGCGCGATCGTGCTGTTCGACGCCGCGCTGATCGAGCCGGTCGCGGTGCGGGCGGGCCTCTGGGCGTGGACGGCCCCGGGGGCGTTCGGCGTGCCACCCGTCGGCGTCCTCGGATGGGGGTTCTTCGCACTGTTCGTGCTCCTCCTCTTGCCGCGCCTCGGGCGGCTCCGACCGCTCGTCCTCTTGCTGGCGCCGGCGGCGACGCACCTCGCGCTCGTCGTGTCCTGGTGGGCGGCGCTCCGGTGGATGCGCGGCGTGATCGCGCCGTGGGCGGCGGCGATGACCGCGCTGATCCTCGGAGCGACGCTGGCGGCGCTCGCGTGGCGGAGGAACCTGCGAGCGCGCGTGCGGCCGAGGGTCCTGCTCCTCCGCGCGCCGGGCGCGTTGTTCTTCTTCGTCCTCCTGGCCGCCCACGCGCGGGAGGTGGAGCTCGTGGTCTACGCCGTCGCCTTCGCTCCGCCCTACCTGGCGCTCCTCGAGGCGAGAGGGGCGCGCGCGCTCGGGGAGAACACTCCCTAGGGCTCGGACGGCTGATCCGGCTGGCTCACCCTCACCCTCACGCTCGTCACCCTTCGCCGCGACAGCCCGGTGACCTCCGCCTTCACGCCCGGCGCGAGCTCCGCGTTGTCCCCCTTCCTCGGCAGCCGTCCGAGGCGCAGCAGCACGACCGCGCCGAGCGTCTCGCCCTGCTCCTCCGCGCTCACCTCGATGTCGAGGGCGCGGAGCTCCTCCATCGTCGCGCGCGCGTCGACGTCCCACGCGCGCGCCTCGGTGGGCACCTTCGAGATGCGGGCGGGCTCCTCGTCGAACTCGTCGCGGATCTCGCCGACGATCTCCTCGAGGACGTCCTCCATCGTGATGATCCCGCTCGTGCCGCCGTACTCGTCCACGACGACCGCGATGTGCGTGTTCGAGCGCTGCATCTCCCGGAGCGTGTCCATGAGGCTCTGCGTCTCGGGCACGAAGAGCACGTCCCGCCGGAGCGCCGACAGGTCCTTCAGCCGCTCGGCCTCCGGATCGAGGAGGAAGTCCTTGGCGTAGAGGTAGCCGCTGATCTCGTCGAGCGAGCGGCCCTTGGTGAGCAAGACGCGCGTGAACTCGTGCTTCCGGAGCGAGACCTGCGCGTCCGCGCCGGGCGTCTCGAGCGGGAGCGAGAACACGTCCACGCGCGGCACCATCGCGTTCCGCGCGGTGCGGGTCGCGAAGCGGACGACGCGCTCGATGAGCTCGCCCTTGGCCTTTCCTCCGGGCGTGCGAGCGGTGCTGGCGGCGAGGATTCCGAGGATCTCCTCCTCGGACATCGACCCCTCGGTCGCCGCGTCCGCGCTGAGGCCCATGCCGCGGAGGATGACCTTGGTCGCCTTCTCGAGGATCCACAGGAGCGGCCGGAACGCGACGAGGACGATGTGGAGCGGCAGCGCCACGCGCACCGCGGTCTCCTCGGACCGCTGGATCGCGATCAGCTTCGGCACGAGCTCGCCGAAGAGGACGTGCCCGAACGTCAGGAGGGTGAAGGCGACCGCGACCGAGACGACCCGTAGCGCGGACCCGGGCGGGCCGCCCGACAGCCAGGTGACGAGACGCACGACCTGGTGCTCGATGGCGGGCTCGCCGATCCACCCCAGCCCGAGGCTCGCGAGCGTGATGCCGAACTGCGTGACCGAGAGGTACCGCTCGAGCTGCGACACGGCCTGCCGCGCGCGCGCGACGCCGGGCTCCGTCGCCTTGCGCCCGCGGAGCTGCGTGGTCGACACCTTGCCGAGCGCGAACTCGGCCGCGACGACGAAGCCGTTGAGCAGGATGAACACGACCGTTGCGACCAGACCCAGCACGCGCCGGTGATTAGCACATCAAGGAACGGCGCCCGCGACGACCCTCGGCACGCCCTGCTCTCCGTCGCGCAAGTACCCGTAGCGCGCCAGGTTTCCCATGACCTTCACCACGTACGCGCGGGTCTCGAGGTACGGGATGAGCTCCACGAAGACGTCGATCGGCGCGCCCTTCGTGCGCGAGGCCCACCGCTCGATCGCCTCGGGCCCGGCGTTGTAGGCTCCGATCGCGAGCACGATCGCGGTGCCCGGATCCCGGTCCGGCGCGTGCTCCCTCAGGCGGTCGAGCAGTTCGCGGAGGTAGAGCGCGCCGAGCGTGATGTTGTGCGGGCCCGAGCGGAGCCACGCCTCCTCGTGGGGGATCCTCGCGTGGTCGGCGACCGCGCGCGCCGTCTCCGGGAGGACCTGCATGAGGCCGACGGCCCGCGCGGACGAGACGACGACCGGATCGAACCCGCTCTCCTGCCGCATCACCGCGTGCACGAGACCGGACGGGAGGAGGAGCTTCGCCTCGAACGCCGTGACGATCTCGGGGAACGGCTGCGGGTAGTTGCACTCCCACGCCCACAGGTTCCCGCCAGACGGGGCCGTCGCGAGCGCCGCGGACGGGATCTGCGGGGAGAGCTGGTGCAGGCGGCGCGCACGGCCGAGGAGCTTGTATCCTGCACATACAAGCTGGAGGTGCCGACCCGGATCCGACGCGGCGAGAACATCCTCGCGAGAGCGCAGCGCGTCCTCGGCGTCGTCGTCGAGGCCGATGCGGTGCAGCAGATCCGCGGGCGGTGGCAACGCCGGCGTCGACGCGGGCGTGGCGTCCTTCGCGCCGGGGTCGATGGCAGGGGGCACCGGGGCCCCCGCGGCGGCGAGACGCGCACGCGCGACCAGCGCGGCCCACGAGAGCGGCCTCGTGCGCGCGACCTCGCCGTAGCGCGCGATCGCGGCCTGCCTGTCGCCCTCGCCGAGCGCGGCCAGCGCGGACAGGTTCGTGTAACGCGCCGCGAGGCCGGGATCGCTGGCGTCGGACGCGAGATCCTCGAGGAGGGATCGCGCGCGCTTGTGGTGCTTCGCGAGGAGGTGCGCGAGCGCCTGGTACCGCCTCGCCTCGCGGCGCTCCGAGCCACTCTTGAAGCGGCGATCGTAGTCGTCCAGCACCTTGGCTGCCTCCGCGTAGCGGCCGTGGAGGAGGTGTGCGCGCCCCGACAGGAACGCCGCCTGCTCGGCCCACGGCGAGCGCGCGGAGGGCTCGGCGATCTTGCCGAACGCCACGATCGCCTCGGCGTCACGATCCGCGCGAGAGAGGGCGCGGGCCGAGAGGAAGGCGTCCTCGGCCGCGTGCGGGCCACCCTTCCTGGCGCACGCAGCGTACGCGACGCTCGCCTCGGCGTAGCGCGCCTTCGCCTTGTAGAGCACCCCGGCCCGCGCGCGGCACACGTCGAGGTCGCCGGCCCCTCGCGAGGCCGCCTTTTCCACGGCGGCAAGCGCCTCGTCGGTCTTGCCGAGCGGGCCGAGGGTCTTCGCACGCGTGAGCTCCTCGTCCTTCCCGAGGGGCACATCGAGGGCTCCCGTGCCGAGCGCCCGCTCGGCGTCGCCCGCCGCGTGGATGGCGAGCCAGCGCGCGTCGGCCCTGCGCTTGCCGGGATCGGTGCCGAGTCGGAGGCGCAGCGCGCGGGCCTCTTCCTCCTCCCGCGGCGTCCGCTTCTCGTGCGAGATCACGCGATCGCACGCGACGACCGCGCGGTCCGCCATGCTGGCGCGATCGAACGCGCGCGCTGCGCGGAGCTGGTCGGGAGGACCGGGGCGCCCCGTGAAGTAGACGCCGGCGCGCTCGAAGGGCCCCACCTCGAGGTCGGCGGCCCCCCGCGCCGCCCGGATCGCGTCCGCGAGCAGCGGCAGCGCCACCTCGAGCCCATCCAGCGGCGCCGCCACATCCTTGTAATGTGCACACATCAGCGCGGCGCGCGCACGCGCGAAGCGAATCTCGGGCCGCGTCTGCTCGTCGGGGGGGAGCGCGGCGAGGCCCCGCTCCGCGTCCGCCCACGCGCCACGCCGCATCGCCTCTACCCAGGCGAGCGGTGGGCCCGCGTCGCCGATCGCGTGGTCCAAGGCGCCGGCAGCATCGACGACGACCGCCGCGTCGGCAACGGCTCCGGCGTCGGCAGGGGAGGCGCGCTCGCGGTTCGCGCACGAGCCGAGCGCGAGCGCGACCGCCGCGAGAAGAACCGCGCCCCGCCAACCCCGCGCGGCCGCGCCAGCGTCCCCCGCGCGCCCTTCACGGGGCACCTCACGAGCGGAACACACCGAAGCCCCCTCCCCCGCCGAACCCCGTCTCGCGCGTGATCCCCGTCGCGTCCTCGCCGCGCACCACGCGCGCGAGCCTCGGCACGGCGAGCGTGAAGAGGTGCTCGCCCTCCTCGATCCCGATGAAGCGACGCCCCATCTTGTGGGCCACCGCGCACGTCGTGCCGCTCCCCGCGAAGGGATCGAGGACCCAGTCTTCGGGATCGCTGCTCATCGAGAGGACGCGCTGGAGGAGCCGCTCGGGCTTCTTGTTCCGAGAGAAAACGACGCCGCCCTCCCGGGCGATTCCCTGGAAGGAGATGTCGGTCCATACGTTGGTGAGCGGCTCCACCAGGCGAGGCTCTCCGGCGGCGACGCTCACCTTGTCGCGGAGGAAGAGCACGCGGTTGCCGCCGCGCACGACGAAATCCTTGTGGGAGGGCCGACGCAGGCAGAGCGTCGTGGTGGGCTCGCGCTTGCTGCGATCCACGAGGCGCTGCATCGCGACCCCGATCGCCTCGTAGCGCGGCTGGGCGAAGCGCACGACGTGCGCGGCGTTGGAGAGGGCGAAGCGCGAGAGCTCACCCCGGAAGCGCTCCGCGCCGAGGGCCCGGCTCGCGGCGGGCGTGGAGGCGAAGCCGAGCGCGCGCGCGGCGACCCTCCCGAGGGGAGCGTAGCGCCAGGCATCGTGCGGATCGCCGGGGTTCTCGAGCCATGTGGCGTAGGCCCAGTCGTACCCCTCCCGCGCCCGGGTCTGCCGGGAGAGGCGGAGGCGCGCGCGATCCTTCGCGTACACCAGGAGGTAGTCCGCGACGTTGACGGGCCCCTTGTTGATGGCCTTGTGGCCGGTGCTCGCGCTCCGGACGACGGTGATCGTGCTCACGCGGTTGTTCGCGCCGAACGCGTCGTCCATGAGCGCGATCAGCGTGGCGAGCTCGGTGTCGTCGATCTCGACGAAGGCCGCGCCGTCGTCCGCGAGCAGCGCGGGGAGGCACGCGAGCCTTGGCCGCATGAAGGCGGCCCACGCGGCGCTCTCGCGCGCGTCGGCGTACTCCGCGAAGCGCCGCTGCGTGTTGAACGGCGGATCGAGGTAGATCGCCCGGATCTTCCCCGCGAACGTTCGCGCCAGCGCCTTCATCGCGGGCAGGTTGTCCCCGTGCACGAGCATCGACGGCGCGCCCTTCGCACCGTGCGACGCGATCCGCGCGAGGCCATGACGGGCCGTCCGCGTCACGTCGGCAGCGGGAGGACCGGGCCGCGCACCCACGGCTCCGTCATCTTGCGGTACTCGCCCTCGCCTCCGAGGCCGCCCATCACGCTCGCGAGGCCCCACTGCAGGCGGCTGATGAACGTGAAGTCGCGCGGCACGTCGATGGGCTTCGGGAGATCGGGGATGATCTCGTCGTCTTTCTTCTTCCAGATCTCCTTGCCTCCGCGCACGAGGAACGCGATCGTCTCGCGGGCCGCCTCCCGCGTGTGCTTGTACGTCCCGTGCTGCGTGAGCGGCAGGAGCAGGAGCTTCGTGTACTCGGTGTAGAGGTGCCACGCGGCCTCGTCGGTCGGATCGTACCCGAGCACCTCGGCGCACGCCCTGTAGAACTCGGGCCAGTCCTCGTCCATCGCGGCGACGGCGTAGCGCTTCATCCCGGCCACGAAGTCGGGCGTCAGGATCTTGCGGCACCCGAAGTCGAGGAAGGCGACGCGATCACCGCCGAGGAAGCGGTAGTTGCCCGGGTGCGGATCCGCGTAGAGCATGCCGTAGACGAAGAGCGCGCGGAACATGAAGCGCCACACGGTGACGCTCGCGACGTCGCGCTCGCCCTGATCGGCGCGCGCCGCGAAGGTGGCGTAGTCCTCCCCGAGGACGAGCTCGTTCACCAGCACGCGCCGCGTGGTGAGCGAGTGGTGCACGCGGGGGATCACGATCGCGGGGTAGTCCGCGTGGATCTTCCGGAAGATCTCGGCGGTCTCGGCCTCGATGCGGTAGTCGAGCTCCGCGAGGAAGACCTCCCGGATCTCGTCGAGCGTCTCCTTGGTGTGGTAGCGGCGCCCGATGGGGGCGATCATCGACTCCATCAACGAGAGGCTCTTGAGGTCGTTCTCGATCGCCTTGTCGATGCCCGGGTACTGCACCTTCACGGCCACGCGATCACCGCCCCTCGTGGTCGCGCGGTGGACCTGCCCGATGCTGGCGGCGGCGAAGGGCTCCTCCTCCCACTCCGCGAAGATCTTCTCGGGCGGCTCCCTGAGATCCTCCAGGATCACCTTGCGCGCGGCCTCGGGGGAGAGCGGCGGTGCCTTCGACTGGAGCTTCTTGAGCGTCGCCTGGAACTTTTCCTCGTAGCCGGGCGGAGCGAGGCCGTCGATGTACGACGCCATCTGCCCCAGCTTGAGCGGCAGGCCCTTCATCTCGCCGAGCGTCTTCAGCATGACCTGCGCGGTCTTCTGGGCCTCGGCGCGCATGCGCTTTCGCGCGGCCTTCTCCTCCTCCTCGGTGCGCGGGCCGCCGATGGCCTTGCGCACGGCCTCGCTCGCGATCGGGATCGCTCGCGGCGCGAGGCCCGTCAGCCGCGCGAGGCGCCCGAAGCGCGAGGTGGGGGGCTTCGCCGCCGCCTTCGGCTTGTCGTCGTCGGGCATGGGGCGCGGGGAGTATACCCCGGCTTCGCCGGGCGGGTACACTGGCGGCGGTGCCGCCGTGCTTCCTTCGATAGAGTCGCTGCGGTGCTTCGTCGCCGCGTCGAGGCTCCTCAACTTCCGCGCGGCGGCGCGCGCGGTGGCGCTCACCCCCGCGGCGTTCGGTCAGCGGATCAAGCAGCTCGAGGAGCAGCTCGGGGCGCCGCTGTTCTCGCGGACGACGCGGCGCATGCAGCTCACGGAGCCGGGCCTCGCGCTCCTCCCGGTCGCGAACCGTTGCCTCGCGGCGGCGGCGGAGTGCGTGCGCGTCGGCGAGGGCGGCGGTCTCGCGCCGATGGATCTCGTCGTGGGGACGAGGCACGAGCTCGGCCTGTCGTGGCTCCTGCCGCAGGTGGACGACCTCGTGGCGCGCTTCCCGTGGATGCAGCTCCACCTGTACTTCGGTTCGGGGCCGGACCTGTTGCTCCGCGTGCGCACGCTGGCGATCGACTGCGCCATCACGTCGACGTTGCTGTCGGACCCGAAGCTCGACTCGTTCCGCGTGCACCGCGAGGACTACGTGTTCGTGGGGAGCGTGGCGCTCCTCGCGCGGACGCCGCTCTCGAGGCCCGAGCACGCGGCGCGACACGCGCTGATCGACGCGGAGACGTCCCTGCCCCTGTTCCGGTACTTCCGCGAGGCGCCGCAGGGCGGGGATCGCTGCCGCTTCGCGCGCATCGTCGCGATGGGCACCATCGAGGCGATCCGGCAGCGCGTGCTCGCGTCGGCGGGCGTGGCGGTGCTCCCACGGTACCTGGTCGCGCCGGACCTCGCGGAGGGTCGCATGAAGCGGATCTTCCCGCGCGTGGAGCTACTCCACGACTACTTCAGGCTGGTGTTCCGGGCGGACGATCCGCGGCGCACGATCTTCGAGGCGCTCGCGGGAGCCATGGGGGGCGTGCCGCTCCGGTGAGCGCGCCTTCACGCCGCGGCGCGCGATTCGTCCCACAGCAGCGCGTCGAGCGAGCCGAGGAGCACCGCCGTGGAGGCCGCGTCGGGCAGGCCGACCTGGTCCACGAGCACGCCGGCGGGGGGCGCCGCCGCGACGTCGCGCGAGATGCGCTCGATCTCCCCGCGCATCGCCTCGCGCACGCGGAGGTTCGCTGCGACGTCGAGCCGGGCCCGCGACCACGAGGCGACCGACCACGCGAGCGCGGCGTGGCGGAGCTCGTCCTCCGCGATCGCCTCCATCGCCGCGCGCACGTGACGATCACGCGCGTGCTCCGCCTGCCACATCGCTGTGAGCGCGCCGAACGTCTCCCGAACGCACCCCTCCGTCGCGTTCTCGAGGGCGATCTCCTCCAGCGTCCTGGCGGGCCGATCCTCCGTGCGGGGCGCCGCGGCCCACTCCCCGGGGACCGCGCCGAAGCGACGCGCGAGGCTCGCGGTCATCCGGGCGTGTCGGACCTCGTCCTCCTCGGCCCGTGACGCGCGGCGCAGCATGGAACGGGGCGCGCCCAGGGACGCGAGCTCCTCGCGCAGCAGGCGGAACGCCTCGACGGAGGCCGCCTCGAGGTGGGAGGCGTCCGCGAAGTAGGCTCCGGTCGCGGTCCCCTCCGCCGCCTCGACGGGGACGAGACCTGGAGGCCGCCGGCCGATGACGCAGTACATGCACGCGAGGTAGGCGTTGTTCTTCGCGTCCTTCTGCACGTTGCAGAACGCGGGCGTGCCGCTGTCCGCCGGGCATAGCGCCAGGCACTCCTTCTGCGAGAAGAAGCCCGCCTCGGGCACCGCGTCGCAGCGGAGGGCCCGGTACCGAGTGCAGCCGTCGTCGGGCGGGAGGGTCGCCTGGATCAGGCACCCCGCGTCCGGCGCCGCGTCCACGATCGCGCCGTCGGCGCCACTGTCGGCGGGCGCCGGGCCGCCGTCGACGGGCGGAGAGGTCGCGTCGCGGGCCCCCGTCCCGGTCGTCGTCGTCGTGGACGTGGGCGTCGTGGTGCCGCCGTCCGAGGCCGGGGTGGTCGTCGCGGCACCGCAAGAGACGGCCACGAGCGCGGGGGAGGCCATCGACATCGCCAGCGCCGTTCGGAGGAGCCTTCGGAGTCGCGCGTCGTTCATGCAGTCAATCTTGCCAGGGCGAGCGACCTCGTGCCAGCACCTTAGAGCCAATGCCGATCGGTTGGGCGCGATCCAGGGCAAGAGGAGGGGTGCCCCCACTCGCCGCGCTACGCGCGTCGGTCTCCCCCAAATCGCGCGCTACGCGCGCTCAAGAGCTGTCCAACAATTGCCCGGGGCTGCCCTTCGTTGACGTTGACGTTGACGTGAGCGTTGACGTTGACGGCGA
>SXNL01000278.1 GCA_005777185.1 Myxococcales bacterium
AAGCGTGCTTACTGGCCACTTTTCTGCCGACGGACCGGGCGCACCCGTCCATGCCCGCCAGTCGGCACGAACCGCGGGTTCGTTGCGCAGGAATCGGGCTCGGGCTCGGGCTCGGGCTCGAAAATGAGGGGATTCCTCAGCAGCGCGCCCCAAGCTCGCGCGGGGATCCTTTCTGTGTGCCTCGTGGAGCCGATGTAGGGCAAGGGCGTTTGGAGCCGTCCAGAGCTGCAAAGAAGTCATAGCCTCGCAACGGATTTCGAAGCCGCCTGGAAGACACGGCGTTCTTTCCTGGAAAAAACCGAGACCACGCGTTGGCTCGACCCCTGCTTCCATGGGTTCCCTCGAGGATGGAAGGAGCGCATTGGGCAACATCCGGTTGAGGAGATGGGTCGCCGTGGGCGGATCTGCCGTCGTGCTCACGCTGAGTGCGTGGGCGTGCAGCTCCATCGACGACAACGAAGCGACGACGCGCGGCGCGGGCTCCGCGGATCGCTGCACCCCCCCCCAGCAGGGTTGCCCCTGCACGGACCCGGGTCTCGAGCGGGAGTGCGGCAAGGTCAAGGAACGCTACGACGACTACGTGGCGTGCAGCATGGGCAAGCAGCGCTGCGAGGGGGGGTTCTGGGGCGAGTGCAAGGGTGACTCCGTCGCGTACAAGAGCATCCGGCCGGTCGGCTCCGTCCACACGCTCGCCCTCGGGGACGCGGGGGCGTGCGTTGCGCTCAACCTCTGCGATCCGGCGTGCTTCAGCTTCGAGAACGACAACTCGCTCGGCATCGACTCCGGCCCCGACTCGGCCCTCGTGGCCACCGACGCGGGGGGGTTCAGCCTCTCCGGCGTCAAGCTCGCCTGCATCGGGCTGCAGTGCAACGTGGCCGTGAGCTGCACCCCCGGGAACGAGACGAGGATCACGGGGGTCGTGCGCGATCCGGCCGGCCAGAACCCGGTCTACAACGCCCTCGTCTACATCCCGAACTCCCCGACGTCGCCGCTCCCCCTCATCCCCGACGGTGCGTTCCCGGACACGTGCGGCGGAGCGGGCACGCTGCCCCCGTCGGTCGCGTACGCCTTCACGAAGCCGGACGGCTCGTTCACGATGACCAACGTGCCGAACGGCGTGCCGATGCGCATCGTCATCCAGACCGGGAAGTGGCGCCGGGACTTCATGTACACGATCCCAACGGCGTGCACCGCGACGAGCTTCGAGGCGACCCCGGCGCTCAAGGACCTCATGCGCCTCCCGCGGACGCACCAGCGCCCGACGAGCAAGGGCGTGGCCGCCAGCATCACCGGCGAGGGGCACCTCCCGAAGATCGCCATCGTCACGGGCAACGCCGACGGCTCGATGCCGTGCATGATCAAGCGCATGGGCGTCGACCTCAGCGAGTTCGGCAACTACAACCAGGCCGGCGGGACCCCGATACCCTACATCGAGCGCCGCATGCACCTCTACCGCGGCAACGGCAACACGGCCGCGTTCAACACGCCCCCGCGCGGCGAGCTCCTCTCGAACACGGGCGTCAACACCACGAATCCGGCCCGGGTCAGGGGCTACGACATTGCCTTGCTCCCCTGCAACGGCGGGGCCGAGTACAACGGCACGACCCTCGCGGAGCGGCAGTCGCTCATCGACTACGCCAACGTCGGCGGCCGGGTCGAGACGTCGCACTGGGGACGCGAGTGGGTCGAGCACGCGCCGGCCGCAAGCCAGTGGCCCGCGACCGTCGGGGGCTGGAGCGGCGGCTCGGGCGGCTCCAACGGCTACCCGGCCAAGCCTCCGACGAACCCGAACGGCCTCGCGTTCGAGCAGTGGCTCATCGCGTCCGGCGCCATCACGGGCAACGGACTCACGGGGCCCCGCTACCTCGTGATGAGCGGCGCGATCAGCGGCATCCCCTGGGTCAACGCGGCGACCGCCCGCCTGTGGGTGTACGGCTCGGGCACCCAGGTCAACTTCCCCAGCGCGCAGCCACCCCCGTCGAGCCCGACCAACCCGCAGATGGTGACGGACTACACGTTCGACACGCCGATCGGGGCGGGGCCCAAGTACGGCCGCGTGATGTTCGCCAACATGCACCTCACAGCGCCGAGCGGCAGCGGCACCGGGGTGTTTCCGGGCATCTGCAACGCGAGCCCGACGCTGTCTCCCCAGGAGAAGGCGATGGAGTTCCTGCTCAACGATCTCGGCGCGTGCGTGAACAACCTCCCTCCGAGCGGCGTGCTCTACAACAACGCGGCGACCTTCACGCGCGACTACTTCGCCTCGTGTGCGGGCTCGGGAACGGCCCCGGTCTGGCACCTCTTCCAGTGGCAGTCCATCACGCCTTCCGACTCGAACATCGTCTTCACCGCGAGGACGGCGACGAGCGCCCCGGGCCTCGACGCCGCCGATCCGGCGAGCCTCGCCATCGCGCAGGGGCCGCCGACGGCGGGCTGGGTGGCGGTGGACGTCGAGAGCAAGCTCCGCGCGGACGTGCCCCCGCAGATGTCGAAGGCGTTCCTGCGCGTCGATATGACCCTCAACCCGTCCACCGACAAGTTCTTCTCGCCGGCGCTCCTCGGCTGGCGCATCGGTTACAGCTGCGCCGCATCGGAGTGAACATGACGCGCGTTGGTTCGTTCGCCTGCTGCCTGATGGCAGCCTGTACCGTCGGTTCGCTCGTCGTCGTCGCGTGCGGCGACGACAAGCGGGTAGCGAACCTCTCCAGCCCCGGCTCCTCCGGCGAGCCGAGCGGCACAGGCCAGGGTCCCGGGGCGGCCCTGGAGGGGGGGGGGAGCGACGGCGCCCCGCCCTCCGACGGCGGGATTCCTGTGGACTCCCCCGTCGCGACGGGGGAGGCGCCCGAGGGCGTGTACGTGTGCCCCACCACCGTGGCCTGGGTCGAGTCTCCGACGGCGGTGGCGGGCCTCGTCCAGGCGCCCAGCATCACGTTCAGCGCCGACGAGCTCACGGCGGTCTGGGTCCTGCCCAGCGGGGGGCAGGCGAACGTCCACTTCGCGGATCGCGCGGACCGGAGCGCCGCGTTCGGCGCCGGGCAAAAGATCTCCGCCGCGCTCGGCCCGTTCGAGACGGATCGCGCCGCCGTGAGCGACGACGGGCTCTCGATCATCCTGGTCCGCGCCGGCAGGAAGAGGCTCGGCGCCATCACGCGGCCGTCACGCGGAGGCGCCTTCGCCGACGACGCGAAGCTCGTCGCGGACCTCAACGGCGATCTCGGAGGCCTCGAGGAGGCCGGCGTCGGCGACCAGGACCACGCGTTTCACTCGCCGGCCCTCGCGACAGGCGCGCAGATCCTCCTCTACGTCGACCTCGGACCCACGACGGGGCACGCCGTCTACCACGCGCCGCGCGATCCCATGTCGGGCTTCAAGTACACGGGCATGATCGACGAGGCGATCCTCCATTCGGCCCCGGGGACGGGCAAGCTCCGCCTCCCGACCGGCCTCTCGTCGGACCAGCGGACCATCTTCTACGTCGACGAGGTGACGGGCACCGAGAAGGTCGCGTGGCGTCCGTCCCGCTTCAAGGAGTTCGGCGCCCCCCTCGACCTCGGCGCGCGCACGCAGGCGAGCCCCAACGCGACGTGCAAGCGGCTCTACCACGTCAAGGGTACCGGCGTGGGCTTCTCGGACGCGCCCTGAGAACGGAGCGCCTGCTCTACGGCCAATGCCGTTCGGATAAGGCATTCGTTGGAGCGAGCGTGCCCCCACCCGTCGCGCTTCGCGCGCCGGCCTCCCCCCGATCGCGCGCTACGCGCGCGATGGGGGAGGCGAAGAGGTTCCGTGGAGGCGGTGGAGCGCCCGCGCGACATTTGAGGAGCCCGCGCAGACCTCACCCCCCGTCCCCGGGCGCGCTGTACTCAGTGTCGCACGCCGCGTCCGGCTTTCCTCCTCGCGTTCTCGCGATCGGCGGCGCGCCAGAGGTACCAGGCGCATGTCGTCCGGTGCGGGCGGAAGCGCTCGCCCCAGGCGAGGACCTCCTTCGGCGTCGGCATCTCCTTCCTTCTCCGCGCCACCCGGTACCCGTTGCGCACGCCGAAGTCGTCCACGGGCAACACGTCCTCGCGGCCGAGCTGGAAGATGAGGAGCATCTCCACGGTCCACACGCCGACGCCGCGGATCTGGGTGAGGCGCTCGACGATCTCCGCGTCGGTCATCCTCGCGATGCGCGCGCGGGTCGGGACGACGCGCCGCTCGGTCTTCTCGGCGACGTCCCGGACCGCGAGGGCCTTCGCGGCGGAGAAGCCGACGCCGCGGAGCGCCTCGACGGGCGTGGCCAGGACCTGGGCTGGCTTCGGGAAGCGCGCGGGCGCGTACAGCGCCGTGAAGCGGCCGAGGATCGTCTCCGCGGCCTTTCCGTGGAGCTGCTGGTGCGCGATGGCCCGGACGAGCGACTCGTACGGCGACCGCTCGAGGCGTGGCTCGAGGGTGCAGGGCCCGATCTCCGCGACGACGCGCCGCATCGCGGGATCCCGGGCGAGGAGCGCCATGGCGGCGGGCGTCATGGCGACGTCGACCTACGGGAGCGCGAAGCAGTAGAAGGAGCCGCGGCCGCCACCGCTGCGCACGCTCATCGGGGGGAGCTCGGCGCAGCCCGCCGTGGCGTGAGCCGAGTTCCACGACGTGGGGTTCAGTCCGCCACCCAGGCGGTTGCTGTGGCCCACCTGGCCCATCACGTTCGTCGCGTTGCTCGTCCAGTCGGCGCACGTCGCCGCCGCCGAGGTGCCGTCCATGTTCGCGCCCGTGAGGATGTCGTGCTGGTTGGGACCCGCGATCTGCACCTGTGCGCCCGTCTCGTCGAGGTTCGTCGTCAGGCTGAGGAGGTTCATCATGCCCTCGTCGTGCAGGTGCGCGACGTCGGCCGCGATCTGCACGCCGACCGCGTTGTAGAACGGCCCCGGCCCGATCCGCGATCGCGGCGTCACCGCGGCCGTACCGAGGTACGCACGCCACGTCTTCGCGCCGAGGACCGGCGATACGGCGTTCGCGAGCATCTTGCAGAAGGCGTCGGCCCCTGCGAGGCCATCGGTGTCCGCGACGGTCGCGCGGAGATCTCCGCCCGTGCCCATGCCCCTGCTCGTGGTGAAGAAGTTCATCTTCGCGGAGATGCCTCCGTCCGGTCCGACCCAGATGCCGGTGTCGGCGGCGGTCGCGTCGGCCGGGCCCGAATCGGCCGGGCTGCCGTCCTTGCCGCCGGCTCCCGTGTCGGCCGTCCCGGCGTCGCCTCCGCCCGTTCCCGAGTCGGCGGCGGGCGGGGACGAGCCGTCGGCGGTGCCTGTGCCGCCGTCCGGGCGGGCCGGCGAGGCGTCGTCGTCGCTGCAGGCGATCCACGCGAGGGGTACACTGACGACGATCGAGGCGACGAGCGCGCGGACCCTATGGCTCATGGGGACTCCCTTCCCGGATCCCCGGACGATAGCACGTCACGACGCCCGGCGCCGGCGTGGGCCGACATGGCGCCGCGCGACCGGTCGCGCTTGGACGATGCCGTGGGATGCGGTCCCGCGTCGGGCTGTTGCGCCGCCCGAGGTCGCGTGGCACGGTGGACGCGCGAAAGGAACCGCCCCATGAACCTCTGGAAGATCTCGACCTTCGTGCTCCTCGTCGCGCTCGGCGCGACCGTCACGCTGTCCGCCGTCACCCCCGCGCAGGCCGAGCCGCAGCCGCACATGCAGGCGGCGCTCACGTCGCTCAAGGTCGCCAAGGACCAGCTCGAGAAGGCGACCGCCGACAAGGGCGGACACCGCGTCAAGGCGATCGGGCACGTGAAGGACGCCATCAGCGAGGTCGAGAAGGGGATCGCGTTCGACAACAAGCACTGATCGTCACGCCCGCGTCGCGATCACCTCCACGGTGTCGAACAGGTTGACCGGCACGCCCGCCCCCGAGGGCACGCGCCGAGCGAGCCGTCGGGCGAGCGGGGCCGCCGGTCCCGCCACGCGCGCGAGCTGGTAGGCCGCGAGTGCGACCGGGACGAGCTTGGTCGGCCTTCGAACGGACACGATGCGCAGCTCGGCGCGCGCGAGCGCGGCGCCGAGCGAGGTCCGCGTGAAGAAGTGAAGATGCTGCGGCGGTGTCATCAGGCGCCACCGCCGCCCGGCGGCGCGCGCGAGGATCGATCCGAAATCGCCCGTCGTGAGCATCACAGCGGCCCCCGGTCGCAGGATCCGCGCGAGCGCGCGAAGGACCCCGGACGGATCGGCGAGGTGCTCGATCACGTCGAGCAGCACCGCCGCGTCGAAGGGCCCGCGCGCCGCGAGCACGCGAGGATCCGCCGCGCCGCACACGACGTCGAGCCCCCGCGCCTGCGCCCGCGCCGCGGCGGCCCGGGAGATCTCGATCCCCACCACGTCGAACGACGCGCGCGCCTCGTCCAGGAACACGCCGTACGCGCAGCCGATCTCGACGAGGCGGCCCCCCGGGACATGGCGGCGGAGCCGCGCGAGGGATCGGCGGAACTCGCGTCGCAGCACGGGCTCCGTCGCGCCGTACGCGGCGTAGCCGTCGTCGGCGCCCCCCTCGAAGTACGCCTCTCCGTAGATCGCGCCGGGGTCCTCCGGTGGATCGAGCACCTGGCCGTGCCCGCACGCCGGGCACACGCCGACCGTGTGCGCGCGCACGCGCATCGCCTCGCGGACGGGGCCGACGCCACAGGCTGCGCAGGTCGGGCTCACGCGGGCCGTGAAGCACGCGCGGGCGCCTGGACGGCGGATCGCGGATGGCCGTCGTCCGTCACAAGTAGCCGCGCCGCTCCTGGTCCCGCTCGATCGACCTGAACAGCGCGCCGAAGTTCCCCTCGCCGAACGACAGGTGGTTCTTGCGCTGGATGAGCTCGAAGAAGATCGGCCCGATCACGTTCTTCGTGAAGATCTGGAGCAGGTACCCGTCCGCGTCGCCGTCGACGAGGACGCTCTGCGCCTGGATCGCGCGCGGATCCTCCGTCACGCCGGGGACGCGGTGGAAGACCGTCTCGTAGTACGACGGCTCGATGTCGAGGAACGGCACGCCCTCGATGTCCTGCAGCGACCCCAGGATGTCTCCCGTGAGGAGCGCGACGTGCTGGATGCCCGGGCCGCGGTACTCCTCGAGGTACTCGTTGATCTGGCTCTTCGCCTCGGTCCCCTCGTTGATGGGGATCGAGAAGTTCTTGCACGGGGCGCGGAGCGCGTACGAGTGGAGGCCCGTCTTCTCGCCGCGGATGTCGAACGTGCGCACCTCGGTGAAGCCGAAGACCTCCTTGTAGAACGCGGTCCAGCGCGCCATGTCGCCCTTGGCCGCGTTGTTCGTGATGTGATCGATCGTGAGGAAGCCCTTGTCGGGCACGCGCACGGGCGCCCGCGCGGGGACGAAGCCGAGGCGCTCGAAGGAGTCGCCCGCGCCCGCGAGGTAGATCAGGCTCTCGCCGATGCCCGACACGGCCGGCAGATCGTGATCGCCCGTGCCGCTCGTCGCCCCCCGGGCGAGCGCGAGCGCGAGCGCGTCGCGCGCGTCACCCCGGACGCTCCAGCCCATGGAGCACACGGAGGGGCCGTGTGCCTCCGCGAACCTGGCCGCGTGGCCGCCGGGCTCGCGGTTGACGAGGAAGACGATCCGCCCCTGCTGGTACAGGTCGATCGCCCGCGTGCGGTGCTCCATCGTCCGCGAGAAGCCGAGGGCGAGGAGGATCCGCGCGAGCTCCTCAGGACGCGGTGACGCGAGCTCGACGAACTGGATGCCCTTGAGTGCCTTCATGGTCCGTGGATCGTGGCGCACCTCGCGATGCGAAAAAAGGAGACAGTGTTGGCAATCATTGTAAAATATTCGAACAATGTCCTTCGACGTCACGCTCGACCAGGCCCGCGCGCTGGACGCGTTCGCCCGCGGGGGCACCTTCGCCCGGGCCGCCGAGCTCCTCGGGAAGCAGCACAGCGCCGTGCTGTACGCGATCCGGAACCTCGAGGCGGTGACGGGGCTCACGCTCCTCGATCGGCGGGGCTACCGCTCGCGCCTCACGCCGGAGGGGCAGCGCGTGCTCGAGCTGTCGCGCCGGCTGCTCGTCGCGGCGAGCGATCTCGAGACGGCGAGCCACACCATCCGGACCGGCTGGGAGCCCCACCTCACCATCGTGTTCGACGGCATCTACCCGTCGGGCGCGCTGCTCCGGCACGTGAACCTGGTCCTCGGGGGCGGCGGGCCCGCGCGCGTCGTCGTGCACTCGGAGTTCCTCGCCGGCGTCGAGGCGGCGTTCCTCCGCGAGCACGGCGACCTCATGATCTCGGTGCTCCCGCCCGTCGACCCGCGGGTCGTCGCGCGGCCCCTCGCGCCGCTCCGCGCGTTCCTCGTCGCGCACGCGTCGCACCCGCTCGGGCGCGCCACCCGGGTGACGCCGGAGGATCTCGCGGGGCATGTGCTGCTCGACGTGCGCGGATCCGATCCCAGGCTCCTCCTGTCGACGTCGGCGCTCGACCAGAGGAGGCTCGTGCACCTGAACGACTTCCACTCGAAGAAGGAGGCGATCCTCTCGGGCATGGGCTTCGGGTGGCTGCCCGGATACCTCGTCGGCAAGGAGCTCCGATCGGGCAAGCTGCGCAAGATCGCCTGGAGGGAAGGGAACACCCACGTGTTCCGGCCCCACGTGTGCTTCCACCGGGACCGCACCCTCGGGCGCGCGGCGGCGGCGATCGCGGCGTCGCTCGAGGGGGAGCGCGGGCTCACTCGCGCGTGAAGGTCCCGTCGCCGGTCGTCACCAGGCGCACGTCGCCGTCCCGCGCCGTGAGCAGGACGTGATCGTCGACCGCGATCGTCGTCCAGTCGGTCGCGCCCGCCTTCCTGCAGCTCGTCCCCTCGAAGACCTCCATCGGCCGCGTCCGCTCCCCGCCCGTCGCGCGCGACAGCCGCTCGACGACCGATCGCCGCGGATGGCAGTACGTCGCGTTCGTCCCTTCGCCGCGCTTGGCCGCGGAGATCACCGCCCACGCGGGGCGCACGCGGCTCACGAAGGCGTCCGTGGTCGACGTGTCGCTCCCGTGGTGCCCGACCTGGAGGACGCCCGCGGGCTCGACCTCGATCCGCGACTCCTCACCCCGCTCGGCGTCGCCCATGAAGAGGACGCTGGAACGGCAGTAGTCGACGCGGAGCGCGATGGAGCAGTCGTTGGGATCGTCCGTGCAGCGCGCGCCCCAGTCGCCCTTCGGAAGGACCGCGCGGAGCTTCACGTCGGCGGTGCTCGCGAGCGGGACCTCGGGGTTCGCGGGATCGACGGTGACGACACGGACACGCCGCGCGCGCGCGGCCTCGTGGGCCCGATCGACCTGCGTCCTGCGGCGTGGGTCGGTCCCGAGGCCGGTGCCGTTGTCGACGTAGAGGGCCACGGTGAGGTCACCGAGGAGGTCGACCGCGTTCCCCATGTGGTCGGAGTGCTGGTGCGTGATCCAGATCGCGTCGAGGCGCTTGTCGGGGAGATCCTTCGCGAGGGCCCCCCTCAGGTGATCGCTCCACACCCTGCAGGCGGGCTCGCAGCCCCCGCGGGACGCGTGCTCGCCCGTGTCGACGAGGATGCGACGGCCGTCCGGGAGCACGACCAGCGCGGAGAGGCCCTGCCCGACGTCGTAGAAGGTGATGCGCATCGGCGGGCCGCCGCAGCGAGGATCCGCTGTCGGCCGTCCGCTGTCGGTCGTTGACGGTCGGCCGTCCGCTGTCGGCTGTCCGCGGCTCGCCGGGGGGTGGGGCGGGGTCGACGGGGCGGGGCCGGGCCCGCACGCCAGCAGGGCGGCGACGCCGAGGGGCGCGAAGCGAGAGGCTCCCAAGGCGGGCGCCCGTCAGTTCGGGGCGCTCGACTGCGTCCCCTCGACCTTGCGGCCCTCGGCCTTCGCCCGCCCGTTGCGCAGCTCGAGCGCGGCGCGGACGAAGCGCGCGAACAGCGGGTGCGGCGCGAGGGGCCGGCTCTTGAACTCGGGGTGGAACTGGCAGCCGAGGAAGTAGGGGTGATCCGAGAGCTCGATCATCTCGACCAGCCGCCGGTCCGGCGACGTCCCGCTCAGGACGAGGCCCGCCGCCGACAGCGCCTGCTTGAACTCGTTCGAGAACTCGTACCTGTGGCGGTGCCGCTCGCTGATGTCGAGCGCGCCGTAGGCCTCGGCGGCGACCGATCCGGGGAGCAAGGTGCACGGGAACGCGCCGAGGCGCATCGTGGCGCCCTTGTTCCTGAGCGTGCGCTGGTCGGGCATGAGGTCGATGACCGCGGCCTCCGTGTCGCGGTCGAACTCGGCCGAGCCCGCGCCGGGGATTCTGGCGACGTTGCGCGCGAACTCGACCACGGCGAGCTGCATCCCGAGGCAGATCCCGAAGAAAGGGACCCGGTTCGTGCGCGCGTACCCGATGGCGAGGATCTTCCCCTCCGTGCCGCGATCGCCGAAGCCGCCGGGCACGAGCACCGCGTCGAGGTTCGCGAGCAGCCGCTCGGGGCCGTCGCGCTCGACCTCCTCCGAGTCGATGTACTCCAGGTCGACCTTGCAGTCGTTCGCGAGGCCGCCGTGGACGAGGGCCTCGTGAAGCGACTTGTACGCGTCCTTGAGGTGCACGTACTTGCCCACGACACCGATGCGCACGGCGCCCTTCTGGGGCTTCTTGAAGCGCTCCACCACGCGGTTCCACGGCGCCATGTCCGGCTGGCGCGCCCAGATGTTCAGTCGCTCGGCGATGAGGTCGTCGAGGCCCTCGGCGTGGAGGTGCGCGGGGACCTCGTAGATGCAGCCCACGTCGACGGCGGTGATGACCGCCTCGACCATGACGTTCGAGAACAGTGCGATCTTCTCCTTCGTCGACTTCGCGAGCGCCGACTTGGCGCGGCACAGGAGCACGTCCGGCTGGATGCCGATCTTCTGCAT